>CAXTOO010000405.1:0-2031 GCA_964245875.1 uncultured Fimbriimonas sp. | reverse complement strand
AGCCGACCTCCGAGGGTCGCTCGCCGTGCGGCAGGCCTTCGAGCCCGCCGGTGCCGATCTCGGGAGTCTGCCGCCTTCCGACGAGCTCCGCCGCCTCGTCGAGATCTGGAAGGGTCGCGAACGGCCACGCGAGAAGCGTCGCGCCGCGAACCTCGGGAAAGTGGACGCCCTGGCGGTCGAGCGCGTCGCGCAGCCGGTTCTGGACCGCTAGAAGCCGAGCCTGAGTCGCCTTGTCCGGATCGAGGGTGAGGAAGCCTCTCAAGTGAAAAGGGGACAAAGGACAAGGGAAATGCCATTGACCTGTCCCTCGTCCCTTCTCACCTCACCCCCCGCACGTTCTTCAGCAGATAAGCACCCAGCGCGAAGCAGACCGAGCAGAGCACGAACACCGCGGAGTAGCCCGCGACGGTGTAGTGCGGCACCCTCTCGCCCTTCACGATTTCCTCCGTCATCCCGAAGGACGAGATCAGCACGCCCGCGACTGGCGCGGCGATCGACTGGGGCAGGGTCATCGCGATGTGCCACACCGCCATCTCCTTCGCCGCGTCCTTCTGGCTCGGAAGCACGTCGGTGCCCAGCGCGTAGTCCACGCTGATGTACGCGCCGTACCCCAGGCCGAACAGCACGCCGACGACGAGCACCTGCTCCAGCGTCCGGCAGAGGATGAAGCAGAGCGCGAAGAACGCGATGACCGCGTTGGAGACGTACACCACCTTCTTGCGCCCGATCCGGTCCGAGAGGTTGCCCGCCTTCAGCGCGCTCAGCGTCGAGGCCACGAGGATGATCGCCAGGACCGTGCCCGCGTCCTTCTCCACGTTCCGGCTCCGCACCACGTCGTCCATGTAGTAGTTCACGAACGGCAGCACGGAGTAGAAGCCCAGCATGACCAGCGCGCGGGTGATCCAGACCCACGCGAAGTCGGGATGCTGCTTCGGATCGATCCACAGGCTCTTGGCGTAGTGCCGCCAGTCGATCTTCGGGGGGCGGGTCGGCAGGGGGTTCTCGCGAATGCCGAGGATCGTGACCAGGGCGACGGCCACGAGCACCACGATCAGCGCCGAGTACTTGGCGAGGTCGCCAAAGTGGAACGCGCCGATGGCGATCATCGCAACGATCCCGAACAGGGTCCCGCCCTGGCTCATCAACGCCATGTAGCCGCTCGCGACGCCGCGCTGGTCCTCCGGCACGAGATCCGGGATCACCCCCATGTACGCCGCGCTCGTCACGTTGTTGCCCAGCTGCACCACCATGTACGCGAGCAGGAACGCGAGGTACGTGGGGCTTGTCAGCAGCACGCCGACCGTCTCGAAGACACCCGGCTCCGCGCCCGTCGGCGCCGGCAGTCGCGACCCGAGGGCGAACACCGTCGCCATCAGGAGCAGCCCAAGCACGTTCAGCCCCACCCCGACCGCCATGTAAGGCCGCCGCCGGCCCCACTTCGACACGCACCGGTCGCTCAGCGCGCCCACGGTGAGCGGCACCACGATCGCGATCAACGCCCCCAACGCGGTGAAGAGCGAGATCGCGAGCACCCGGTAGTGCTGCGCGAGAACCTTCATCTCGCCCGGCAGGATGCTGATGAGCAGCGCGCCCCAGAGAAAGTTCGTCGCGAACCAATACGCGGAGATCTTGACGTGCGTCCCGACGCTCAGACGAGTGCCCGCGTAAGGCGATACGACCTCGGGGATCCCGTCCGTATCAACGTCGCTCACGCCGCCACCCGTTTCGCGTACGCATAGTCTTCGAGGTCGTCGATGTCGTACGCCAGCTCCGGCGGCGCGCCCCGCACCGCCGCGCCCGAGCAGCCGAGCATCGCCTGGATCTTCGCCTCGATCTGCGGCACCGTCAGCGTCTTGCGCAACAGCCCCAGCACGAACGCCGGGCCGAGCAGCCGCGCCATCCCCAGCTTGCTCTTGCGCTGCGCGAACACCCGCTCGATCTGCGGCATCGACCGCTCCAGCGCCTCCGCGTCGATGAGGAACGCCCCGCCCGTGGTCCACGCCCCGTCGCCCAGCCGGATGAACATCGCGG
>CAXTOO010000404.1:0-2042 GCA_964245875.1 uncultured Fimbriimonas sp. | reverse complement strand
GTCGGCGTTCGCGGCCGCGAGCGGCGAGGGGGCCGGGGAGGGCTTCGCCCGCTCGCCGTGGCGGAAGAGGAGCAGCCCGGCGCACGCGAGCGCGGCCGTGGAACCCGCGACGGCGATGGCGCTATGTCTCAAAAGTTCCCCCCGTTCGCCGCGACGCCTTCCGGCGCGTCGCAGGCCCACAGGTGGGGCTGGCACTCGGCGTAGGGGTACAGCGGGGGCGTCGGCGCGAAGGTCGGCCCCGCGAAGTATCGCCATCGCGCCGAACTCTCGTCCGTCGCCTTGAGCAGCACGCGGTAGGGGAAGCCCGAGACGCCGAGGTGCACGTTCAGGTACTCCTTCGCCCCGACCGAGGAGAGGTCGACCGCCGCGCCCTCGGCGACCGCGCCGCTCGTGGTCATGGCGTTCTCCCAGGTCACGCTGCCGATGGGCACGTTGGGCGTGGGCGTCCCGGTCGGCACGTACGCCTGCACGGAGAAGCTCGCGTCCCAGTCGGCGGGCTGGCGGAAGGCGGAGGGCGGGCCGATGTGCAGCAGCGAGAGCGTGTAGGCGCAGCCCGGCAGCCCGCCGGGGTCGCTCGCCTGGCACTGGATCCGCGCGACGCCGCTCTGGTCGCCGCGGAGGCCGCCCGCGTTGCCCAGGAACAGGCCGCCGCGGTGGCTCCAGCCCGCGAACGCCACGTTGCGCAGGTCGGCGTTGGCGTCGGCCGCCGGGTACGCCCCGTCCTTGTTGGGCGGCGCGTAGGTGGTCCGCTGGTCCACGGAGGCGACGTCGAGGGCGATCCTCCGGAGGCGGAAAGGACGGTAGAGCGCGGCGGCGTAGCCGGTGTAGCTCGTCGGCGGGTTGGTGGAGTTGTCGACCACCTGATGGGAGCCGTCTAGGAAGACGGTGAACGGGGAACCGGTGGTGGTCGAGGCGGGGAATTTGAAGTGGACGAGCTGGTCCGGGCCGACGGCGTACCGGTTGACGGACTGGTAGTTCCCGTTGCCGTCGTAGTCCACGGTGCGCGGCGTTCCCTGGAGGCCGACGACCTGGACTCCGCTGTCGACGAAGAAGCTCCAGTAGTAGGTGCTGGAGCCGCTGGGGCCGCTCGTGTTGGGCGAGCCGCCCTCGAACTTCAGCACCACGTCGCACGCGTGCGCGGAGGCGTTCGCCCCGGCGCGCTCCTCCATGCCGAGGACCCTGATCACCATGCCGAACACGCCGGCGGAACTGATCGCGGGACGGGCCGCGTTCCGGCCGCCCGCGAGTCCCACGAGCGCGGCGAGCAGAGCGACGCTCATCGGTCGACCCTCCCAACCGACTTGGCGCGGACCGTTGTCGATCCGCCGTGGTCGTGGCGCAGGCGAGGGTCGTCGGAGCGTCGTCGCATCGCACCCACTATAAGCGATGCTTGTTCTGAACGCCAAGGGTTTTTCCAGGAATATCGATAAGATTTTTGCCAGCCTTCCCCGCCTCTACCGGAAAGCCTTACATCGGTACTTGTCTGCCGGTCGTTTCAACCTTTGGCATCGCGATACGGGAGAAACGATCTCCGGCGTCCCGAGTCCGATGGTGGCGGGGACGAGCGGACGCCGCTTCTTCGGAAAGGCGGCGGCCATCCCTGGCGAGGCCGCCGACCCGACGATCCGGCGGGCGTCCACGGCGTCGGCGGAGCTGCGATCCGAGCGTCGTGAAAGTCCTCGACCCCAGTGCAGCAAGGGTCGAGACTGCGCGGCCAGGGTCTACGCGAATGGAGGAAGCAACCGTGCGATCTGCGAGAAGATCGATCGCGAGCGGGCGTTCGCGACGGGCGCCGACCGAGAACAGGGCTCGATCGGCCAGAGTGTCACTCGGTTGTCTCTCAGATCGAGGCGACTTCAGGAGGCGTCTAGGAGTCTCCTGAGACTCGAAAGTCTGCCGTCGTGCCCGCAATTTCCTCCATGGGGTGGAAGAGGTCGCACAAGGTTGATTGACGGCCTGACCGCCTGTGGAAACTACCTGCCGGTCTCTCAAAGGTCTCTCAATTGGAGGAGACGAAGAGAGACGCCGAAGAACCTCCAAAG
>CAXTOO010000403.1:0-2047 GCA_964245875.1 uncultured Fimbriimonas sp. | reverse complement strand
CCCTCATCGAGCTCCTCGTCGTGATCGCCATCATCGCGATCCTCGCCGCCATCCTGTTCCCCGTGTTCGCGCAGGCTAAGGCCGCCGCTAAAACGACCGTGAGCCTCAGCAACGCCAAGCAGCAAGGCCTCGGCGCCATCATGTACTCGGGAGACTGCGACGACATCGCGATCTATCCGGGAACTCAACTGGCGGCGGGAAGCCAAGGCCTGCTGAACTTCGGCGCCTTCGTCTACAACCCCTGGGTCTACAATGCGCAACCCTACCTGAAGAACAGCGATCTTCTGATGGATCCGCTCGCGCCGCCGCTCAAGGCGCTTTTCAACATTCCGAACGCGGACCGCTTGACCTATCCCCACTACGGCCTCAATTTCGTCGCCTTCGCGCCGATCGTGGCGAGCGGCGGAGGCTATACCCACGCTCCGATCTCGATGACCGCCTTGGGCGATCCCGCCCAGACGATCATGCTAGGGGCGAGGACTTCGAACGCGGAGATCCCTACCAGCACTACGACCTTCTGGAGGCTGGTGGATGGCACCGCCTTTGAGGTTGATTGCATCTATCCTCCCGTGTTCGGCCCCCTGTACAAAGGCTACGACTGGGGCAGGGGCGGCGACACCGACGCACCCTACATCACCGGAGGCGTGCCGGCCGGTGCGGTCAGCGGGTACACGAGCTTCCGCGGCGCAGGGTCGGGCATCGTCCTCTGGGGCGACGGCCATGCTGCGAAAAAGCCGATCGGAGCGCTTGCCGCGGGAACCAACTTCCAGAACGTGTCGACCTGGAGATACTCGTCGACCGCGATCAACGACAAGACGAAGTACCTTTGGGATAGCGAGTAGTCTCCCACCTATCCGCGCCGAGAGAGACTCATTGGGGTCTCTCCCTGAACCTCTGCACCCATCATGAAAAAAGCCTTCGCCCTACTTCCCGCCCTACTCGTCCTCTCGCTCGCTGGTTGCTCGAAACCTGAGGAGGAGACGACCCCGGCACCGGCTCCGAGCACCCCGGCGTCAGCCGCCGCAACTCCCACCAATGGCAGCATCGGTCAGCGAAGCGGCGCGATGCCTGCCCCCTCGCTGGGAACCGGGGCGAACACGGAGAGCTTCGGCAGCAAGAACGGCGGCTAACCGCCGCTTTCTTCTTCACTGACCTGACTGCTCCGAACCGGGCTGAATCCTGACGGGACTCGGCCCGCGAGCCGTTCGAGGAGCGCCTCGACCGGCATCGCGCTGAGGTCGCCCTCCTTCCGCGAGCGCACCCCCACCGTCCCCGCCTCAACGTCCTTGCCGCGCAGGGTCAGCATGTAGGGCACCTTCTGGAGCTGCGTCTCGCGGATTTTCTTGCCTGGAATTTGCGATCTTGGTGACGGTGGTGTTTGACACCGGAGGGGCATCCCTGGGGTCAAGTCTGCCAGAAGCCTTTCGGGTAGGATAGATTCGGTGGGTGTTCGACCCCTGAAACGGGTCCGCTAGGCTGTACGCCGCACGTATCGTTCGAGCCACGCAATCTTGTCAATCTCGTTTAGTTGGGGTCGGATCAAGTCGAGATAGGGGTATTCAGGCTTGCGACTCTCAAGAAGCCGCAGGTGGCAGATCAGATCGGCCACCTGACTTCCGGCTGTGCTATCGCTGGGAATCCAGAACGGCACGGGAACGATCGCCCGCATCCCTTCCGACTCGCGCGTCCTGTAGAGGAAGTTGGCGGTCCTTCGCGACAGTGGCGCGCTGATCCCGCCGTGAATCGTATCGAAGACGAGGATCACGGGTTTCTGGGGTGTGCGATTCTGTGCGTATCCACTAATCGCGCGGAGCAACGTTACGTAGGGTTCGCTGCACCGTTCGCCGTCGCCGAAGAACTCCGCCATCGAATCGACCCGACGGACGACCGTGAGCGCACTTCCGCGACACCGGCCAGTCTGCGACAACACTTGGAGCGCGGCGTCGAGCCCAGGGTTTGGAACGCCCTGGAGAACTCTCTCCATGGCCTTACGCTTGAACACGTACTCGCCCTTGAGCTCAAGCCCATGGACTCGGCTGAGCAACTC
>CAXTOO010000402.1:0-2050 GCA_964245875.1 uncultured Fimbriimonas sp. | reverse complement strand
GGGACTCGCCCACCGTCCAGAACCGGTTGTTCTCCGGCCGGTTCACGATGCTCCCACCGCTCGTCTCGGTGAGGCCGTAGCCCTGGAGGACGGTGAGGCCGGTCGCCATGTAGAACTCGCCGACCTCGGGCGCGAGGGCCGCGCCGCCGGACACGAGGTACCGCAGACGCCCCCCGAACCCCTCGCGCACCTTCTTCGCCACCACCGCGTCGAGCAGCCCCGCGAAGGGCGCGAGCTTCCCGTAGGCCCGCCGCGTTCCCTGGGTCAGCATCAGGCTGAACAGCCGCCGCTTGATCGGCTCGTCCTTCGCCACCCGGTCGAGGATGCGCTGCCGCAGGCTCTCGAGGAAGCGCGGGATGCACATCATGACCGTGGGCCGCGCCTCCTTCATCTCGTTCTGCAGGAACGCGAGGCCGCGTGAGTAGACGACGCTCGCGCCGAGCCGAACCGGCAGCACCTGGCCCGCGACCCGTTCGTAGACGTGGCTCATGGGGAGGAACGAGAGGAACACGTCCTGCCGCCCGAGCTCGATGGCCTTCTCGACCTCCGCGGCGACGTGGACGAACGCCCGGTGGGGCATCACCGCGCCCTTGGGCACGCCGGTCGTGCCGCTGGTGTAGATGATGCAGCAGGGGTCCTCCGGCCCGACCTCGGCGTCGGGTTCGAAGGGCTCGGCGTCAAGGTCCGCGAGCTGGACGATCGCGGGTCCCTCCCCTTGGATAGGGGTAGGGTCGGCCGTCTCAGAACCCCCACCCTGCCCTCCCCCGGGGGGGAGGAGTTTGGCCGCCTGCTTCTCGGAGTCGACCACCACGAGCCTCGCGCCGGAGTCCGTGACGATGTAGCGCGTGCCGTCGGCGGTGAGGGTGGGGTAGATCGGCACCATCACGAGGCCGCTGAGATAGCCCGCCCAGTCGAGGATCGCGACCTCGATGGCGTTCTCCGCGACGACCGCGACCCGATCGCCTTCGACCAGCCCCTTGGCCCGGAGCGCGCCGCAAACCCGCAGGATCTGCGCCCACGCCTCGTCGTAGGTGAGCGAGCGCGCGTCCTTGCCGACGGTGGCGAAGGCGGGGCGGCCGCCGTGGCGACGGACGGTGTCGCGCAGGGTGGAGGCCAAGGTACCGGCGTCGGTCATGGCGGAAGTTTAGCGGAAGACGGAGGAAAGGGGAAAAGGGAAGGAGGAAAAGGGGACCGGAAAGTGGATCGTGCTAGACAAGCCCCTTTGAGACCCCACTCATCCTGTTCTGCTTCTTCAGCGCTTCACGGCGGCTCAATTCAGCTTGGGTTACGGGACGTGTTGTCCATAGCACGATCGCTCGACGGATGTCGTGCTCTCCTAAGACGACGTTATTGATCTCAGGGTAATAGCCCTCTTGCTGATGAGGCAGATACTTGCCGACGGCGGCGGCGATGCTGTCCTTCATGCCCAGGATGCGAAGATCGTCGAGCGTGAGCTTCGTATCCATAAGGATGACCTGGGCTCGTTTCAGCGTGGGCATCATGCCAAATCGATCCACAGCGTTGACCCCAAGAATCAGTCGCCATCGTTCGTGGTCCGGCTCGTAGTTCCAGAAAGCTACGCTGACCGGGGTTTGCCCATTTAGCTGGAGCGCGAAGCGCTGGCCCGCCTGAACCTCGTCTCCGGTCACATTCCTCACCATCGCGTTTTCACCCAATCCATGAAAGACGACGATCCCGCGCCTACCGCTTCAACGAGTTCATGCGCACTCCTGCGCCCATGAGTGCGGTAGCGGCTCTCAGGCCTCCACTCTCTGATGATAGACCAGTTTCGATCGAAGCCCAGATCCGCTTTGCGCATTGCGTCATGGTCGCCCTTCAGGCCCGCGACGGCGATGAGCCTTTCCAAATCGTGATCGAACGAGTCGAGGACGAGCTTTTTGCTCGGAAGCGTATGCCTTTGGAACTGTCGGCAGATTGCCGCCTTGAGAGCGCACTCCACGGCGTACCCGGCAAGGTACTAAGAGCGTCTAACAGAACTCTCTTCTGCGCCCCGAGAGCCTCCTCGCCCACCCGCCGATCCGCCTGCCCG
>CAXTOO010000401.1:0-2053 GCA_964245875.1 uncultured Fimbriimonas sp. | reverse complement strand
CGCTCGTCCCCTCGCAGCGCCGCCTGCCCGGCGAGGAACCGCCCCGCCGCCTCCTCGTCCATCGGCGCGCCCCGCAGGTACCGACGAACCTCCGGCAGCCCCTGGTACGCGAGTAAACCGGCCAGATCCGACGCCTGGAAGCGACGCACGACGAGCCGCGGGGTGGCGATCTCCACCCCACGATCCTAACCCATTCCGAAAAGCCCCGGCCAGCGGCCCGTGGGTGTGGAGCGCAACGCTTCGGCACCGCTGGAGCCAGGAGCTTTAGCTTCGCAGACCCGGCCTGCTCCTAATACGGCGACCCACCTAACCGCGAAGCGGTCGTAGCCGCAACCTCCGTGGTTGCGCTCGGCAGTTTGGCCGAATGCCTGTCCTCCGGGAGCCGACTTCGCGCTCGACCGAGCCGTAGAGGGCGGAGGCGTCGAGTGCGTTCAACCGAAGAAGCCCATGCGTCGGTATTTGGCGACCCGAGGATCGACATCGCTCAGCTCACGTCGTGGCAGGTCCCGAAGGTCCTCCTCGGTCTCTTTGACGAAGGCGTCTATCCGTGCCGCGCGCTCCTCGTCGGTCTCCTCACGCTCCGGCACGACCGCCCGGATCGGGACCCGCAGCCTCATCCCGACCGGGCTCACCACCCGCCCGTCCTCGCCGATCACGATCTCGACCGTGTCCATGCGTTCCTTCTACGCCGCTCCCGAGGGATAGACTCCGGGCATGAGGAGGGCCGAGTGGCGACGGCGGGCGGACGACCCTAAAGGCCTTCTCGGCTGGTGGTGGCGCGGCGTCGTGTTCGAAGACCGGTTTCTCGGCTTCCAGGTGCTGGGTGCGGTCGTCACGCTCGTCGCTTGGTTCAAAGGATTCTCTTGGGCCATGATGCCGATGGCCACGACAATGGTCCTGGGAAAGTGGGTGCGTCGGAACTCTCGTCCAGACGACCTTGCGCCGATGCTCCCCGACCCTGCGCCGGAAGGGCAGTTCCGCACGAAGGTCGAGTACCGGCAGAAAGGCTTGGCGACGGGGCGGGACGAGATGGCCCTGACCGTCGTGGACGGATGGCTCCACGCCGAGGGCGTCCGGTCGCACTTCGCCCTTCGGCCCGAGGACGTCTGGAAGCTGACGACCGGCTCGGATCGTAGGGGCAGCCTCGTTCTCTCCGACGGGAGCGAGGTACGTCTTGAAGGATTGGACGATCCGGCAAGGATCGTTCTCCAGCGCTGGCATCGCCCCGACCGCTGGATGGAAAGCGAGCCGACCTTCCCGCCCGCGCGGATCCATCCTCAGGAACTCGCGCGGAGAAAGGTGAATGCGGTCGTCCTGGCAGGCGCGATCGGTCTTCCCCGATTCCTTGCTGGCCTTTTTCCACTCCATAGCCTAGCTGGTGCGTTGGTCAAGTTCGGCAGCTTCATCATCGTCTTGATCGGAATGATCGTCGTGTGGCAGAGATTCTGGAGACTGATGCAGTTGGAAGCTGAGGCACACCATGCGGACACGCATTTGACCAAGGCGCTTGAGGAAGGGGTCCAGTCGCTTCAGGAGGAAACCTCCGAGTCGCTAACCGCGAAGCGGTTGTAGCCGGTCCCTCCGTGGGGCCGCTTGACCGACGTCTTGCTCTCCCCCCGATCCCCTCTCATCGCCCGCCGTGTCCTTTGCGAAGGCGGAGCCGAAGCGCCGGGGCGACGAGAGGGGGCTTAAAGGCCGTAGACTCTAGGTACCCATGCCCACCAAGCCCGACGCGAAGGGACGATTTGGAGACTACGGCGGACGCTACGTCCCCGAGACGCTCATGCCCGCCCTGGAGGAGCTCTCCGCCGAGTTCGACCGCGCCTGGGAAGACCCCGAGTTCCACCGCGAGTTCCGCCGAGGCCTGGAGGAGTACGTGGGACGCCCCACGCCGCTCACCGAGGCCCGCCGCCTGAGCGAGGAGACCGGCCTGCACGTCACCGTCAAGCGCGAGGACCTGAACCACACCGGCGCGCACAAGATCAACAACGCCCTCGGCCAGTGCCTCCTCGCCCTGCGCATGGGCAAGAGGCGCATCATCGCCGAGACCGGC
>CAXTOO010000400.1:0-2054 GCA_964245875.1 uncultured Fimbriimonas sp. | reverse complement strand
TTCTTCAGCCAGCGGCTGACGGTTCCTTCGTGGACGGACTCCCCGAGTTCGGGCATCAGGATCTCGACGGGCATGGTCTCCTCAGTCTATCCGACGCGCCCGGTTCAAGGTCTGGCGCGAGCCTGAGGAGCCACGCGCCTGACAAGCACGAAAAAATTCTATTTCGCAGGTTGGGTCTTTATGCCCAACCTTGAAAAGGATGGTTGACGAGGTTTTCAGGGGCAAACACCAAGACACGAGGGAGACGCGAGGACGCATCGGGGTTCACGTCCTATAGCGTCAGGATCGCGAAAAGTCAACCATCAATCGCACGAAAGGACTCGCGCAACGCTCTTGTGGAGCGTCAGCCTCCCTTTATCGGGGCGGCGAACCGCTTCGCGGCGCGGGGGATCGCCGAACCAGCAGACTAGGGGGCGAGACGGACGACATGCCAGCCTTCGGAGGTGCGTTCGTAGAGAAAGCGGTCGTGCAGACGAGCGGGTCGACCCTGCCAGAACTCGATCCGGTCGGGGACGATGCGGTAACCGCCCCAGCCTTCGGGCCGGGGCGGACCCTCGGGATAGTCGGCCCTAAGGCCTTCGACCATCGACTCCAGTTCCTCCCGGCTGTCCACCTCGCGGCTCTGCGGACTCGCCGCCGAGGCGAATTGGCTTTCAAGGGGACGGTCAGCGAAGTAGGCGTCCGATTCGTCAGATGCCATGCGTTGCACCGATCCCTCCACCCGAACCTGGCGTTCGAGGTTCGGCCACCAGAAGGCCACCGCAACGCGCGGATTGTCGTCCAGTTCCTCGCCTTTTCGACTTGAGTAATTGGAATAAAAGGTCAGGCCGCGCGCGTCGATGCCTCGAAGGAGGACGAAGCGAGCGCTCGGTTGGGCGTCGAGGCTGGCGGTGGCGAGGCACATCGCAGTCGGTTCGGGCGCTCCCGACGCCACGGCGTCCTCAAGCCACTTGGCGAGGCCTTCGACGGGATCAGCCGGAAGGGACTTCTCGTCGAGCGTTCCCTTGCGATACTCGCTGTGCTCCACCGCCTATTGTGGCGCAGGGCGGTCCGTTGAGGCAGGCCTACAGCGAAGTCTTGCGACTGGAGACGAGGCTCACGAGGAACAGGATCACGGTGATCGCGAGGAAGAGCCAGAACAGCGTGTAGGCGATGCCGCCCGCAACACCTTCGACTCCACCGAAGCCGAGGCCAGCGGCGACGATCGCGACGACAAAAAAGATCAAGGCCCATTTCAGCATTTCGTGTTTCTCCAGGGGAATCCGGCCGGTACGAGCCGCCGACTTCGCGTTTGGCTCAATGACGAGGACCCTTGCCGCAATGTTTCCAAATCGCTTCGAAGCTGAGGGGATCCCTCCGCGCGATGCATTCCCGTTCGCTCCGCTAGCCTCGCGTATCAGAGGTCACTTCTAGGCCGTGTCCGGTGAATCGGAATCGTCCCTGTGCGCCCCCGGTGGCCTTCTGTGGCCCCTCCGGGCCGTGCCGGCAGACGCCGCTTCGACCTTGCGGGACTCGCCGGACACCGCCTAGCACCGAAAGCCTGTGGGGGACTCCTTTCACGGGCGCGGAGGCCTGCGCCACGGTGCGGGGTTCCGAAGGAGATCGCCGACACGGGAGACCAGGCTCAGCGACAGAAAGGAAAAACGTGGGGCGACATCACAAAGAGGCCCGCGCCTCGTCGGAAGCGCGGGCCTCTTTGCCGGATTGGAGTCCGGCACTTTTGCGGACCAAGGTCTGCGGCCTTCTAGGCCTTCGCGGCGGCGTTCGCCTGCTTGGCGATGCGGGACTTGCGACGCGCAGCGGCATTCTTGTGGATGATGCCACGCTGGGCGGCCTTGTCAAGGCTCTTCACGGCAGTGGTGAGAGCCGTCTTCGTCGCTTCGGCGTCGTTTCCGGCCATCGCCACGCGGGCCTTCTTCACGTAGGTCTTGAGCGACGTCTTGATCGCACCGTTCACGAGGCGACGCTTCGCGCTTCGCTTGAGGTCCTTCTTGCTCGACTTAATGTTCGCCATGGTGTGCTTGTGGGGAGGGAGTATACCCGAGGCGGGTTCT
>CAXTOO010000399.1:0-2055 GCA_964245875.1 uncultured Fimbriimonas sp. | reverse complement strand
GGGGGCCGCGCCATCGTCACGCGGAAGGGGCGAGGGCGTCGAGCGCCGCGGCCGACGCGCACGCGGTGCGGAGAAGGCCCGCGAGTGGCGTCAACGGGCGGCGCGGGCGCAGGCTCGGGCGACCCAATCCCTAAGCCGCCGCCATTGACGCGCACCCACCCCTCACCCACCTCAGCCTCTTCAGCGGCATCGGCGGCCTCGACCTCGCCGCGCAGGCGGCGGGCTTCCGCACGGTCGCGTTCTGCGAGTCCGACCGCTTCTGCCGCTCCGTCCTCGAACGCCACTGGCCGGGAGTGCCCATCCACCCCGAGATACGGGATCTCGACGGCTCGGAGTACCGGGGCGTCGACCTGCTCACCGGCGGATTCCCCTGCCAGCCCTTCTCCACGGCCGGGCTCCGCCGCGGCAAGGAGGACCACCGCCACCTCTGGCCGGACATGCTTAGAATCGTCGCACAGGCTCGACCCGCTTGGGCCGTTTGCGAGAACGTTGCTGGCCTCCTCTCACTGGGCATCGACGACGTGCTCCTTGGCCTGGAGAACGAGGGCTACGCCGCGCGGACGTTTGTGGTTCCAGCTTGCGGCGTCGGGGCCCTACACCGGCGCGAGCGGGTGTTCGTCGTTGCTGCCGACGCCGCTCGCCGCGGAGCGGGCGTCGGAGAGGCCGCTCGGGAAGACGGCGAGGCTGGGGAGGGACCGGTACGGAAAGCCGAGAGTCGAGCTGCCGGACGGCACGACCTTCTCGGTGCGCCTCTCGCAGATGGCGCGGCTCGGGGAGTGGCCGGACGGGAGCCGGGAGCCTGGCCCCCTGAACCCCGCGTGGGTCGAGTGGCTCATGGGGTTCCCCGACGGGTGGACCGCATCAAGGCCCTAGGCAACGCGGTCGTGCCCCAGCAGGCGTACCCGATCCTGCTGGCTGTCGCGAAGGAGATCGGGAGGTCCATACGCCGTCCTTAGTCGAATATGAAGTGGTTACGCCGGGTGCTCCGGCCATGGTGATGGCGGTGGCGCTACGACGATCTCAAGCAGACCGATGCTAGGCTGGAAACGCGATGCCTCCGCCGCTCACGTCCGAAGACCTGCACCTGGCTGAAGGACCCTCCTTCCGACCCTGGCGCGCCCTCTGGGCCAAGAGCAATCCCAAGCACCCGCTCTGGCGGCACCTCCTCGACGCGGCGGCGGTCTCCCTCGCCCTACGAACCCCCCTGAGGGAAGACGGCTGGTCGAAGGAACTCGTGGCCTGGACGGTCGGGATGCACGACGTGGGGAAAGCCGATCCGGCGTTTCAGCGCCTGTACGAGCCCTTTCGGATCGAGTTGGAGGCGGCGGGCTTTCCCCTAACAGTGGACGACAAGGTTCGCCACGAACGTGTCTCGGCGGCGTACCTTCATCGTAAGGCCGAAGAAGCGACGAAGGACGAACGATTCGCGGCGAGCGTCGCGATGGCGGTTGCCGCGCACCACGGCCATTGGAATCCCGAGGCGCGTGGCAGTGGCCCCGAGTTCGAGGTCGCGCAACGGGCGTTGGACGGGATGCTCGCGGCGGTGTTGGGCGATCCCGCGTTCGGGCCGGAGCCGCCGAAGGACCTGAGCGCATTCGGGATGCGGCTCGCGGGCCACGTCGTGCTGTGCGACTGGATCGCGAGCAACGAGGCGTTCTTCGACCGCGAGGAACTGCGGGCGTTGCACGAACCGGCAGCCTACTTCGAGGCGGCCAAGGCGGTAGCGATCGAGATGGTCGAAAGGCTCGACCTCGCGCCCGACCTCGGCGCGGGGAGGCCGGAAGCCGTGGTCGACGCGCCGCGCCCCTTGCAGCGGGGGCTTTTGAATGCCCGGCTGGAGCCCGGCCTCGTGGTGATCGAGGCCCCGATGGGCGAGGGCAAGACGGAGGCGGCGTGGATCCTCGCCGAATGGTGGCGCACAAAGGGTTATCGGGGCGTCTACATGGGCCTGCCGACGCAGGCGACGGGCGACGCGATCTTCGAGCGCTACGAACGCGATTACCTCCGGAAGCTCGGGCGTGACGCCAAAGTCCATCTTGTCCACGGCATGGCGTG
>CAXTOO010000398.1:0-2102 GCA_964245875.1 uncultured Fimbriimonas sp. | reverse complement strand
TTTTTCCTTTCGACTTGGACCCGAATCGGTTGGGGCTTTGGACCCTTTCTGCGTTGCGGGTGGTTGACGGGCTTTTTTCCGGAGGAAACGCGAAGACACCAAGGGGTCACAGAGAGACGAGTGCTTTCTATCTCATGCGCGTCGGCGCGGAAAAGTCAACCATCTTTTCACGCGAGGTCGGTCTGGGCGAAGTCGTCGCCGACGTAGAGGAGGCTCGCGCCCCGCGACTTCGCGGCGGCGTAGGAAAGGCAGTCGCCGAAGTTCAGGGCGACGGGGTGGCGGCCCTTGCCGTAGCGCCGATAGGCCTCGTGCGCGAGGCGTGCCTGGGCAGCGTCGAAAGGATGAATCTGAGCTTGGCTTCCTCGGGAGGCGTTCAAGACCCTGAACGCCGTTCGGAATTCGTCTGCGCTCGAGCACCACGAACGCCTCTACGAGTACGGGTGCGGCGACCCAGAGCACGGATGGAGTCCCGAGACGATCCGACTGGTTTTCGTAATCGCCCTCTTCGAGGATGATGGCGATGAGAATCGAAGTGTCGGCGAATGCCTCAGTACTCTCCGGGTCCATAGCCGAGCAACTCCTCTTCCTCCTCTTTGCCGATCGGCTTGCCCTTCAACTCGTCGGGGATGGTTGGCCAGATCTCCTCTTGGAGCACCTTGCGGATGCGCGCCTGTCGCTCCGCGACGGTTTGTGTCTGGCGCGATTGCAAGGACTGGAGCACGACGGTCTCGACGGGCAATCCGTCTCTCAAGCTCAGCGCGCGCGCCAGCCGCTCAACCTCCGGGTCTTCGATATGCAGAGCCATACCTTTAGGATACGACACCCATGATCCGGATTCAGCGCATACCTCTGCGGAAGGATGGAAACGGGTGCACGTTGGGCGTACAACAGGATCGATGTCGAAGGGTGACGCTCTGCCGAAAGAGGACCGCCGCTCGATTCGTGCGAACCCCACACAGAAGGGGATTTTGGCGCGGGCGCGGCACATGAACGTGAGTCAGTTCGTGCTCCAAGCCTCGTTGCAGGAGGCCGAGCGGGTCGTGTGCGAGGAGTGGGTGGTGACGGTCTCGCCCGAGGAGTACCTTTGGCTCAGCCGAATGATGGACGAGGCCCTTCCTGCGCCTCGCCTGTGGGAGGCTCTGGCCCAGAAGCCGGTCTGGGATGCCTGACCTCGCCGCGCCGACGGCGATTACGGCGGACCACGACGTCTCGGCGTTCGACTGCGGCAAGCCGCCCTTGGACGAGTTCCTCAAGATCCACGCGCTGGCGAAGCAGAACGCGATGCTCTCGCGGACCTACGTCGTAACCGACGGCGAGCGGGTCGTCGCCTACTCGACGTTGGCGCACGTCGCCGTGCAGTCTTCCAAGGCACCGAAGAAGATGGGGCGGGGAATGCCGGACGCGATCCCCGCCATGCTCCTGGCTCGCTTGGCGGTCGATGCTGGTTTCCACGGGAGCGGCCTGGGCCGTTCGCTCTTCACCGATGCGATCCGTCGTACTTGGGTGGTGATGGCTGCTGGCCCTACGCCGGTTCGGCTGTTCGTGGTAGACGCCAAGGACAAAGAGGCGCGGCGATTCTACGAGCGGTTCGACATGGTACCCTCGCCGGTCGATCCGCGGCGGCTGTTCCTGTCGACCAAGACGCTGCGGGCGATCTTCGAGGCACCCGTTTAGAAGGCGGATGGTGAGACGTGAGCCTCACATCTTCAGGAACAGGGATATATTGACAGGGTGATACTCCCTGTTTTGCTCTCCCTCTATCGGATATCGCTTGCGCTCACGGGCGTCGAACTTGTCGACGAGAACTTCAAGCCAACGATCCAGCGGGCTTCTGACAGCCAGATTCGTCTCGCCGTCCATTTTCGAGTCGATGGTGGAGATGCCGGAGCGTTCTCTATCCGAGCGGACATGGACGGTGCCCAGATCGAGCAACCTCTCCCCGTCCATCATCCGGGCGACTACACGAGGATCTACACTTTCGAGAAGCCTGTCGAGGACAAGGTCAAAGTTTCGGTCATCCTCGATCCTTACCACGCATCGGGTGCCGACGATGTGCCAGCGCAACGATTCGCTTCTGAACTTCGGGTTTTGCACGACGCAAA
>CAXTOO010000397.1:0-2115 GCA_964245875.1 uncultured Fimbriimonas sp. | reverse complement strand
CCGAGGTGGAAGGGGGTGGGGGGTCCCAGGAACCTGCGGGCAGGCGGATCGGGGGTGGGCGAGGAGGCTCCCAAGACGCAGAAGAGAGTTCTGTTAGACGCTCTTAGGACGCGCGGCGTCGCGCCTCGATGCGGGCCTTCGACAGGCCGCTCCTTACCCAGGAGAGGCGAGTAATACGAGACCGTCGCCCGAGACCCCGCACTCCGGGCACAAGCGGAGCTTCTCCAGACCGTACCGGCCATGGGCCCGGGGCGGCGGTGGGGCTGCTCGCGGCGGACGACCTCGGAGCGTACGAGAGCGCCGAGGATCTCGCCGCGTGGCTCGGACTCAACCCCGTCCACCGGCGCTCGGGAGCCTCCCCAAACGGGAAGGCGAAGGCATTCGACGCCGACAGGGCCACCGCGCGGTTCGGCACAAGCCGCCAGAGCGCCTTGCGGCGTATAGATAAGCAGAGTCCTATGTACCAGGCACCCTTGCCCCCGGAGTACGCCGCCCTCTCCGACGCCACCACCCGCCAGCGCATCCGGGCGGCGAAGGTCGCTCTGGGCGACCGCCTCGCGATCCTCGGCCACCATTACCAGCGCGACGAGATCATCGAGCACGCCGATTTTCGCGGCGATTCCTACAAGCTGGCGAAGGACGCCGCCGCGCGGCCCGATGCCGAGTTCATCGTGTTCTGCGGCGTTCACTTCATGGCGGAGAGCGCCGACATCCTCACGCCCGACCGGCAGCAGGTCGTCCTGCCGAACCTCGCGGCGGGCTGCTCGATGGCCGACATGGCGAACCTCTTCCAGGTGCGGAACGCTTGGCGCGACCTCACCGAGAAGGCGGGCATCCGCCCCGAGGAGATCGTTCCCGTCACGTACATCAACTCCGCCGCCAACCTCAAGGCGTTCGTGGGCGAGAAGGGCGGCACCGTGTGCACGAGCACGAACGCGCCGACGGCGGTGAGATGGGCGCTCGATGGAGGAGTGAAGGGTGACGGGTGGGGGAAGAGTGGTGAGAGCGCACCGGACCCGTCACCCAACAAGGTCTTGTTCTTCCCCGACCAGCACCTGGGGCGGAACACGGGTGTGAAGCTCGGCTACGACCCCGACGCGGACATGGTCCTGTGGGACCCGTTCAAGCCGCTGGGCGGCAACACCGTCGAAGAGCTCCGGCGCGCCACCTTCATCCTCTGGAAGGGCCATTGCTCCGTCCACGGCCGCTTCACGGTGGAACAGATCGAGGCCGCGCGGGAGAGCCATCCCGGCGTGAACGTCCTCGTCCATCCCGAGTGCCCGCTGGAGGTCGTGAGCGCGGCCGATCTCAATGGCTCGACGGAGTACATCATCCGTCAGGTCGAGGCCGCCGCACCCGGCTCGGCGTGGGCCATCGGGACCGAGATCAACCTCGTGAGCCGGCTCGCCAAGGAACACCCGGACAAGACGGTGTTCTGCCTCGATCCCCAGGTCTGCCCCTGCTCGACGATGTACCGCATCCACCCAAGCTTCCTGCTGTGGACCCTCGACAACCTGGTGGCGGGCAACGTGGTCAACCGGATCGTGGTGCCGCCCAAAGTGAAGGAGTTCGCCCTCGTCGCGCTGCAGCGGATGCTCAGCGTCTGCGCGTAGGGGTTTTCGGACTGCGGCGGTCAGAGCACGGCGTTGGCCCGTCGTCGCTCGGCTTGGCGCACGGTGCGCGCGGCGCGCTCGAGGTGCTTGCACAAGGGCCCGGAGAAGAGCGTCGGGTTCATCGGCCCCTTCCGGAACTCGAAATCGCGGCAGCCGCACCAGACGTAGCCGGTGCGCGGATTGACGCGGCAACGGTAGACGCGGCCCTTTTCCCGGGAGAACGAGCGCGCCCGAAACACGTAGGTGCCGTCCTCGCCCGGCTCCATGCGGACGCGCCGGACGCAGCGCCTGATGGGCATCCGGTCGCTCACGTGGAGGCGGGGCGGCGCCATGAAGGGGAGGCTCGGTTGAAGGGTCGTACTCACCCCGTTTCCTACGTCGCCGTCTACTACTTCCTCAAGTTATTCAGGAGGTTTTCCACAAAATTTTGAGCCTAAGCCTAACCTCTTTGGGGATATCTGGCGTAGAATAGACGACGAGGCGTCTACCTGTTCACGCCTCG
>CAXTOO010000396.1:808-2178 GCA_964245875.1 uncultured Fimbriimonas sp. | reverse complement strand
CTACGACCCCAATTGGTTCATTCTGCGGATGACCGGCGACGGATTGATGAGTCGGGATCGGAAGTATTGGAGAGCCAAGCGCTACGGCGTCTACCAGATCCAAGCGTCGCGCGACGGGTCGATTCGCTTCGTGCTGACCGGCCTGCGGTACGTTCCGCGCGCCACGATGCTCCAGACCCTTGGCCAGCGGGTGTTCGCCATGCCTCGTTGGCCTTGACGGCTAACCGTGGCGGGGCTTAGGCCGACCCAGCCGCTCATCCTTGCGTGGAAGGTATTCCGTCATGGAGACGAGCCTCACACCGTTGTCTGTTGGCCTGAACCGAGCAACGCGCTCGCCTTCGTACCCGCTTTCCGAGCCGCTGGTCGTTTCGTTGAAAACCTGGAACCGGACTACCACCTGGCCAGAAGGTTCCATGGTGATCGTACTCTTTCCAGGAAAGAGGAACGGACCACCCTGCGTACTGGCGTCGACACTACCGTCGGGGTGTTTGTCCAAGTTGGGTGGCCAAGCCACAAGCTTTCGACCGAAGACGCTGAGAACCGTATGCGCCGCCGTGCTCCGAGTCAGGCGGGTCTCACCTGTATGAAACTTCGAGGCAAACTCGAGAAGATCGCCCTGGCTCAGACGTCAAGCGTCATGGAAAGCGACAATCTCGAGTACCGCACGGTGCCCGAGCAGGCTCTTGATCTCGGCGCGCATACGGGAGGGTACGGGCGAAGACAAGAGAACGAAGGACACGGAAAGCGGTAGCACGATTGTAGACTATCACACCGCGCACAGAGTCGCTTGAGCGATCCGTTCCTCTCTGAGCGTGTCCATAGACCGCTTCACCGGGTTACCCAATCTTCGGCAGGATGCCGGACACGGCGACCACGCCCATGTGGACCGGGATCGACTCGCCTTCGCCCAGGACGCGCGTCTCGGCGTAGCCGTCGGGTGTGGGTTGTCGGCGGACCTCCAGGGTGCGGTCGCGCAGGTTGACGATCCAGTACTCGGGGACGCCGTGGCGAGCGTAGAGGGCGGCCTTGGCCTTACGGTCGAACGGAAGGCTCGACACGCCCACGTCGACGACGAGCGCAACATCCTTTCGGGGATCGGGGTCACGGTCCTCGTAGTCCTCGGCGTCCCCGCGGAGGACGAGGACGTCGGGTTCGGGCTCGTTGCGGTCGCCGAAGGACAGGGGAAGCTGCATCGATAGGGTGTGGCCCTCGCCGTAGGCCGCCTGGAGGGCGCGGAATGCGTAGCGGATGGCGGCGGCGTGTGGCTTGCTCTGGGGCATCTTCTCGTAGATCAGACCCTCGATCAGCTCCGTGCCGGGGCCTTCCGGGAGAATGCCAACCTCGGCCATGCGGTGGTACTCCGCGCGGGT
>CAXTOO010000396.1:0-798 GCA_964245875.1 uncultured Fimbriimonas sp. | reverse complement strand
CTTCTTCGAGGGGGGCGGGGGGCGAGGCGAGCACCGTGGCCATGGCTCCATTCTACGCGAACGCGCCTTGGCCCGAAGCCTAGCGCCGATAGGGCGGGGATGCCTCCTGGAAGGAGGCACCACGGCTACAAGGCCATCGCGCGCTCGTCGCGGCGGGCGATGAGGTTGGTGCCGAGCCAGAAGTCGCAGATCGCGGCGACGTTGCGCTCATAGTCCGCCGGATCCACGGGCTTGAGGACGCACGAGTTGGCGCCCGCCTCCCGGGCGCGCTGGACCACCATGCCGTCGGAGTTGCCCGTGAGCACCACGACCGGCACCATGGATGCGCCGCACGACCTTAGGGAGTCCAAGAGATCGAGGCCGGAGCAGCCGGGCATCATGTGGTCGAGGAGGATCAGCGCCACCTGGGGCGTGGAATCGAGGAACGCCGTGGCCTCCTCGAGGCTGGTGGCGACATGGACGCTCAGGGGTTGCTTCCAGCGGCTCAGGAACCGAGTCGTCAGGATCGCATCGTTCGCGTCGTCTTCCACTACCAGCACGTGTCGCAGGGTCGTCTTCCTCCAAGCGTCCCTCGTGGGACCCGTCTAGTATGCCCCAACTTCTTGCGGAGGGAAACGCAAATGTGGCGAGACCGTCCCGGCCTCGCCACGGGGTGGTCACGCGGAGTAGGCGTAGTTCTCGGTGCCGAACAGCTCGCGGTCGGCCTCGAGCTGGTGGCGCAGGCCGAGGCGGGCGCGGTTGAGGCGGCTCTTGACGGTGCCGATGGGAAGGTTCATCTGCTCCGCGATCTCCTCGTAG
>CAXTOO010000395.1:0-2196 GCA_964245875.1 uncultured Fimbriimonas sp. | reverse complement strand
GCGGGAACGGCCATGATCGCGCCGGTGCCGTACGTCGCGAGGACGTAGTCGGCGATCCAGATCGGCACCTTCGCGCCGTTCGCCGGGTTGATCGCGTACGCCCCGGTGAACACGCCGGTCTTCTCCCGCTCCGCGTTGGTGCGGTCCACGTCGCTGACCGTCCTCGCCGCTTCCTGGTACGCCCGCACCCGCGTCTTGCCCTCCTCCGATCCCGGCAGTGAGGCCACCAAGGGGTGTTCCGGCGAGAGGACGCAGAACGTCATGCCGAAGATCGTGTCGACGCGGGTGGTGAAGACGCGGAACGTGGCGCGGCCAGACCCTTGGCCGCGAGCATCGTCGCTCGACAGTTCGTAAGGCTCCGACGCGAGGGGTCTCGCATCGCCACTCTCCACGGCTAGCTCGAACTCCACGCCCGTCGAGCGGCCGATCCAGTTGCGCTGCTGGTTCTTGATGCCCTCGGGCCACTGAAGATCATCCAGGTCGTCGATCAGCCGGTCGCCGTAGGCGGTGATCCGGAAAAGCCACTGCGGGATGAGCTTCTTCTCGACCAGCGCACCCGAGCGCTCGCCGCGTCCGTTCACGACCTCCTCGTCGGCCAGCACCGTCTTGTCGACCGGGTCCCAGTTCACCGCGACCTCCTTCCGGTAGGCGAGGCCGCGCTTGTAGAGCAGCTCGAAGATCCACTGCGTCCACTTGTAGTACGAAGGATCGGAAGACGAGAAGGAGCGGGTCCAGTCGTAGGACACGCCGATCAGCTCCATCTGCTCGCGGTACCGTGCGGCGTACCGCTCGATCATCGGTGCGGGATGCGTCTGGTTCTTGATCGCCTCGTTCTCGGCGGGCAGGCCGAACGAGTCGAAGCCCATCGGGTGCAGGACGTTGTAGCCTTGCATCGACTTCATGCGGCAGAGCACGTCGGTCGGCACGTAGTTGCGGCAGTGGCCGACGGAGAGGCCCGCGCCGCTGGGGTACGGGAAGAAGTCCATCCCGTAGAACTTCGGCGCACCCTCGCGCTCGCGCGTGCGGAAAAGGTCGGACTCGGCCCATTTCCTTCGCCACTTGGCTTCGAAAAGGGACGGGTCGTAGCGGTCTGCCATACGTCCCTTTAGGTTACCGCCCCCTCGGACGCTGGTTCTCAGTCGTGTTCCTCACGCGGCGGAACTTAGTGGCCGACGTGGTGCTCCGTCGCACGGAGGTGGTCGCCGACCGCGCCCGGCTGGGCGTTCGCCACAACGGCGGAGGCGAGGATGGGGGCACAAGGAGGCTTTGCATGGCGGATAGACCCGCAAGGCCGTGGCGACGGCTCCGTCTTTGTAGCGGCAGGGCAAGCCCTGCCGCTACACCGGAATCACTTCTGATACGCCATCGACTTGATCCGGATCAGCGTCCGACCCGCCTCGGGCGCGACGACGATCTGGAGGTCGTTGCCCTTCGGGCTCTGGGCGAAGATCGAACGACCGCCCTGGAACTTCGGCGCGGTCGACCTCAGTCGGTCGGCGTACCACGTCGCCGCCTTGTCCACGGGGTCCTTCGTCGCGAGGACGAGCGAGTAGCGCGTGCTACCGTCCTTCGAGCGGACGGGCGCGACGCTCAGGCCGTCGGGCGCCTCGGCACCGGGGTAGAGGGGCACGTCCATCGCCTTCGCCATCCCTTCGGGCGTGAGATCGACCGCGACGGGCTTCGGCGGCGCGGGCGCGACGACCGGAACCGGCGCGGGCTTCGTGCAGGCGACGAGCAGCAGAGCCAGGGGCAGAAAGCGGCGCATACTGTCATTATGGAATTCATCGCGGAAGGGTCCGAGCGGCTCGACCGCTTTCTGGCCCGGCTCATGCCCGAGCACAGCCGGACGAAGCTCGCCCGGCTCGTCGAGACCGGCGAGGTGAAGGTCGACGGTCAGGCTCAGCGGCCCTCGTTCAAGCTTGAGGAGGGGATGCGCGTGGTCCTCGACGCGCCGACCGACAAGCCGGCGCACGACCTTACGCCCGCGGACATCGCGCTGGACGTGGTGTACGAGGACGACGCTCTGCTGGTGGTCAACAAGCCGCGCGGCCTCGCCTCGCACCCGGCGTCGTCGCTGCACGAGCCGTCGCTCGTGAACGCGCTCTTGGCGCGGGGCACGCGCCTGAGCGAGGTGGGCGAAGCGTTCCGGCCCGGCATCGTCCACCGGCTCGACCGGGAGACGACCGGCCTGATGGT
>CAXTOO010000394.1:0-2269 GCA_964245875.1 uncultured Fimbriimonas sp. | reverse complement strand
TCGGTGTGAACGAAAATTTTGTAGGCTAGAACCGCAATTTTTGAGTCTTTGGAGGGCGATTACATACCCACGTAACCAAATCCGTGCTATAATAGAAGAGTGAAGACGCCTCAATCACTCTTGGAAGCGAGCCGGATGTTCTCCGACGCGGACAAGGCCCACGACTTCTTCGTGAAGCTCCGGTGGCCCGATGGCGTCATCCCCTGCCCCGAATGCCAGAAGACTGCGCACTACTACCTTGCGACCCAGAAGCGATGGAAGTGCAAGGGATGCGGCAAGCAGTTCAGCGTCAAGGTCGGCACCATCTTCGAGAAGTCGCCCCTCGGTCTGGACAAGTGGCTGATGGCGATGTGGCTCATCACGAACGCGAAGAACGGCATCTCCTCTTGCGAGATTCACCGGGCGTTGGAAGTCACCCAGAAGACGGCGTGGTTCATGCTCCACCGCATCCGCATGGCGATGACCAACGGCACCTTCGAGCGGCTTGTGGACGACGTGGAGGTTGACGAGACCTACATCGGCGGGAAGGCGCGGAATATGCCCGCGCACAAGCGAGAGGCGAAGATCAAAGGGCGCGGTTCCGTCGGAAAGGCGGTCGTCATGGGGATGCTGGAGCGCGGGGGCGACGTTCGCACGGTCCACATCCAAACGCCTTCCAAGAAGACCTTACAGGGCATCGTCCGAAACAACGTCGTCAAGCACAGTCGGGTCAACACGGACGCGCACAAGGGCTACACCGGCCTTTCCCGCGAGTACGTTCACGGCGTGGTGGATCACGCGGTGGCCTACGTCGAGGGTTCGGTTCACACGAACGGCCTAGAGAACTACTGGCCGCTCCTCACGCGCACGATCTCAGGCACGTACGTCTCAGTCGAGCCGTTCCACCTTCACCGATACCTTGATGAGCAGTCTTTCCGCTACAACGAGCGCAAACTCTCGGACGGGGAGCGGTTCGCCATCGTCGGTACCCAGACGCAGGGCAAGCGACTGACGTACAAGAGGCTCACGGGCAAGGAGTATGCCGCCACCGCATGAAACCCGAACCCAGACCGGATGGAACCGACGCGAAGGACGGGGGAGAAGAAATCCAAAGTCCTGAAGCTATCGCTTTCGTGAACGGGATGAGACAAGTGCTGAAAGTGTCGAAAAAGGAGGTCGAGCGACGGGAGGCGGAGTGGCGACGACTTCGGGGCAAGGGCGATGTACGGAGCTAAAGACTCCATCGTGCAACTGCTCGCGGACGCGCGCGACAACCTCAAAAACCTGGAATCCGCTATGCGGTCCCATGCCGCCACTTCCTACCGACTCGTCCGTGACGACGACATTGAAGCTGGAAAGGCATTCTATCGCCTTACGGATGTTGTCCCACCGCCAATAGGAGTCGCCACAAAGATCCTCGGGGTTAGCGAGTACTTTCGTGCTCCCTTGGAACACCTGATTGTAAACCTTGTTGCCCATTCGGCCATCACTCCGAAAAGCACCCGAACGTCCTTCCCGATCTGCGTCGAGGAAAAAGAATGGAACGAATGGGCGAGAATCAAAGGGCTCGAACCCACGCACATGGACGCACTGAGAGCCATGCAGCCTTTCGAGCAGCACTTCGGTTCGAACCCTGAGCAGCATCCCCTCGCGCTGCTGCAAGCGATGAGCAACGTCTCCAAGCATAGTCTCGTCCTGTACGTTCACGTCGTCTCCGCACAAGGAACCCGGCACAGTGTCGAGAACCGGCGTCCGATCCACTGGCAAAAGTTCTTTCAAGCCCCCTTTGAGAACGGCGCGGTACTGGCCGAACTCGTGCCGTCCAGAATTCCCGAAGTCGTCGGAATCTCCTACACCGGGCCCGGCGGCACCGGCTCGATGGGACTCATGCGAACGATGCCCGGAGATGACCGGAGGGCCGCAGAAATCGAGTTCAGAAGAATCGCTGACAACGGCTCTGGCCCTTGGGAACGTGTCGACTGGGACGACTTTTTCCGCGATCTTCAGTTCGAGGTTAAGGTTTCCCAAACAGTAATGTTCGGACCAGGAACCGAAAAGTGGGGAAAGCGACTTGAAGGATTGCCCGTCGCGGAGACGCTTCACGGAATCAGGCGATACCTCGACAATTACGTCTTTCAGAAAGGCGGCCTTATCGAGAGCCTCGTTTAGCCACACATCACCAGGTTTCAGTCTCTCCAGGTCCATGATATCTGGTTACGTGGGTATGTAATCGCCCTTTGGAGGTTCTTCGGCGTCTCTCTTCGTCTCCTCCAATTGAGAGACCTTTGAG
>CAXTOO010000393.1:0-2322 GCA_964245875.1 uncultured Fimbriimonas sp. | reverse complement strand
GGTGCGCGGAGGAGGCGGAGCGCGCCGGGGCGGAGGTCGTGGTGGGAGACTGGCCCGACGAGTCGCTCCACCGCCGCCACGCGCTGGCCGAGATGCGGGCGCGGCCAGCGCGCCTTCCCTCCCCCTCGACGCCAGCGACGCGCGAAGGGCACGCGCCAGGGTCCGCAAGGGGTTCGCCCGCAAGCACCTCGACCGCAAGGACGTGCTGGAGATCGTCAAGCGCCATGCGCGGGTGGCGGGCATCGACGTCGACCGGATCGACAGCCGCGGCGTGGGAGTCAACTCCTTGCGCAAAACGGTGCCGACCAACGCGCTCAACCACGACGCGCCGATGCACAAGGTGCAGGCGCTCGCCGGGCACGCCGACATCCGGACGACCCAGGGGTACTACATGAAGCGCGAAGGCGACGCGGACGAGGCGGCGCGGCACATCCAGATCCGGTGATTCGGCTCAGCCCGCCTCTGCGCAACGCACAGGAAGCTTCCTTCTCTCCAGTTCGGGAGGGGGAACGCCAGGCGGAGCCGGACCGTCTTTCGGACAGCCCGGCTCCGCTTGGCGTTCCGCACGGACGGCGCGTCGTCGCAGCGCGTCGATCGCCTGCGCGAACGTCTCTTTCCCGGCGAGGTCGCCATGAACCTTCTGCCCGCCCACCCTGCAGGGTGATCGCGCTCCATGGGCGGTACGTGGCGGGCGCGTCGGGACGAGCCACCCCGTGACCCGTGCGGTCCTGACCCGATGAGCGAGGATGCGGTTCGACTACTTGCGCAGCGGGACCTCGCCGCCCTCGCCCCTGACGACCAGGCTCTTCTGGACCACGCGCGGCGCCTTGCCCGGCACCGACGGGGCGAAGAGGAGCGCCACCAGCCGCCAGATGATCGTGTCCCCGTCGGCGACGCGCCGCGCGGGGTCCTCCGGGACCGCCGCGAACGACTTGAAGCCTCGCGAGACGGGCGTCTTGCTCTTGGGCACGAAGCCGCCGTCTGCGTCCTTCCCTTGGAGGTAGTACTGCCAGACCAGAGCGCCGGACGTGACGCCGGGAATCGTGTTCTCCTGGAGCATGTACACCCCGGCTTCGCGGGTGCTGCCGCTCAGGGTCGGGCCGTCCCCGGACTCCATGTCGTTGCCGTCCCCGAAGAAGTCGTAGCGGCCGTCGTAGTTGTGGGAGAAGCTCAGAAGGGTCTCGAAGGGATCCGCGCCGGGCTCGCTGGGATCCAACTTGATGGTGTACGCCAGCCCGCGGGGCGTGTTCAAGGGGTGGGCGGCGACGTAGGCGTCGATGACGTCCTTGATGCTGATGCCGGCGGCGATACGAGCGTCGTCGATGGTGACGGGGGCGTTGAAGTACAGCCCGACGATCCTGAGGTGAATTGTAGCCATAGCGGAGTAGTCGTCCTTGTGTACAAAGAGCGCTTGATTTGTGACTGGCGTTCTTTGTATCCACAATGTACAATAGGCCGCCGCGAAATCGCAAGAATTCTTCCGATTATTGATGGTTTTCCGCTGATTGTTGTGGGGACAGATACCCTCGACAAGCAGGTCTTCCGCATGGACTGCTTGTCGCCGAGGCCGAGATCCCCGTCCATCATCGGCTTGCCTACCGTCTCGACGACCACATCGCGGCCTCTGGCATCGAGAGCGACAAGAACGGCCTCGTCTTCCGGAGCGTCGAGGACAAGACCAAGGCGCTCACGGGCGATCCGATGAGCCGCATCGACGCCTGGAAGATGGTGCCGCGCCGACTAAGGGCTTCTCCCGTCGGCCTCGTTCCCCGTTCTCCCCTCCGCCGTGCTAAAACGTCACCGTATGTCGCGGCGAAGCGCCCCCGGGGTCCCCTCCTGCCTGTGCCTTCACGACGACTTCTGGTTCGTGGGCGCGGCGGTGCGCTCGTTCCTGCCCGCGGGGCGGGCGACGGCGTTCGTGTCGCGCCTCGCGTGGGACGGCAGCTCGGGCGGGTGGGAGCGGTGCGCGGAGGAGGCGGAGCGCGCCGGGGCGGAGGTCGTGGTGGGAGACTGGCCCGACGAGTCGCTCCACCGCCGCCACGCGCTGGCCGAGATGCGGGCGCGGCCAGCGCGCCTTCCCTCCCCCTCGACGCCAGCGACGCGCGAAGGGCACGCGCCAGGGTCCGCAAGGGGTTCGCCCGCAAGCACCTCGACCGCAAGGACGTGCTGGAGATCGTCAAGCGCCATGCGCGGGTGGCGGGCATCGACGTCGACCGGATCGACAGCCGCGGCGTGGGAGTCAACTCCTTGCGCAAAACGGTGCCGACCAACGCGCTCAACCACGACGCGCCGATGCACAAGGTGCAGGCGCTCGCCGGGCAC
>CAXTOO010000392.1:0-2353 GCA_964245875.1 uncultured Fimbriimonas sp. | reverse complement strand
GGGCCTCGTCGATCCTTGGAACGAACCGAAGCACGTCGTCCAGCTTGTTCGACCACGTCCGCCACTACAACTCGTACCACCTTCCCGACGACAGTCCGGTCGTGAAGGTCGCCCAGCAGGCGTCGAGGCACCTCGGCTTCGAGCCGGCCCTGCGCACGACTCTCGGAGGCTCCGACGCCAACGTCTACAACGCCAAGGGCCTCCCCTCCATCGTCGTCGCCACCGGCATGGACAGGATCCACACCCACGAGGAGCGGATCGAGATCAGGGACCTCGTGGACACCGCCAGACTCGCCCTCGAACTCATCCGCGCGTCCGCGAAGATGAGTCGCTAGCCCCGGGTGCCACCGATGAAGGCAAGTGGCTCGCGTTCTCGGAGCTCACCGCGGACGTGCCCTTTCACCACGGAGGAGCGCGCTCCTCCGTGGTGAAAGGGCACGTCCGCTGTACCAACCCGGTGTACCATCCATAGACCAGGGAACGCGGTAAGCTGGGCGCGGACCATGACTACCGCGCGAAGCCTTGCCGCCGCCGCCATGATGACGGCCCTCCTGCCGCTCGCCTCGGCCCAGGCCACGAGGGACCTTTCGAAGGGCAACACCCTCTACCTCGTGCCCTACGCGCACCTCGACACCCAGTGGCGGTGGAGCTACCCGCAGGTCATCCGCGAGTTCATCTGGAACACGATGGCCGACAACCTGAGGCTCATCGACAAGTACCCGACCTACGTCTTCAACTTCAGCGGCTCGCGGCGCTACGAGATGATGGAGGAATACTACCCCGAGGAGTACAAGAAGGTCGTCGCGGCGGTCAAGGCCGGGAAGTGGTTCCCCTGCGGAAGCTCGGTGGACGAGAACGACGCGAACGTGCCCAGCGCGGAGTCGCTCGTGCGGCAGGTGCTGTACGGCAACCGCTGGTTCCGCAAGAACCTCGGCGTGGCGAGCGAGGAGTACATGCTTCCCGACTGCTTCGGCTTCCCCTACGCCTTGCCCACGATCCTGAACCACTGCGGCATCAAGGGCTTCTCGACCCAGAAGCTCACGTGGGGCTCGGCGGTGGGCATACCTTTCAAGGTGGGCAACTGGATCGGGCCGGACGGACAGGGCCTCGTGGCGGCGCTCGACCCGGGCGGCTACGGCGGCGGCGTGGACGAGGACCTCAGCCAGAACACGAGCTGGCTCGCCCGCATCCAGAACACCGGCAAGCTCTCCGGCGCGTACGCGGACTACCACTACTACGGCACGGGCGACCGGGGCGGATCGCCCACGGAGAAGGCGGTCGCGATGGCCGAACTGAGCACCAAGGGCAAGGGGCCGGTCACGGTGGTCTCCTCCCGCGCGGACGAGATGTTCCTCGCGATGACGCCCGCGCAGAAGGCGAAGCTTCCCCGCTACCAGGGCGAGCTGCTCCTCACCGAGCACTCGGCGGGCTCCATCACCTCGCAGGCGCACATGAAGCGCTGGAACCGAAAGAACGAGCTCCTCGCGGACGCCGCCGAGCGCGCGTCGGTGGCGGCCTCCCTTTGGACGGGCGCGGCCTATCCGGCGGAGCGGCTCTACACGAACTGGGACCTGGTGCTGGGCACCCAGATGCACGACATGCTGCCCGGCACGTCGCTCCCGAAGGCCTACGAGTACTGCTACAACGACTACCTGCTCGCGCTGAACGGCTTCGCGCACATCGAGACGGACGCGGTGGGCCAGGTCGCCGCGCGCATGGACACCCAGGCGAAGGGCACGGCGCTGGTGGTTCAGAACCCGCTGTCGATCGCGCGGGAGGACGTGGTGGAGGCCGAGGTGCCCGTTCCCGAGGGCAAGGTGCCCGCGGTCTACGGTCCCGACGGGAAGCAGGTGCCGACGCAGAGCGAGCCGGCGAAGGGCGGCATGCAACGCGTGCTCTTCCTCGCCAAGGTGCCCGCGAACGGCTTCGCGAGCTATGACGTTCGCGTCTTCGACACGCCCCAGTCGTTCGAAACGTCGCTCCGAGACAATGGGCGCACGATCGAGAACGACCGTTTGAAGGTCACGGTCAACGAGGCGGGAGACATTTCGTCCGTCTACGACAAGGTGAACAAGCGGGAGTGCCTCAAGGCGCCGGCGGGCTTCGATTTCCAGTACCACAACCCCAGCGCGTTCCCCGCGTGGAACATGGACTGGGCCGACGCGCAGAAGGGGCCGGACGCGCACATCGAAGGCCCCGCCCAGATCCGCTTGACCGAGGCGGGACCCGTGCGAACGACGATCGAGGTGACGCGCACGTCGATGGGATCGAAGTTCGTGCAGCGCATCTCGCTGGCCACCGGAGGGGCCGGGGATCGCGTGGAGGTCGAGAACAAGATCGACTGGAGCACCCG
>CAXTOO010000391.1:0-2358 GCA_964245875.1 uncultured Fimbriimonas sp. | reverse complement strand
CTGGCCCACCTTCGCCGCGGCAAGGTCGAGCTTGACCGTGGCGACCGGCTTCGTGGCGAGAAGGACGAGCAGAAGGGGGAGGGGCATGGCACGAGGTTACCCAAGCCTTGGCAGCACGCCATCCAATCGAAACCAAGACCATAGGACGGAGGATTCTCCGCGTTTTCGCTTTCTCAGGATTTGGCTTGACTAAGTACGAGGGGGAGGGTAAAACTGAGACGATGACAAAGACGCTCATCCTCCTCGCCGGCCTATCTGCCAAGTCCCACGCCCAGGCGCCGTGGCAGCTCGTCCACTCCGAGCCGTACTTGTCCAAGATGCCGGTTGAGATCGTGCCCCGATGGTTCACGAACGCCGGGCCGGGCGATTCGGAACAAGACTCTTGCGTGACCTTCGGCCTTCGGCACCAGATCTCCGGCTCTCCAGTCAACTCCGCTCCGTGGGCGGACTATCTGGTACCTCCCTTGGGCTCCAGCGTTCCGTACGACGTGACGGAGGAGAAGACCGTACGCTATTACGACGCCGCCCCGACTGTCACCGTAAAGAAGGGGCAAACGCTTAAAGTCACGGTTCGCATATCGGAGGAGACGGGGTTCCAAGCTTGGGTGGGTGGCAGCGTTGGAGCTACTGCTGCTAGGCAGAGAAGTTGGTTCGTTTACACCGGTTGCTCCTACACCCTTCGATGACCCCTCTCACGCTGCTGATTGCCTTGCACTTCACGGCTCAGGCGACCCCGGTTCCGGCTTCTCGTCCGCTCGTCGTCTTCCGACTGGATCCAAGCCCAAAGGCGGATGCGAGCCTAGGCCTCCAAGCACGGGTCAAGAAGCTGAGGCGTGAGGGGTTCGTGTCCCTGGAGGTCGCGGGCGTTCAAGCCTACGCGGAGCCTGCCCTCCTTGCGAGACCGGCGACAGTCTCGGTCGCACGGGTGCTCGGCCTTTTGACGCAAGCAAGTTCGTTCCACATGATGGACTCTGTCGAGCTGTCTCCCATGGATGTCAAGGCGCTCTCGGAGGTGATCGCGAGTTCGCCCTTCGCTCCTCAGTATCGCTCAGGGCAATTGAAGGGTCCGACTCGTGTCGCCGTCGTGCCGTACTTCTCCGCCGATCTGGACGTCGACGGGAGGACGATCCGCATCTCCTACGATCAGCTTCGGAGTCCGCAGCCGAACGATCCGGTCGCCTTCAAGGCAGGCGTCGACCTGCCGCTCCAGGACCGAGCGATGACGGTCGAATGGCTGGGACCCGACCTCGACGGCCCTTCTCAAGACGACTACACCGCTCGAGCGTTCGGCGCGCTCAGGAAGCGAAGGACGGAGCTTCGCGATGCTTTGCTGAAGAACATCGATTCCGCGAGCCAGCGGGCGATGCTCGGCGAAAGCTTACCGGCGAAGGCAAGTCGCTTGAGCGACTTGCCTCAGGAGTTGCAAGAAGGCTTGCGCGCCGAGCTGAAGGGGGGGTTCCAGGCGTTAGGATTCAAGACCGAGAACGAAGCTTTAGACGCACTTGAGAACGGTCGTCTGCACGGCTTCTTCTTCGGCACTTTAATCCAAGTTTCGAATCCTGGATCAAGCGTGGACTCAGCGTTCGGTCTCCGAACGATCAACTTCTGAACGGAACCGCCCCGCGTCAATGGATGGTAGGCGGTTCGTACAAGTCCCATCCAGCGGCGGATAGGTAAGGCGGCAGATTCTCCTCTAGCAGGAAGCCGATCGTCCAGACGGTGACCATCCAGACCCCGCAAGAGACGGCTTTCCAGCCATGGCCGGCGACGACATCGGGAACGCTTCGCGGCAGCGGAACTGGACGGTGTGCGTGGGCTACACTTAAAAGCATCCACGATGTGCGTTATGCCTCTTCTGATCGTTCAACAACCTGCAAACCAGAACGTCCCACTCGCCCTGCAGACCTTGATCGCCCTGCGGCGCACGCCTAGTCCGAAGGAGGACGCGAGTCTCACGATCGACCAGCGGTACGCCAAGCTGCGGAAGGAGGGCTTCGTTGCGCTAGGCCTGAACGAGGTCGGCGTGCAGGCCTACGCCGACCCGGCCCTCGTCTCGGGCTCGACGATGGCCTCGGTCGGTCGCCTGCTCGGCCTCTTCCGTCCGAACACCCCGGTGAAGGCGCTCGCGCCGGAGGACCTCGGCCCCGAGGAGCGGCGGGCGCTCGCGACCGCCATGGCGAACTCGCCCTTCGCAGATCGATTCCGCGCCGCGCCTCCCGAGAGCCCCTTTCGAGTCAGCCTTGCAGGGAGCGTGTACGTCAGCCTCAACGTCGATGGGCGAACGGTGGAAATGTCCTACGACCCGCCGATCTACGACAAGCCAAGCGATCCGGTCACCGTCCCCAAGGGGCTGGACCT
>CAXTOO010000390.1:0-2358 GCA_964245875.1 uncultured Fimbriimonas sp. | reverse complement strand
GGCACCGGCGGGCTCGAAGGCCTGCCGCACGGCGAGCGACCCTCGGAGGTCGGCTTCGGCCTGAGCGAACTCGGAAGCCTTCAAGATGAGCTGGCCGCCCTTTTGAAAGAGACGCTCGACCCCGATCCGCCGAAGCCCGCATTCATCCGTCTTGTCCGGGTCGCCCCGCCCTCCCGCAAGGTCGGCGTCGCCCTGGGAGGATCCGGCCTCCTGGGCGCGTTAATCGGCGCGTTCGTGCCCGCATCCATGACAATCTGGCGACAGACGTCCCAAGGCTTCGAAATCCATCGTACAATGCGCCTGAACCATGGAGGACCTTAAGGCATCTGTGGTCGCCGCCGCCATCGGGAGCGTCGCGGTGACCGGACTCTGGCTCGCGCGGCCCGCGAACTCGCGCGAGTCGATCCGCGTCGTCGAGCAGTGGACGCCCGCCGCCCATGAGGGGCCGGACGGCGACGCCGCCGTGGCTTTCCGCATCGTCGTCCGCGGCGCGGTCAGAGAGGCGCTCGACGAAGAGCGATCCGTGGGCTTCCGCCTTGCGGATCGGGCAGGGCACGACTATAGCCTCTTCCCGATGAGCGGCCCCGCGGGCGACCTCACGCTCAAACTGCCCCGAGGTTACGCGAACGGCCTTCGTGAGCCGCGCATCGTGGCCGTGTGCGAGGGCAAGACGATCGCCTCCATGCCAGTCGCTCCCGTCCCCGAACCCTTCCGCACGGAGCTTCGCCCCACCAAGACGCCTCCCCTCAAGGTCGTCCTCCAAGGCGGACGGGGACTCAAGGTCCAGCCCGCGGCGCCGATTCCCAGCGACGAGGCTTGGCAGGTTGAGACGCGTCGGACGCCGTTCGTCGCCGTCCACGCGACCACCGTGGTCGACCGGTTTGGTGGACACGATCCCCGCCACTTCACCCTCCCCTACGCCGAAGAGGCGGGCGTGGTCGAGATCGACCTGACCCGGTATCGTCTGGTGCCGCACCGCGGAGTCGTCCGCATTCCCGGCCTCCGGTTGGAGAGCCGCTACGGAGGCACCGCGCTCGTGGTCGACAAGAGCCTCCGCGTGGCCAACGACCTTGGCCTCGACATCGTCCTTCCGTGCCAGGACAACGGACCGCACCGTGCCGTTCGCCACGGCGATCCACGATCCGCCATCGTAAACCTCTCCTTTCATCCGATCCAAAAGGACGATCCGTCGCACGGTTGGAGCCAGGGCCGTCGGATGAGGGCGGAGATTCTTTCGCCTTCGCCCGAAGAGCTGGGTCTGAAGGAGATCCGGCTGGGAATCGCCCGGCGGCGGAGCACGAAGGCGAACGCGGGCAGTCTGCGGACAACCCCCTTCACGCTCACCGCGCGAATCACGATGCTGGAGCCCGTCCTTATCGACACCGTGCGAACCGTGGTGCCGATCGAGGTCGCGCCCGCGCCCTTCGGAGCCTACAGGCCGCGCTAGCCCCCAGGTGCGACCTCGTCGAGGTTCGCCGAACAGTGTGCTCGTCACCCTCGTTCTTTGCCAAAACGGCATCGTTCGTTTGGATTTCGGCGGCTTTTGGTGGCGCCACTCCCCGAAGGCGATCAGGACGCGGGCGGATAGGTCGGGGCGCGTTCCAGTGGGGCGGGGAGGGGTCTTTGTCAACCCGAGGGAAGGCCGATGACGGTTTCGGATTGAGACACAGAGGAGGCACAGAGGCGGTCCAGGACCGCTTCGCGGCGCGGGCACGAGCGCATCCCGCGGCGACGTGCCGGTCGAGTGAGGCCTGACAACGTACTAGAGGACGTTGTCGCATCCAGCGCGTAGAATGGGGCCATGTCGAGCGTCTCTCGGTCTATCGTCGGACTGTGGCTCCTGGGTTTGGCCCTTCTTTCGTCCTCTCAGGATTCCGTCGGTGACCCTTCCGGGCGGCCCTACGTTCCCAACGACCGCTGGGCGCTCGTGGTCGGCGTCTCCGGCTATTCGCCCAAGATCGGCGCGCTCAGCTACACCGCCAAGGAGGCGCGCGAGTTCGCCGGCGCACTCACCGACGACCTCGCGTTCGCGCCGGAGAACGTGCGGCTCCTCGCCGACGGCGGGCAGTCGCCGGTCGCGCCCACCTCTGCGAACATCCTTTCCGCGCTCGATTCCCTCCTCTCGGACAAGCGGCTCGACAAGGCGAACCTGTTCGTGTTCTACTTTTCCGGCCACGGCGTGGGCACGCCCAGCGGCGACTACCTCCTGCCCGCGGACATCGCGAGGGGCGAGTACGAGACCAAGGGCGTGCCCGTCCGGGAGGTGATCCGCCGGATCGTGGGCGCGGGACTGAAGAACGTGCTGTTCATCGCCGACGCCTGCCGCGCCGGGACGCAGAACGACTTCGGGGCGGACCT
>CAXTOO010000389.1:0-2371 GCA_964245875.1 uncultured Fimbriimonas sp. | reverse complement strand
TGGCTCAGCCTGGAGAAGGTCGGAGGGGAGAGATGATAGTGGATGGTGGATGGTGTGGATGGTGGGGAGTGACGGGTGAGGGGCGACCCTCTGGCCTTGCCTCCCACTTCGCACCTCACACCCTTCTTCCCCCACCCGTCACTCCTCACCCGTCACTCCCCACCTCAAGGGAGGAACGACCGTGATGCCCTCCCTCGGCGCGCGCCTCCAAGCCATCCCCAAGCAGGCGATCTTCGCCGTGCTGATCCTCTGCGCCTCCGTCCCGCTCTTCTTCAAGGTCACGATCCCCAACGTCCCCGTCGAGTCCAGCATCGACTTCTTCCGCGACCTCATGCGGCTCCAGCCCGGCGACCGCGTCCTCATCCAGAGCGACTGGACCAACTCCCTGCGCGGCGAGAGCGGCGGCGAGGCCCAGTCCGTCCTGCGCATCCTCATGCGCAAGCGGGTGAAGTTCGCCGTGTTCTCCGTCGGCGACCCCCAGGCCCCCCAGGTCATGCGCGACCAGATCGCCCGCATCGCCCAGGAGGAGGCCGACGCGGGCCGCTATCGGTACCAGCCCTGGGAAGACTACGTCGTCGCGGGCTACTTCCCCAACCCCGAGGGGACGATGACCGCCATCGACGGCGCGGTGCTCAAGGCCTTCGCGGGCCGCAAGGACGTCCCGCCCGGCGGCGAGGCCACCGACATCCGCCAGTCGCCCGTCTTCGCGGGCATCCGCGACCTGGCCGACTTCAAATACCTCCTCGCCATCACCGGCTCCAACACCAGCCGCACGACCATCGAGCGCGTGAAGAAGACGCCCCTGCTGTTCGGCGTCACCGGCGTCATGGTGCCCGAGAGCCAGAACAACTACACCGCCGGCCAGCTCAAGGGACTCATCGGCGGCGTCAAGGGCGTGTTCGACCTCGAAACCCTCATGGAGACCGGCCTTCCGGAGGACGGCATCGAGGGATTCAGGGGAATGAAGAACGCCGGAATGGGCACCGCCTACTACCCGACCCTCCACGTCTGCCTCACCCTCCTCATCCTCGCCGTGGTGATCGGCAACGTTGGCATGGTGCTCTCCCGCCGGGAGGGAAAGCGATGAACTACGCGCTCCTGAAGCTCTTCGCGGGCTCGCTCGCCACCGTGGGCCTCTACTCGGTCCTCTACAAGGAGAACAAGTTCTACCGCTTCTGGGAGCACCTGTTCCTCGGCCTCGCCTCGGGCTGGGGACTCGTCGCGCTCTGGACCGAGGTCCTAAAGACCACCTGGTGGGACAAGATGGTCGGCGCGTCGCCCGACGCCTCCGGCGGCGGGACGGCGATGGGCTACTGGACCTACGCCTTCCTCGTCCCCATCGGCCTCCTGGGCTACTTCGTCTTCAACCGTCGGCACAACTGGATCAGCCGCATCCCCATCGGCATCATCCTCGGCCTCTACTCCGGCCAGCAGTTCCGCGCGTGGCAGAACTTCTACCTGCCCCAGATCGACGCCTCGCTCAAGCCCGTCTTCCCGACGACCGGCGTGCTCTTCAAGCCCTCGACGAACGGCCTGTCCAAGGACGCCGCCGCGTCGATCAACAACACCGTCTACGTCTCTCAGGCGCTCTCGAACCTCGTGTTCGTGGTCACGCTCCTGAGCGTGATCGCCTACTTCCTGTTCTCGTTCGACGTGAAGGGCAAGGCCCTCGCCCGCGTCGCAGGCCTGGGCCGGTGGCTCCTCATGATCGGCTTCGGCGCGATCTTCGGCTCCACCGTCATGATGCGCTTCACCCTCCTCATCGACCGGATGTACTTCATCTGGATCGAGTTCGTGAGGCAGGGCCTATTGCACCGTTAGCCTCCGGAGATGGTGCCCCTTGCCGCCGCGGCGCGTGACCCACAAGCCTCGCCTCTTTTCGACGCGAGCGGCAGGGGGAACCGTGGGAGGGTCCGCCGAGGGATGCGACGCAGTCGCGCCCCAGGTGGAGGGGGTTGTTGGAGTGTGGGCATGGACGTAACCAAGGGGCGAACCCGCTGGTGTCGCTTCCCAGGTGGAGGGGCTGGGGGTGGAGCAAACCGGCACGATACCCCTGCCACCCTTGTCCGCCTCCACGATCTTCCGGACCCGCTCGCGTAAATGCCCTTCCTCTGCCGGTTGACTTTTTCTCCCCTCCGGAGCGAAGAGGATGTGAGCTCCATTCTCCGCCGAACTTGTCTCAGAAAGGGCTTATCCAATCCGAACGAATTTTCTCGGATTGACCCTCATCACGTTTCCTTGAACCTGAAAGGACGGCATTTGATAGGACTTTGGGGTGCGATTGCAAGCATCGTAGCGCACGCGGAGCGCCAAAAGTCCCCAAGACGGACTCCTTCGCAAGGTCGTCGTGGCGAGGGTCTCCCGACCCTCG
>CAXTOO010000388.1:681-2376 GCA_964245875.1 uncultured Fimbriimonas sp. | reverse complement strand
AACTGAGAAATCCCGCGAAGAGGCTCAGCACGAGCGAGAGCACGATGTGCGATCCCAGAGCGATTCCCGGCAACGACCGGAGTAGAAGCTGCTGGATCGGCCATGCGTAGAGATACAGGCCGTAGGAGAGGTCGTTGCGGGTTCCGACGTGGGCGACCGACGGAATGCGGGCGAAGGCGAGGGCGAACAGGAGGTACCCACCGAAGACCGCCACCCCAAGCTGCGACACGGACGAGAAGCCGAGACACATAGCCAGGCCCAGAGCCGCGGCGAGGGCCAGCGGGCGGGTGAACGGTATCCGCTCACGGTAGAGATAGAACAGGGCTCCGGCGGCAAAGAGCGCCACGAAGCGGAACAGGGGCGCGTAACCGCCTGACGCCCCGCCCGTGCGCAGCGCGTCGTAGTGAACGAGGCCCGTCGCACCCAGGAGGAACGCCACCGCCCACGGCCAGCGACGCCCCGAAAGGCCAAGCAGGCCCGCGACCCCCGCCAGCAGATAGCAGCGGAACTCGTACTTGATCGTCCACATCGAGGCGTTCAGCGCCGGGTAGTGGGCAAAATCCAGGGGACGCGGGTAGTGCGGCTCGCGTAGCGTCGGCAGATCCCGCAGGGCCATCGCGCCCAACTCGGACAGCGGCACGTGGGCGGTCTCTGCGAAACGACCAACGACGAGCACGGAGATCAGGTACGCGGCAACGAATCCCGGAACGATCCGCAGGACGCGCTTCGCGAGGAAGGAGATCGGATCGGGCCGGCTCGCCCAGCTCTTGACGATAAGGAACCCACTGATCAGGAAGAACCCGTCGACCGCGATTTCCCCGAGCGAGAGCGTCCCGAACAGTCGAGAAAGCGGCTCGCGACCGCGGTCTCCGTCCATGAGCTCGGGCGAGTGGGCGACGATCACGAGGGACGCCAAGACCACGCGCAGGAGGCCAAAGTTGTTCGCGCGCGGGTGCAGGTCGGCGGGTTCATGGTTCATGGCGGGTCAAAGAAGGTGGTCGGTCCTCAACCGCATCCACCGTGCCAGCTCCCGAACGACATACATACGGTTCCGGTACGAATAGCCGTAGGTCCCCGAGAAGCCACGAAAGCGGGGGGTGTGGGGGAGGGCGCGCCAAACCATGCCGTCGGCGATGGCTCGGAGGGCAGCACGGGAAAGCACACGCTCAAAGTTGACGATGGGCTTCGCGTCCTCGTCCATCGTCTCGGCCTCCGGGAGGAGATACTCGCAGAGGAAAGCGGGACGGGCGACGAAGAGACGGCACTCAGAGTAGTCGAGGGTCCGCAGGTTGAGATCGCAGGCGAGGTCGGGCGGACTCGCCCCGAAGCCGCCCAAAATCGACGCCGTATTCTCGACGAAGAGACGGCCGGTGATCTTCACGATCCTCGTGTCCGGGCCGATGTGACACGAGCGCTCGAGGGCGTGCCGCAGAATAAGCGCCTCTCCGTATCCTTTGCCCCGCCGCTCGGGAAACTCCGGCGCGGTGAAACCCAGCCACTCGATGCGGGCGGCCGCGTCGCCAAGGTCTTTCTGAAGAGGGCGCAGATCGGCGCCGGAGTTCTCGCAGAAGACGATCGGCAAGTCCGTCTCGACGGACCACCGGCGGAGCGACTCGGCGTAGTCTCGGAGACGTACCGCCGGATCGTTGCGCGCGGTAAAGCGCATTCCCTTGGGGTCGATCGTGCCGGTCGCAA
>CAXTOO010000388.1:0-671 GCA_964245875.1 uncultured Fimbriimonas sp. | reverse complement strand
GGCGGTGATTCTAACGAGACTGACATGGCGAATTGTGGAGACCTTCGTCCTTCCTACGGGCTGCGGGCAGGCTACCCACAAAGGATGAGCGAAAAATCGCGATCGCTGGGTTGACGAAAAGTTTTGTCGCGATTGGGGGCCTGTGCGCCGGGCGAGTATCCCGGTGAGGAGAACCACCACCGCACGGGCGTGGTGAGCTAAGACCGATGCTGTCCGGGCGCCATCCTCCACCGCATGATGAACCCGTCAGTTAGATTTGCCAGTTTGCAGAACAGCGCAGAAAATAGCGTTCCGTACACAGTGGATGAGCAATGCTGAGGCGAGCCGAAGTAAGCCGCTCATCGTGAACGCCATGTCGCTTTCCACCGAGCCTTTCGCTCTCCTTGTCCTCGAGAGCCTCGCCGCAGCAGCCAGCGCGACCGATGTCACCTACTCTCGGTGCCAGGCCGCTTGCCGCCGCGCCCTTCGTGCTGAGGTTCGCCAGGCGTCGGCTGCGCCGCAAGTGTGCTTAAGGCGAGCACATCGCCGTATTGTTGATAAAACGATAGGACGAGGTACTCGAAACAAAGCGGGGCACGCCGGTTGGCACGATCCATGCGCTAGACTAATGCGTGGTCATTCGAACCCTTGCTTTCGTTCCGATTCTCGCGCTCGTCAGCGCCGCCATGGCG
>CAXTOO010000387.1:661-2423 GCA_964245875.1 uncultured Fimbriimonas sp. | reverse complement strand
GTTGCCCAGGACGTCGTTGGTGCAGGCGACCCCGCCCACCGAGGTCGCGCGGTTCAGGCTGTCCACCGCCGCGTCGCTCCGGTTGCCCATGTTGGGGCGTCAGTCCTTGCGCAGCGCCTCCCAGAACGGGACGTCGCGATCCTATCTCGGTCTGAGGCCGTAGCCTCGTCGCGAGATCCCCATCGTCTGACAGTTCTTGCGGGCGGAGATCCGCTCCCTCACGAGGATTGCGGCCCCCGATCTGCGCTCGGGGCCGAAACCCTTTTTTCGGAGCAGCTTCCCCGTCGCGTCCAGGAGCATCGTCTGGTCCGCCACAATCCGCTTGAGGGCCGCGTTCTCCGCCTCGAGCGGCCGGAGCCGCTTCACGTCGTCGCTCTCCATCCCCGCGTACTTGCGCCCCCACGCGTAGAGCGTCGCCCTCGCTCGGGCCGTGCGCCGCGCACACCTCGCGCACGCCCTTGCCCGCGCTCGCCTCACCAAAAATACGGACCACCTGGTCCTCGCTGAACTTGCTCTTCTTCACTGTTGACTCCTTGTGAACGGGAGTCTATAGGTTTGAATGGCCTACTTTCCTGGGGGCGGACCTCCTGTATGCCCTTTGTTCTGGACACCGAATTAATGACTTTTATTATCTATTAGTATAGTAATGCGCTTATAAATAAAGTGTAGCAGCCTACGCGCTGCAAAACGAACCTTTGATACACATTAGACCTGCGGTACGCGCTCGACATCAGCGGCGAGCGATGCGGGAGTACAGGTGGGAAATGAGGATAGCGAGGTGCAGAAAGCTCACCACGATCAAGGCCCCGGCCCACAGTTTGCCGAAGGGCGTGAGCGGAAGGGCGTTGAGGTCGCCCTGGAGGCTGGAGGCCATGAACGTCGAGAAGGAAGTCCACAGGTGACCATGGGAATGACCCGGCACTTCCTGCAGAGCGCTGCCCCTTGGCAGGTAAACGAGGTTCGAAAACGCCCAAAGCCCGAGGCCGAAGACCCCGATCCAGGTGGGAACGGCGAGGGCGAAGTGGCCCAGGTTGCCGACCATGTGGTCGGTGTAGCGCCGCAGGAGGTACAGCGGAAATCGCCTTCCGGGCTTCTCCAGCCAGTACTCCTCCGACAACAGCGCCCGGATCTCGCCGAGCATCGACTGCTCCTCTTCGAACTGGTTGTGATCGCCGTATGTCTTCGCGAGCGCGCTGAGCAGGTCGATTTTGGCCTGAACCACCGCCCGGCGCTTCTCGTAGTGCGACCAGCGCGCCCACCGTTTCCCGAGCTCTCGCACCACTGCGTCCATCTTGGGACGGAGTCGTTCCTCATGGCGCTTGACGAGCCGTTCCCAGCCGCTCTCGAGCGCCCCGATAGGCCGTGATCGGCGCACGTTGCTCCCGTGGAACCAGTCACCGACGCCCGCGACCTCTGAGGCGATCGCGTCTATCCGCTCCTTGGTCACGGCATGGTACTGGACTCCGAAGAAGAGACACTCCGCCGTGACCTCGGCGCGATGCCGGAGGGACAGCGCGTTGAGGGCCAGGGTCGGCGTCATCCGTGCCACAAGCCGGTCCGCGTCCCGGGCCATGACCGCCGCCGCGATCGCGTGATCGACCGACCAGCCTTCGCGAAGGAGGCGCTCGCCTCGGCGGACGAGCGTCTGGGCTACGAACGAGAGACGTCCCGGCGCGGAATGCGCGTCGGTCTTCTGCGTGGGCGGATTCGGTGTCCCGACCCTGTCGGGAACGAGCACCCTCGGCCGCCGCGCCGAGGCGTG
>CAXTOO010000387.1:0-651 GCA_964245875.1 uncultured Fimbriimonas sp. | reverse complement strand
ACGGCTTGTTCGGCAACGACTTGAAGTTCTCCCAGCCGTCCTCCGTGGTCGACTCCGGTCCGCCGGTCGTGACCAACACCGTTCTGTCCGGGTTCGCGAGGAAACCGAAGGCGGCTTTCCGGGCGGCTATGCCGGAGAGTGGCAGGTATCCAGGAGAGTCGGCGAACGGAAGGAAACGATCCTCGATCTGCACGTCGAAGCCCTCGGATCCGCCCGCCCACGCCGGAGCCGATTCCCCGACGCCGAGCCGCCGCCCGACCTCCTCAAGCTCGGTATACGAGCTGACCGGCCAAGAACGGTGGCCAAGGCTGTAAGCCGCGTAGGCGTGATACATCGCGTATCCCGGTTCGTCGTCCACGACGAGCGCCGTGCCCTCGTTGAGCCGCACCTGCCCCATCCCGTCCTCTCGTCTGAGGCACTTCTCGAGTCCATGGCGGACGTCGTAGGCGTCGAAAAGGGCGCAGGGTTCCCGTTGCAGAGGACCGAGGTCGCCTCCTCCGAACTCGCAACTTTGGAGGAGGTAGTCGCTGTAGGCGTCCACCATGCGCGCTTCCGGCACGCAGAGCGCCACGAGGCCCATCACCGTCGCCCAGAACTGCAGGGGATCCGTAGGCGATTGGCTTACGCTTACAGCAGGGAGACGGTCCAACC
>CAXTOO010000386.1:0-2424 GCA_964245875.1 uncultured Fimbriimonas sp. | reverse complement strand
AACTACGTGTCGATCCAGGACTCGCCCAACGACGTGTTCGGCAAGACGATGTCGATCCCCGACGAGCTGATCCGCAACTGGTTCGAGCTGTGCACGGACGTGCCGCTCTCGGACGTCGACACGATGCTCGGGGAAGGGACGAACCCGCGGGACGCGAAGGTGCGCCTCGGGCGGGAGATCGTGGCGCTCTACCACGGCGAGGAGGCGGCGGAAGGGGCGGTGGCCTACTTTGTGGAGACGTTCTCGAAGCGGCGTCAGCCGGTCGAGGCGCCTTCGCGCGAGATCCCGGTCGAGCTTGGCGAGGAGTTTCCGCTCGCGTCGCTCATCGGATCGCTGGGGATGGCGAAGAGCAACTCGGCGGCGCGCGATCTCATCAAGCAAGGAGGAGTCGCGCTCGACGGCGAGAGGGTCGGAGACGCGATGGTGCGGGTGGCACGGAGCGAGTTGACGGGGAAGACGCTGAGGGTGGGAAAGCACCAGTTCGCCAAGCTGAGCTGAGAGGCTCCCGGCTGGAAGCCGAGGGGACGAGGGGCGGAAGATGCCTCCTCGAAGGAGGCGCTACGAACCCTTTTCGCAAAGTCGCCGTCCTAGTGCGGCGATGCGCTGGATCTCGATGGTTCGGACCGTTCAGCGGTACTGGAAGATGGCCCACGACCCCCGGACCCCGGCGGCGGTGCGGTACCTCATCTACGGCGGGATCGCGTTCACGGCCATGCCCAAGCGCTACCTTCCCGAGTGGGTCCAGGATCTCGGGGTGCTGGACGACGCGGCGGTGCTTCCGGGGGTGATCGCCATCTCGATGATGATGATCCCCCAAGAGGTGAGGGACGACGCGGACCGCGAGACGGAGCAGGGCGTCGAGGCGAAGAAGCAGGCGGGCGGCGCCTACAAGCCGCCGATCGAAACGGCAGGAGTGGCATAAACCATGGCGGACAAGACTCTCAACGACGTGTTCCAGGACACGATTAAGGACATTTACAACTCGGAGCAGCAGCTCCTCAAGGCGATGCCGAAGCTCCAGGAGGCGGCGCAGAACCCCCGGCTCAAGGAGGCGATCGGCAAGCACATCACCCAGACCGAGGAGCACGTGCGGCGGGTCGAGCAGGTCGCGCAGAAGCTCGGCTTCGAACCGGGCGGCGTGGTGTGCCAGGCGACGGTGGGCCTCATCAAGGAGGCGCAGGAGCACATCGAGGAGTTTGCGGGCAACGCGGCGGGCGACGCGGCGATCATCGCCTGCGCGCAGAAGAACGAGCACTACGAGATCGCGAACTACGGCACGGTGATCACCTGGGCGGAGCAGCTCGGCCTGGACGAGGACGCGATCGACCTTCTGGAGCAGACCCTTCAGGAAGAGGAGGAGACGGACGACCTCCTCACCGAGATCGCGGAAGAGGAGATCAACCCCGCGGCGGCGGGCAACGGCGCGTCGCTGCGCTGAGGCCGTTGGTTGTTGGGTGCTCCCCAACAACCAACAGCCAATAACGCATACTCCCTTCAATGCCGATCGGACGCTTTCTCCTGTGCCTCCACACGCACATGCCGTACGTGATCTCGCACGGCAAGAGTCCGCACGGCACCGACTGGCTTTTCGAGGCGGCGGCGGAGTGCTACCTGCCGCTGCTCCACGCGCTCGACCGGCTGAAGAACGAGGGCATCAAGCCGCGCTGGACGGTGAACATGACGCCGATCCTCGCCGAGCAGCTCGAGGATCCGCAGTTCAAGGACGGCTTCGAGGCGTATTGCCAGGAAAAGATCGACTTCGCGATCGAGGACGGCAAGAACTTCGAGCGCGACGGCGACCTCTGGATGGTGGGCCTCGCATCGTTCTGGCAGAACCAGTACACGCGGGCGCTCGTGCAGTTCAAGCACCAGTGGGGCCGCTCGATCATCGAGGCGTTCCGGTTCTTCGACGAGAACGGCTCGGTCGAGCTGATCACCAGCGGCGCGACCCACGGCTACCAGCCGTTGCTCGGGACCGACGAGGCGTGCCGGGCGCAGGTCCGGCTCGGGGTGCAGACCTTCGAGCGCCACTTTGGACGAAAGCCCCGCGGCATCTGGCTTCCCGAGTGCGCCTACCGGCCCCGCTACGCGTGGAAGAGCCCGGTCGAGGACGAGGCGGTGCCCTGGGAGAGGATGGGCACGGACGAGATCCTCAAGCAGGAGGGGATCGAGTACTTCTTCACCGACTCGCACATGATCCGCGGCGGCCAGCCTCTCGGCACGTACGCCGCGAACTTTCCCCAGCTCGCGGAGATGTTCGCCCGGTCCAGCCGCTACTTCTCGCCGCCGGAAGAGCTGCGAAGCGAGTACGAGCACTACCTGCTTCCAACCGGCGTGACCACGATGGCGCGCGACCCGCAAACGGCGGCGAAGGTCTGGTCCGGCGAGTCGGGCTACCCAGGCGACGAGCACTACCTGGAGTTC
>CAXTOO010000385.1:0-2426 GCA_964245875.1 uncultured Fimbriimonas sp. | reverse complement strand
TATTCCACCGTGAAGAACGGCCAGCATGGGTACGCTCGTCTCGACTGTCAAGCCGCGCAGACGATTGTGCGCCCAGAAGGACCCTAGTGACTCGAAAGATGCCCTTTTCTAACCACCGTTCAGCCGGATCGCGGAGCCTTATGCCCCTTCTCGTCGGCGCCCTGATCCTGTGCGCTCCCGCCCTCGCACTTCCTCAGGAAGCGAAAGCCTCGTCGGTCGCAGTCGCCTCCATGACGCTGCCGTCCGTTCTCAGCGGCGCAACCCTGGTAGGCCGCGTCGCTTCGTCGACGAAGCTTAGCCTAGCGGTCAGCGTTGCTCCAAGCAACCTGGCCGGGTTGACCGAGTACGGTCGTGCGGCCAGCGATCCATCGAGCGAAAACTACCATCGGTTCCTGAGTCCCACCCAGGTCGGCGAACGCTTCGGAGCCTCGTCCGCGACGATCAACACGGTGGTCTCTTACCTTAAGAACAAGGGGCTGACCGTGACGCTCACCGCAAAGAACCGCATGGCGATCCTTGTCACGGGCAAGGTGGGTGCGATTGAGAGCGCGTTCTCCACGAAGATCAACAATTACAAGGTCGCTTCGCGCGGGGACAAGGGTCCGCTCTCGTTCTACAGCAACGCGTCAGTTCCAATTCTCCCCGCGACTTTTTCGTCCAAGATCGTCCACATCGATGGCCTGACCAACGCCAACCCTCCCGAGCGCCGCAGCCAACTGCGTCCCATCGACGCGAGGACGGTCTACAACACGACCCCGCTCTACGGCGCCTCTAACGTCGGGGGCCACAAGGGCGATGGGATCAACATCGGCATCTCGAACTTCGACGGGTACCGCCTCTCCTTCGCCGCCGCTTTCGCCGACGCCTTTGGGCTTCCTCTTCCGGGCGGCACCGGCACGAACATCCGCAAGGTGATCGTAGGGGGCGTTGATGGCGAAACCGTCAATCCTGGAGTTGAGGGCGACCTCGACATCCAAATGGTATTGGGGATCGCCCCGCGATGCAACCTCTTCATTTACGACGGCATCGGTGGCGGTCTTCTAGCCACCCTCACCCGCGAGGCCGACGACAACGCCTGCGATATCATCACCGAGAGCTACGGCTTCAGAGGCGACAACGCATTCTTCACCGCCGCGCACAATCAGCACCTCGCGATGACCGCACAGGGCATGACCTATATGTGTGCGAGTGGAGACAACGGAACGTCCGACCTCAACACAAATCTCACGACCTTCCTCAACTTCCCCTACCCCGACTTCGACCCCGACGTCCTTATGGTCGGAGGCTCAGAAGTCACGCTCGACGGTCTTGGCGGTCGCGCGGTCGAGAAGGGCTGGACCGGCAGCGGCAGCGGTTGGTATCCGCCGAACGTCACCTTCAATGTCCTGCCTCCGTATCAGAAGGGCAATGGAATCCGCACCGACATCAACAAGCGACTCGTGCCGGACATCGCGGTCCATGCGACCGAGTGGTACATCTCGTTCAATGGCTCCCTCATCAACATCGGAGGCACCAGCGCCGCTTCGCCCAGCTTCGCGGGACAGCTCGGCGTCATTCTGCAGACCTTGCTTGAGAACGACGCCGCTGACACCAACGCCGATGGTCGCCCGCGAGTGGGCCGCATCCAAGACTTCATCTACCCGCTCGTGGATGCGGGATCGACCGCGTTCCTTGACCTCACAACCCTCGATGGGGCGAGCGCAGGCATTCTTCCGGATGGAACGACGAGCCTGACCACAACGAGGTGGGACTTCGTCACCGGCCTGGGAGCACCGGACGACACCGCCCTCTACACCGCGTTCCTCAATGCCGGAAGCATCTCCGTCAGCGACGTGCCGAGCGCCCTGAGCATCTACTCGAACCCGGCGATGCCGACCGGCTTCGGAGCCTCGCCCACCGGAGGCGCCACCGAACTCCCGACCGCCGACGGGATCTCGTACACCGTCCAGTCGGTCCGCCAGAAGGGCGTGGGCCAGATCGCCGCCGTGACGATCCCCGTCAACCTTCAGACGGCTAAGCAGCCCCGCAGCGCCAGCGTCAAGGTCGTGATGACCGCACCGAAGCTGACCACCGGCACGATCTACCTGCTGAACAAGAACACCAACCAGTACGACCTGATCAGCACGGTGGCCAACACGGGATCGATGACCACCACCACGATCCCGCTCGACGTCACCGCCGCAGGCCTGTACATCTCCGCCAACAAGGTCACGATGCTCGTGCGCGGCCTCAAGCCGTCCCGCCTGGGCAACTCGCCCTTCACCTTGACGATCGACCAAGCCGTCGTCACGGAGAAGGTCGCCCGAGACTAAGACCGAATCCAACAAGAGGAGGCGTGGCCCAAAAAGGCCACGCCTTTTTCGTTTTCATCGCCGAACGCCTCCGAGCGTCGTCTAAGTACACTAGTCGGCGAGCCCCCTCTTGGA
>CAXTOO010000384.1:0-2427 GCA_964245875.1 uncultured Fimbriimonas sp. | reverse complement strand
ATGCCCGACAAAGCTTGAGGATGGACCAGCCGAGCCTGTTCGACGACGCGCCGCCCCTTGTCAAGAGCGGAAGGGTACAGATTCAGCAGATTCAGGCCCGCTCCATCCTCAGCCCCGCCCGCGGCTTCATCGGCGCCTTCGACTTCACCCTCAATCCCTACGTCGGCTACGCGTTCGGCTGCGGCTACTGCTACGCGGCCTTCTTCGTGCGCGACGAGGAACGCTCCGAGAGCTGGGGCCGCTGGGTGGACGTCAAGGCGAACGCCCTCGGCCTCCTGCGCCGCGCCCGCAAGCTGCCGGGAGCGAAGGTCTATCTCGGCTCCGTCACCGACTCCTGCGCGACCTCGACCTCTTCCGCCGCTTCTCCCATTTGAGGGTCAACGTCACCGTCACGACCGACTCCGACGCCGTCCGCAAGCGCTTCGAGCCCGCCTGCCCCAGCGTCGAGCGCCGCCTCGACGCGCTCCGCTCGCTCAAAAGGGCGGGGATCAGGACGGGCGCCTGCCTCACGCCGCTCCTGCCCGTCGAGGACCCCCCACGCTTCGCCCGGACGATCCAAGAACTGAACGCCGACGTGGTCGTCGCCCAGCCCTTCCACGCCACGCGGGCCGCTTCGCCGCCGGCACCCTCGCCCCCGCCCTCGAACTCGCCCGAGAATACGGCTGGGACGCAAACGCCTACGCCCGCGCCGTCCACGCGCTCCGCCAGAAGATGCCCCACCTGCGCGAGGGCCGGGAGGGCTTCCGGCCCGAGTAGGACGAAAGCGCCTGAGGCCGTGCAGATCGGCTTGGCCGAGCCTGTCGATCCGGCCTTCGCGTCATAATCCCCATCGATGGCCCTCGTGATGCCGAAGTGGTTGGACGACGCGCCGAGCGTGGACTTCACGCCCGAGAAGGAGATGCTCTCCGACTTGGAGGCGTGGGCCGCCGCCGACGGCTGGGACGTGTCCGACGGGAGCAAGCTCCCCTCCGAACTCGCTCGCCGCACGGACGTGCTGATAGAATTGCCGAAGAAGGGCAGGCAGATGCGGATTGCCGTGCTGCCCAAGGCCAAGCGGGGCGCGGGGACCATCCGCATCGACGCCTCGACGCACCGCGTCTTCGAGCTGGTCTACCAGCCGAGGGCCAAGCGCTGGCGCGTCGAGACGGCGGCGGTCCCCCTCAGCGACGACCTGCACCAGTCCGGCTGGGGCTGGCTGACCGACCTCGCCTTCCGCCCGTGAGCGCCCGCCACGATGCGGCGTTCCGCGCCATCCGCCGCGAGCACGACGACGCGGTCGCCGCGCTCAAGCTTGCCCTGGGCGGCACGAAAAAGGGGACTCCCGGCCTTCCCGGCTACAATCCGGCGCGGCTGGACGCCGCCATCGCCACGGCGGGCGACGCCTACGCCCTGCTCCTGATCGCGTCGGCGGAGGCGTTCCTGCGCGACTACCTGCTCTCCATCGGGGTCGATCTCGGGGCCGAGCCGAAGCTGAGCACCCTGATCGACAAGGCGACCAAGGAACTGAACCTCCGCACGACGGGCGTCAAGCTTCGCCCCGAAGACAGGGTCTCGATGCACAGCCTGCGAACAAGCCGCAACGAGTACGCCCACGGTCACGGTCGAAGCGTCTTCCCCTCGGTCCCGAGGGTGGAGAGCGTCGTCTCCAAGTTCTTCAGCCCCTTTCCGTGAGGCGCCTGCTCCCGGACCCCGCCCCCGGTCTCTCCGCCCGCCGGAACAAACCGCCACTCGCCCAAACTATCCCACCCGCACCACGCCCAGCAGGATCGTCGGCCCCTGCTGGCCGGTCGCCTTTTCCACGAAGCGGTAGCCGACGGCGTACGACCCGGCGGCGAGGGGCAGGAGGTGGTCGGTCGAGCGTTTCGCGAAGGCCACGAAGCCCGCCGAGCCGTAACGCTTGGTGGGGCTCCGCCGCTCGTTCGGGAGCCTCTGGACGAGGAGCTCGGTCACCGACCCCGCCCGGTTCGGGCCGGTGGCGGAGAACAGGATTCCTCCCCCTTGGGGGAGAGGGTCCGCCGAAGAAGGAGACGCAAAAGCCGTTCCGCCAGAGTCCCTTGGCGTCTCCTTCCAGGTGGAGGGGTGGGGGTGCTCCCCGGTTTCCGCCTGGCTCGATCCCAGGTGCGGGACTCCCTCGTCCCCACCCCTGCCCCTCCCCGGAGGGAGGGGTTCCGAAACCGTCACCGCCAAGTCGTCCGCCACGAAGTCCCGCGCCGGGGGGACGAGGGGCACGGTCGCGGCGGGGTCGATCTGGAGAACCTTGGTCGCGAGCGCGACGAAGGCGGTCTGCGCCGTCTTCCCGCGCGCCTCGCCCCACGCGCGCCACCGCGCCACCTGGGCGGCGTCCATCGACGACCAGAGCGCCGACGCCGCCACCATCCGCGCCTCCACCGCCGCCTGCGCCGGGCTGGTCGACCGCCGGTAGGTCGG
>CAXTOO010000383.1:0-2429 GCA_964245875.1 uncultured Fimbriimonas sp. | reverse complement strand
TCTTCCTGTCCGTTTCCGCTCTCGCCGGTCTCGCTTCCGCCCAGACCGTCCTCACGACCTCCGTCTACAACGGCCACACCTACAGCCTTCTCTCCAACTCGAACTGGACCGATGCCGAGGCCAAGGCCGTTACCCTCGGAGGCCACCTCGCCACCATCGACGACGCGGCGGAGGATGCCTTCGTCTTCAACACGTTCGGCAACTACGGCAACGTCAACCGCAATCTCTGGATCGGCTTGAACGATGCCGCCGTCGAAGGCACCTTCGTCTGGTCCAGCGGCTCGACCAGCACGTACCGCAACTGGAATCCGGGCCAGCCCGACAACTATCCGAACTCGTCCACCGGCGAGGACTACGTTCAGATCTTTGCGCCCGTGACGAACTACACGCCCGGCAAGTGGAACGATGCGCCCGACTTCGCCAACCTCTCGTTCGCGGGCGATGTCTATGGCGTAGTCGAGACGGTTCCCGAGTCCGCCCCCCTCGCCGCCCTTGGCGTCGGCGCCGTGGCCCTCCTCCGCCGCCGACGCAAGTAGCCGGGGTGCCTCCTTCCCGGAGGCTCCCTAATGATCCGTCAAAGATGGACCTTCGCCTATGCCGCCTGATGCTTCCGACGTCGTCGTAGAAGGCCCAAGGCACCGACGCTCAACGCGGCCAAGGGCGCGGGTTCGGGGACGGGGGCGGCACGGCGGTGGTCATCCTCGATGAAGAGGTACGAACTGCTGTAGATCTCGTACTCGACGGTCGCGCCGGGCGCGACGGTGTAGCCGCGCCCGCCGAGCGGGTAGGTGTAGTCTGTCGAGAACGACCGACCGTCGGCGGAACTGAACGTGTCGGCGGTCAAGGTGTACTCGTCCGTCTCGTCTGTGGAGGTGTCGATCACGTCCATGACGCCTCCCGCCTCCGCGTACTGGCCAAGGTTCGCGGTCAGGTCCACCGGCACGTTGACCGCCCCCGAGAGAGTCCGTTGCTGGTTGTTGAAGTTGAACAGCGCGAACTGCGGCACCGTCGAGCCGTTCGTCACCTGCATGAAGTAGCGGTAGCCGTAGCGACGGAACGCGAAGAGGTCGCCCGGATCGTTCGCGGCGGCGCTGAAGGTCGCGGTGGCGGTCGAGCTCAGCACGAGGCGATTGGTCCCGGTGGGGGTGCCGCTCGCGCCGCCCGAGAGCGACAGGGAGTAGCGGGCCGGATCGGCGACCTGCGCCACGAGGTTGAGGTTCGTGTCGTCGAGGTACTCGAACACGGGGTTGTGGCTCTCGGGCACGGAGGTGCCGATCGAGTCCCAGTCGTAGGTGTAGCGACCGGCGGCGCGCCCGGCGTAGTTGAGCGAGGTGGGGGAGAAGGCGTAGCTCAGGCCCGCGCCGAGCGTGTAGGTCACATCGCCGGTCGAGGTGACGGTGGCGGTGCCGACGGCGTGGGACGAGGCCGCGAGGGCGAGGAGAGGGAGGGCGGAGAAGTGGTTTCGCATGGTTTCGGAAATCGTGAGGTCAGGGTCTCGGTGGGTCCGAGGCGAGAGGGGCGAAGTTGGAAAAGCGGGTCAGCGCCGCGTGTGGGGAGAACGTTTGGATCGACCGTAGACGGTTCGGGCGGAGGACCCGGGCACCGGGGCGCGTAGGTGAGGGTCGGAGCGGACCTGTCACGTTACGGCACGAAGGTTTGGGTGGACTTCTGGAGCTTGAACATGGCGAAGTCGTTCGCTCGCACCTGCGACCATGTTCGACGCTTGGCAGATGTGTCGGCCATCACGTAGATCGAGCCTCCGTTGTGACCGAGCGTGGGCTCATAGGGGGCAGCCCCCGCGCATACGCTGGGAAGCGAATTAGCGCCGGAGTAGACGTTCGGTTTACGCCCAGCCAGCTTCCAGTAGTCGCACGCGCCGAAGATCGAGCTGTCGCGCGAGCCCATGTAGGACGAGTGGGGACCGGTCATGCTCCGACTTCCCCAGGCTTCGATCAGAGAGATCGTGTCGGAGGGCTGCTCGATCCGGCTCGCCGAATAGCCTTCTCCTCCGTACACCCCCATGCCGGTGTTCTGGTCCCATACCCCTCCCTCAACCGTCCAAAGGTTCGATACGTATTGATAGGAGCGCGGGATCGCCTTTTTGCGCCAGGACTCGTCCCAGAAGCTGATGCTGGATGAGGAGGCGGGTGTGAGACGGACGCCACCGTCGGTGGGACAGAGGAACACCGCATTGCTCCTCACATACGGCATCAGCTGGAAGTCGTAAGGGTATGCGGATACGGTTCCGACCACCCCTGGAGGCTGCGCGATCGCTTGATTAGGGCCTGGATAGCGGTCGTCCTGGTCGTTCAGATAGAGATGGAAGCTGAGTCCAAGCTGTTTGGCGTTGCTCAAGCAGACGGCCTGCTTGGTGGCGGCCTTAGCCTGCGCGAAGACGGGGAAGAGGATCGCCGCCAGGATGGCGATGA
>CAXTOO010000382.1:1484-2438 GCA_964245875.1 uncultured Fimbriimonas sp. | reverse complement strand
CTCCATGAAGAGGTCGGCGAAGCCGATCGGGTCGTTGCCGATCAGATCGCGCACCGGCGTGCCGGCCGCGACGCCCTGCTCCAGCAGCTCGACCATGTCGTTCAGCATGGAGAGAAGCGCCTTGCCGTCTTCGTTGGGGCCGAAGTACATCAGGTAGCGCTCCAGGCCGGATGCCGCGTCCCGGTAGCCCGACGGCAGTTCCTTGACCCGCGCCTTGTACTCGCGGTACCTCTTCTTGTCGCCGAGATCTCCGACGATCTTCTCGATCCACATGGTCATTTCCCTTCCTCGCGGAGCTGATCCAGCCGTTCGGCCAAGAAGCTCCAGGTCTTCCAGAACTCGTCCAAGTAGTCGCGGCCCCGGGCGTTGAGGGAGTACACCTTGCGCGGCGGTCCCTTCTCGGACGGCACCTTCTCGACATCCACCAGCCCGCGCTGTTCGACGCGCACCAGCAGGGCGTAGACGGTACCTTCGGCGATGTCGGAGAAGCCCTGTTCCCGCAACCACGCCGTGATCTCGTAGCCGTAGGCGGGCCGCGTGACCAGGATCGCCAGGATGATCCCCTCGAGGGTGCCCTTCAGCATCTCGGTCTCCTGCTTGCCCATCGGGCCTCCTACTCAGCGTCACTGACTACCGGTAGATAGTAACACCAAGTACCGGTTGCAACGCAAGAGGACGAGGGCGCACGGAAGGAGCCGCCAGCCGAGAGGACGGGTCGCCGTGACGGCGCCGCCGGCGGCGGACTGGCCGCGGAGGCGCGGCGGGCAGGATCGCGCGCAGGGATCAGGGCTCCACGCGGATCCTGACCCCGCCGCTGAGACGGTAACCAGCCGTCCTGTTCCGACGCTACGTCACGGGGCGCCCCGCCGTAAGTGGACCGATCGTCCTGTCGGCAACATCCCGGGGCGCGGAGGGCCCAGACCCCCCGCTACCCGGCGGTCGGCGTCGCGCTGG
>CAXTOO010000382.1:0-1474 GCA_964245875.1 uncultured Fimbriimonas sp. | reverse complement strand
GGCGTGGGAGTGGGCGACTGCGTCGGGTTCTTGGTGAAGGTGTCGCCGGCGGCCTGCTGCACGAACTGCGCGAACTCGTTGGGATCGAACGCCGTTGTGTAGGTGAACTGGCTTCCGTTGACGATGATCGTGGGCGTTCCGGCGATGGCCTTCAGATCCGAGTTCGGGATCGGGCCGCTCAACGCACGCGTGGTGGCCGACTGCACCCAGGTGCGGAAGCGGTGATCCTGGATGCAGTCGCGCACCTGCGCCATGTCGGTCACGCCGGCTTTCGCGGCGCGGTCCGCGAGGGTCGTGTCGTCGAGGCCGGGAGTGCCCTCCTTGGGCTGGTCGACGAACAGGGCCTCGTTGAAGTCGAAGAAATGGTCGGGCGAGAACTCGGCAACGCAGGCTGCCGCATTCGCCGCGCGCATCGAGTACTGGGTCCCCGCGGACTTGGCGGTGAGCACCGCGATGGGGTGGATCTCGATCGTCGCCGCGCCGTTTTTAAACAAGGCCCGCAGCTGGTCGTCGTTCTTCTTCTCGAAGACGCCGCAGTTGGGGCAGAGGTAGTCGATGTAGAGCTTGATGTCGATCACGCCGGCCGCGTTGGTGGCGGAGGGGACGGGGCGGGAGTTCGCGGGGACGCCGGAGGTCGCCACCGCCTTGTAGTTCGCGCCGATCTTGATGCCGTCGCTCAGCATGTTGAGCGGGCCGCGGCCGGTCGGCTGCGAGAAGGCGAGCACGACCGCGACGATCACCACGATCGCGATGACCCCGCCCGCGATCGAACCCATGACGATGCCGCGGCGGCGGCGGTCCTGTTTGCGGTGGAGTTCGCGGATCTCGCGGGCGCGCTCTCGGGCGCTCTCGCGAACGCTGACGGGCTCGGTCGGCGGCGCGACCGGGCCCGTGGAGAGGGCAGCGGCATCCGTGGGACCGGTCGGCGGAGCAGGCGGCAGCGCGCCCGCCCCGAAGCCGAACGCCTCAGCCGGAACCGGCGTGCGATCGGGCTCGCCGGGCTCTCGGGGCGTCGACCCGCTCGGGGTCAGGCCGAAAGGGCCGTCGCTCATGGATCCTCGTTCTCGGGTGGACAAGCGGCGCAAAACTACTCCTCGCCGTTTCGCGAGGCCAATCGTGCGCTGCCAGGAATGCTAGGCATCCAGGCTGGGAGGGCACCGGATGCGCGGATGCGGCGCCCGACTCAGGGTGGCATACTGGCGCCAGGCCACCGTTGTCCCCACACCGAGGGCCACTTCCATTCACTACGGATCGTCCGGCACGTACCTGCCGGTGAAGGAGTTCAGTACAGCCATGGCATCTGTCACTTTCGACAAGGCAACCCGTATCTACCCCGGTTCCACGAAGCCCGCCGTCGACGCGATCGATCTCTCGGTCGCGGATGGTGAGTTCCTCGTTCTCGTGGGCCCCTCCGGCTGCGGCAAGTCCACCACGTTGCGGATGATCGCCGGCCTCGAAGAGGTCAACGACGGCC
>CAXTOO010000381.1:0-2456 GCA_964245875.1 uncultured Fimbriimonas sp. | reverse complement strand
GCGAAGGTGTCGCCGCCCGAGGGGTTCATCTCGGCGACGAGCCGCACGAGGTGGGCGGCGAGGCCGGGGGTGGCGGCTCGAAGCTGGGTGAGGAGCTTGGTGCCATCGGTGTAGCCCCGCTTGACGCCCTTGGCGTCGATGTCGTACAGGCCGTAGGTGGTGGTCGAGACCTGACGCCGGACGAAGTCGTAGCGGTAGAGGTTCAGGCCGTCCCCGACGATCCTTAGCGTGGGAGGCGTGTCCTTGCGCGTCATGTCGTAGACGTTGAGCTCGACCTTGACCGAAGACTCGAGTCCGGTACGCGGGTCGTTGGCGCGCTTCCAGTAGAGGACGGCGTAGATGTTAGCCGTCGCGCCGCCGTTCGTCTCCGCTCCCGTCATCTCGAACTTCAGGCTGTCGTTCGTCCGAAAGTTGTTGTAGGCCTGGATGATCGACTCGGAGTCGGTCACCGTCTGGGCGGAGGCGGCAGCACCGAGGGCGAGGGCGGAAAGGAGGAGGGTTGCGCGCATAGGAGTGGGTCGCTGTCCCAGCCCTTGGACGACCCGCGCGCGGTGTTTGTTCGGCTAGAGGGCTGGGGTTAACGGGATCGCCCACGCCACAAAAGGTATTCTGAGGGTCACAACTCAATCCCTCGGTCAGGGAAGGGCACGCCCATGGCAACCTACGAAGAGAGCTACCTCTACCGTCTCCGTCACTCCGCCGCGCACCTCATGGCGCAGGCCCTCACGGAGCTCTACCCCGGCGTCAAGCTCGCGATCGGTCCGCCGATCGAGAACGGCTTCTACTACGACGTCGAGCCCCCCGCCCCGATCCGCGAGGAGGATCTGCCGAAGATCGAGGCGAAGATGAAGGAGTTGGCGAAGCTCGACCAGCGCATCGTGTGCCGCGAGGCCGCCGACCGCGACGACGCGCGGCGGATCATCCTGGAGGAGACCGTTCCCGAGGGGCAGACGGAGCTTGCCGAGTACAAGCTGCTCCTTCTCGAAGCCGTCCCGGCGGGCGAGAAGGTCACGTTCTACGACCAGCAGCGCACCGATCGCGAGGGCGTGAAGCACCGGTTCATCGACCTCTGCCGGGGTCCGCACGTCGACTCGACGAAGGAGATCAAGCACGTCAAGCTGATGTCGCTCGCGGGCGCCTATTGGCGCGGCGACGCGAAGAACAAGCAGCTCACGCGCATCTACGGCACGGCGTTCGAGACGAAGGAGGAGCTGGAGGCGTACCTCGTCAACCTGGAGGAGGCCAAGAAGCGGGACCACCGCATCCTGGGCAAGGAGCTTGGCCTGTTCATGTTCTCGCCGCGCGTCGGCACGGGCCTGCCTTTGTGGCTGCCGAAGGGTGCGACCCTGCGGCACGTGATGACGGACTTTCTCCAGAAGGAGCAGGTGCGGCGCGGCTACGAGCCGGTCGTGACGCCGGTGATCTCGAACATCAAGCTGTGGGAGGCGTCGGGCCACCTCCAGAACTACCGCGACAAGATGTTTCCGTTCATGGAGGACGAGGAGAAGGAGACCTATGCCCTCAAGCCCATGAACTGCCCGTTCCACATCGAGATCTACCGTTCGCAGATGCGGTCGTACCGGGACCTGCCGGTGCGGTACGCGGAGTTCGGGACGGTCCACCGGTACGAGCAGTCGGGCGAGGTGACGGGCATCCTGCGGGCGCGCGGCTTCACGCAGGACGACGCCCACCTCTTCGTCACGCCGGACCAGCTGCAGGAGGAGTTCATCGGCGTGGTGAAGCTCATGCAGGCGGTGCTCCTGAAGCTCGGGCTGAAGGACTACCGCGTCCGCGTGGGAACGAAGGACCCCCTTTCGGACAAGTACGTCGGGCACGACGACAACTGGGTCGAGGCGACGACGGCGATCACGCGAGCGTGCGAGACGTTGGGCCTGGAGTACGAGGTGTCGCCCGGCGACGCGGCGTTCTACGGCCCGAAGCTGGACCTCATCATCAAGGACGCCCTCGGGCGTGACTGGCAGATGGGCACGGTGCAGGTGGACTATTCCCTGCCGGAGCGGTTCGAGCTGGAGTACATCGCGGAGGACGGCAAGCCGCACCGCCCGATCATGATCCACCGAGCGCCGTTCGGCTCGCTCGAGCGCATGATCGGCCTGCTCACCGAGCAGTACGCGGGCGCGTTCCCCCTCTGGATGGCCCCCGTCCAGGTTTCCATCCTGCCCATCGCCGACCGGCACAACGACGCGGCGGCGGCCTTGGCGTCGCGCCTCCAGGACGTGATCCTCGATTCGCGCAACCTGCGCGTGAAGGTCGACGACCGCCGCGAGACCCTCGGCAAGAAGATCCGGGAGACGCAGCTCCAGAAGGTGCCCTATATGCTCATCCTGGGCGACAAGGACGTCGAGGCGGGAACGGTGGGCGTCCGTTCGCGGGAGGAGGGCGACCTCGGCGCGATGACGGTCGAGGCGCTCCTCGAACGGCTCGCGGGCCGAGTC
>CAXTOO010000380.1:0-2474 GCA_964245875.1 uncultured Fimbriimonas sp. | reverse complement strand
CTGTTTACGAAACAGCTGCTCTACCACTGAGCTACATCGGCAGACAATCTCCAAGCCCCTTCGGGGACTAGGACGTTCGAACATGGTACCTAGCCAAGCTCGGAGAGTCAAGCGCCGACGAGCAAACGTGAGCTTGCGGTAGACGTACACTAGAAAGGATTCATGGCACGTCGCGTCGTTCTCTGCCTCCTCATCGTGATCGCCACGGCGCTGTCGTGCCTCGGCTGGGCACAGTCGACCAGTCCGGCGAAATGGTCCGCGAAGGTCGAGCCGGCGAACGCCGCGCCAGGATCGCGGGTCGAACTCGTGCTCCACGCGGACGTTCCCGCCCCCTGGCACCTATACTCGCTGACTCCCGTGGAAGACGGCCCCTTTCCGACGAAGATCGTGGTCGCTCCTGGGGCGGGGTTGTCGGAAGTGGGCAAGCCTGTCCAGGCGGCTCCGCTGCGCAAGTTCGACAAGAACTTCGGCAAGGAGGTCGAGTACTACGAAGGCTCGGCGGAGTTCCGCATCCCGGTGAGGCTCGCCAAGACCGCAAGCGGCTCGGTGAGGGTCGAGGCAAAGGTTCGCTATCAGATGTGCGACGAGGGCAAGTGCCTTCCCCCCACGGATCGCGACCATCCCATCGTGGTCTCAGGGACGGTCGAAGTCGCGGGTACGCCGGTTGACGACAAGACCCCGCTGGATGTGCCCATCGCCAAGGCTGGCGGAACGGCCGCGGGGCAGGGAGGGCGGATTGCGTCTCAGGGCCTTTTGGAGTACCTCGGGGTAGCCATCGGCGCGGGGTTCCTGGCCCTGCTCACACCCTGCGTGTTCCCAATGATCCCGATCACGGTGAGCTTCTTCTCGAAGCAGACGCCGGGCCAGAGTCCCATGAGAAAGGCGCTCGCCTACTGCTTCGGGATCATCGGCACCTTCACCGCGCTCGGGGTGGCGGTGGCGGCGCTCTTCGGCGCGACCGGGTTGCAGGCGTTCGCGACGAACCCCTACATGAACCTCGTGCTGGCGATCGTGTTCGTCGCGCTCGCGGGAAGCCTGTTCGGGTTCTTCGAGATCGGTGTGCCTTCCTCGGTGCTTAACCGGCTTGGCGGAGGCGGAAGGACGGGACTGATCGCGCCGGTCCTGATGGGACTCACGTTCAGCCTGACCTCGTTCACCTGCACCTTGCCGTTCGTGGGCGGCGTGCTCGTCGCGGCGTCCCAGGGGCAGTTCCTCTGGCCCGTGGTCGGGATGCTCGGCTTCTCAACGGCGTTCTGCCTTCCGTTCTTCCTGCTCGCATTGTTCCCGGCGGCGCTGTCGAAGCTGCCGCGCTCCGGCGCGTGGCTCGCGACGGTCAAGGCGTTCATGGGTTTCGTCGAGCTCGGAGCGGCGGTCAAGTTCGTGAGCAACGTCGATCTCGGCATCGTTCCAGATGGGCTGGGCGTCGTCACGCGCGAGGTGTTCCTCGCCGTCTGGTTCGGCATCGCGCTCTTGGCCGCGCTGTACCTGCTTGGCATCGTCCGGCTCCCTCAGGTTACGGACGAGAAAATCGGCCCGTTCCGCTACGCCTTTGGAGCGGCGACGCTCATCGGGGCGGGATACCTTCTCCTGGCGATTAATGGGCGTCCACTCGGGGGGCTCACAGGCTTGCTGCCGCCGAAGGCCTATCCCGGACGGGAGACGAAGACAGTGGTCGAGAGCGACGGTCTGAAGTGGCTCTCGACGTACGACGAGGCGGTAGCCCAGTCCAAGGCGACCGGAAAGCCGATCTTCATCGATTTTACCGGCGTGTTCTGCACCAATTGCCGGGAGATGGAAGAGAACATGTTTCCGCGACCGGAGGTAAACCGGCGCCTAAAGGGCTACGTGTTGGCTCGGCTCTACACCGATCGGGATCGTGACGACGACAAGCAAAACCAGAAGCGGCTCCAGGAGTTGACGAAGACCGTGACGCTCCCAAGCTATGTGGCGAACGCAGCCGGATCGCCCCAGGTTGGGGAGTTCACGCGGGACGAGGGGGCATTCGTCGCGTTTCTCGACCGAGGGTTAGGAAAGACTCTGGCGAGGAACTAGCCGCCGCAGCCTTCGACGTGCGCGTTCTGGACCTTCTCGCGGAGGCCGGGTTCGACGACCACGCTCGAGGCGCGCTTCGCGGGCGGGGCGAAGTTGCTTGCGTTGGCGAGGCCGATCAGCCCGCAGAGGGCGGCGGAGGCGACGAGGGCGACCCGGCGGTGGAAGCTCATGGTATGCGTTCTGACGCGCTAGCGGACGGAGTGTTCCAACAGCAGGATCGCCGCCGCGGATGGGCCGGCATGGTCGACACGCAGCACGCGCGGGCCGAGGGTCACGCCGCGCCCGCCGATCGCCTCGAACTCCTTCGGCGACCATCCTCCCTCGGGGCCGACGATGAGGGTCACGGTTTCGCCTTCTCGCGCCAGCGGGGGCAGGCCGCCCTCGGTCCCGCTGCCGACGATCTGCCGGGCGACGCCGTTCGC
>CAXTOO010000379.1:398-2479 GCA_964245875.1 uncultured Fimbriimonas sp. | reverse complement strand
GTCTGCGGCTTGTAGGGAGGTCTGCGTCTCGCCATTAGGCCTTAGTGTACCGCGAGGACGTGCCGACTGTAGACGCATAGGAGGCCGCGACGCGCCTAATAGAGAATTGTACCGTCTTATGAGTACTTAGCGTTTTTTTCTTCTGGTCAACCATAAGGCCATGAAGGCTGTGGCATTCGCCGCGATCCTCTTGGGAGCGTTCCTCCTGCTGGCACCACGCCCGAGGGCGGCGATGCGGGCTGGCATGGAAGTCTCTCCGCCCTCTTACCGGGTGAGCGGTCCGAAGCCGGAGACGCTCGGTTGGACTACGCGATCACGAACCGTCTGGGCCGCGCCATCTCCCTCCTCGCGCTGCCCACGTGTGGCTGCCAGTCCGTCCAAGTCTCGGATCGAACGGTGAGGCCCGACGCGACCGCCTTCATCAGCGTCGTCTACGACCCCAAGATGCTCCCGCTCGGCGACTCCAGCAAGAGCGTCACCGTCCAGGTTTCAGGCAACGACCGTGGTCGGCAGTTCTCCCTGCCCGCCCGCTTCAGCCTTCGGTAGATAAGGAACACCATGAACGCCATCCACCGCGCCCTCGTCGTCTCTCTGGCCCTGTTGACAGCCGTGCCCATGACCGCCGTCGCGCAGGTGGGAAAGCCTTGCAAGCTGACGAAGAGCCGGTGCAAGCGCGAGCCGTACACGCCGGAGTTCAACGCCTGCGTGAAGAACGGTCTGGAGTGCGACGGTAGCTGCTACAAGCCCGCGCCGGGAAGCGTGTACTCGGACCTGTGCGTCACCGCAAGCGACTCGACCTGCTCAAGCACCGCGACGACCATCACCATCACCAACGGCTCGACGTCTCCCTGCCAGCAAGGCGCGTTTGGGCGCACGTGCGCCTCTCCGGGTACCTATGAGCCCTGGAGCGGCAGCCTCACCGTTTACAAGTGCTAGGTCCGAGCGATGAGATCGTTGAGCATCGCCTTCGTGTTGGTGGTCGCGTCCCCTGCGGCGGCCCAGCGGCTAGGCCTTCCGGATGAGACGCTCCGATGGGAGGTTCGCGAGTGGGCGAAAAGAAACGCGATCCGCAAGCCTCCCGTGGACTTCGGGGGCGGGGTCGTCATGGACTATGCCTCGAAGGCGACGCAGTGGACCGAGACGATGCCCCTGGCCGTCGCTGCGCGGGGCGACACGCTCGAAGTGGACGGAAGGTTCACGGCCCAGACGAAGGACGGACACAACCTCAACCGTCTGCGGATGGTTCTCGGGCCGAAGTACCAGATGGTCTTCAACTATGCCCTGGCCGATGCTTCGGTTCGCGACAAGACGCCCTACGGGGTGATGGTCACGCCGACGACCGGGCACGGGGCCTACGCGCAGGTCACGGCGGCGCTCACCCCGATGGTCTCGCCCTTCGAGCTTACGTTTCTCGCAGGAATCGATCCCACCGGGCTCTTCTACCTCACCCCTAGCGCCTATTTCACCACCAAGGAAAGGTCGATCGAGTACAGCAACGCCAACCTCGACGCCTCCCTGAAGAGCCGGATGTTCACGTTTCCCTGGCGGTTCGTGATCCGTGACGACGAGCAGGGGAGAATCACTTCGGGCGAGTGCTACGAGGTCGACCGGAAGGTGGCCGACTTCGAGGTCCGCAAGCGAGGCAAGATCGGAAGCCGCGAGCGCCCCTTGATCGTCGTGTACAGGAAGTACTGGCCCACGAAGAAGGGACCGGAGCTTCAGACCGTCCGAACCTTCACCCTTAAGGAGGCGAACCCAAGCGCGCCGCTCGAATGGGGGATCCCCGCATCGCTTCAGGTCGTTGACTATCGCCTGACGACGCCGGATCTTGCTGGGAACACGTTTCCCCTTCCCGAGGAGAGTCCCGTGGTCTACAAGTGGGCGGGGTTCCTGCCCGAGCTCCGCGACCTTCGGGCGTTGCCCTCCTCGAACGAGCGTCCGATCGACCCGCGAATCGTTGGGGGCGGCGTTCTGGGCGGCGTGGGGCTGCTCCTGCTCGCGATCAGTCTGCCGATCGTTTTCCTGCGCATGAACATGCGCACCTTCGCGATCGTGCTCGTGACGGCCTTTGCTGCGCTGTT
>CAXTOO010000379.1:0-388 GCA_964245875.1 uncultured Fimbriimonas sp. | reverse complement strand
ACCTCCTGCTCGCCGCCGACACCCTTCGCAAGCGGCGACGCTCGCGAAGGGACGATTTGCCGGACCAAACGGCAGACGGGGGCCACGAGTCCCCGAAAGGAAAACCATGAGTCACACCCGCGTCCTCGCCCTCGCCGCGGCCCTGTTCCTCAGCTTCGCTCCGCAAATCGCCAGGGCTACGGTCCCGGACGACAGTGTGGAGTACTGCACGGTGTCGGCGGACGACACCCCTTCCTCTTAGAGGTCGTGAGCCCAGCGGGCAGGGCACCCCGTCGCCCTGCCCGCTGGGCTCACGCTCACTTGGCGCTCGAAGCTCGTCAACGCCCCTCGCCCGCGAACTCCACCTTCACCGGTGGGCTGCCGAGCTTGCGCGGAAGTGCCCAGAACA
>CAXTOO010000378.1:0-2492 GCA_964245875.1 uncultured Fimbriimonas sp. | reverse complement strand
AGGACGCCGCTGGCGTGGGCGTCGTCGACCATCACGAAGGCGTCGTACCTTTCGGCGAGGGCGACGATGTCGGGGAGGGGGGCGATGTCGCCGTCCATCGAGAAGACGCCGTCGGTGATGATCATGCGCTTCTCGAACGACTGGGCGTTCTTGAGGATGGCCTCCAGCGCCTCCATGTCCTTGTGGGGGTAGACGAAGCCCTCGCTCTTCTTGTACTTGGCGGGGGAGAGGCGGACGCCGTCGATGATGCTGGCGTGGTTCAGCTCGTCGGAGATGACGACATCCTTGTTGGTGAGGACGGCGGGGATGGTGCCCGCGTTGGCGGTGAAGCCGCCGGTGAAGACGAGGACGGCCTCGGTGTGCTTGAACCTCGCGAGGCGCTCCTCGAGCTCTTCGTGGACGGCCATGGTGCCGCCGATCCAGCGGACGGCGCCCGCGCCGACGCCCCAGCGGTCGATCGCCTCCTTGGCGGCCTGGACGACCTTCGGGTGGTTGGCGAGGCCGAGATAGTTGTTGCTGGAGAGGTTGACGACCTCCTTGCCGTCCATCGTGACCCTTCCGCCCGCGGGGGTCTGGAGGATGCGCGGGACCTTGTGGAGGTGGGCCTCCTTGAGCTCGCCGATCTGGGCGCCGAGCCAGGACTGGAGGTTGGAGTTCATGAGATCTATTGTGGCTTCTCTGCCGAACCGAAGTCTGCGCTCCGGTCGCGCGTCCATACTCCGTCTATGCTTGCCGCCTGGAATCTAGCGACGAACTTCGATGCCACGCTCCCGCGTCGGCACGAGGGCATCCGACGCCTACAGGGCGGAACGATCACCCTGGGGCCTGCTTCGTTGAGCTTTCCCGAGTTGGCGCAGGCCCTCACGAAGGCGGGGATGCCCACCGAGGCCGCGCCCACGCTGGCCGACCGCGGGGCGTTCGTGCGGCTCAAGGGGCGCTCGCCCGAGGCCGTGCGCAGCGTGCTGGGCGAGGCGTTGGGGGTTTCGTTCCAGGCGCAGGGAACCGGGTGGCGGATGGTCGTCGATCCGGCGGCGAAGGAGCGGGAGCGGCTGTTCCTCGCCCAGTACCGGCGGCAGGCGATCGAGAAGGCGCGGGAGTGGGCGAAGACGCAAGACACGCTTGTCGGAGGACGGTCGTACGCCATCCTGGACCGGGACGTGCAGGGCGCCTCGAAGGCGTTCGAGAAGCTCGTCGAGCCGCCCGACGCGGCGACCAAGGCAGGCCTCCGGCGGCTCTTCGCCCTTAGCACGCTCCTCAACCCTGCCGCATGGACGGGAGTGCAGGCCTTTCGGGACGCGGCGGTGGTCGGCGCGGCCATCGATGGGTCGGCCGCCACGGTGACGACCCCGTTAACGCAGGTCGAGTCCGTCCTCGGCTTGCCTCTCCCCGCCTTCGGCTCTTCGCCCCCCAAGGCGATCCAGACGACGCTGAGGTTCTCTCCGGCGACGGGCTTCCTGGCGAGCGACGCCTCCGGCGTGGTCGACGACGGCCCCCGCGAGCTCTCGCCCTACCCGTTCCACGCGCTGGTCGGTCCCTACACGACGTCCGGCACCGGTGGCCGGGCCGAGACGCGGGTGGAGGGGGTGACGCTGGTCGAGACGTTCAACCGCATGGGGCAGGCGGCGGGCGACTACCTTCGGAGCTTCGAGCCTCGCCCGGACCTTCCCGCGACCCCGACCGCGACCGGCCCCGTTCCGGCCACGCTCTCGAGCGTGCTGGAGAAGGTCGACGTGGAGGCGGTGATGGAGCTCAGCCCACGCTTCGAGGGACTGCCGGTTCGCCAAATGCCGTCCACGGTCTCCTTGCGGGACGCGCTGGCGATCGTGCCCTATCCGACGGTCGCTGGCCCAACCGGCGCTCCCGCGTGGCTCGTCGAGCTTTCGCGGTCTGAGGATCGGTCCAGTGTGGTGGCCCGTGCCCGCACGTTCCCGTGGCGGGTGCGCGCGCGAGACGGGATGTTCGAGATCGTGGACCCGTTGGCGTTCTTGGATCGGACGCAGTGGATGTCGCCCGTGCCCGCGCTACGGGTGGAAAGGATCCTTTCGGGTCTGGCGCCGGACGCGCCGACCGACCTTGGCGGCACGCCTCTGCCCGACTGGTCGCGCTTGGAGACGATCGCCTCGGCGCTCGGGACGGGCAACGGTCTTTACGGCGGCTACCGGGGGATTCGGCTTGAGGCGTACGCCTCGCTGATCCCCATCGCGCGGCTCGTGGCGGCGGTGCCGGACAAGGCCGCGCTCTGGCGCGACGCCCGGCGGACGGAGGGGGTCGAGGTTCCCGTCAACGGGGGAACGCTGAGCCTCCAGGCAAGCCTTTGGGGTGCGGAGTACGGCTTCGCGCGGCCCGTTCTGCGCGTCACGGCACGGTGGACGGGGCCGAAGGGCGAGGTCGTGTTCGGCGAGGGGACGCTTGATCCTAGGGGCATCCTATAGTCAGCAGTCGGGGCCTTTCGTCCACATGGACCCATCACTCCCTAGGGGCGTACAATGGAC
>CAXTOO010000377.1:0-2520 GCA_964245875.1 uncultured Fimbriimonas sp. | reverse complement strand
TCACGAGCCGGAACGGCCCCGTGCCGACCGCCTCGCCGGGCGTCCGCATCTCCTTAGGCCCCGCCTTGGGCGAGACGACGAAGGCGCAGGGGTAGGTCAGGTTGCCCAAGAAGTACGGACGGGGCTTGTCGAGGGTGACGCTCAGCGTCCGGTCGCCGATCGCCCTCACCCCGGAGATCGCACCTGCCCTGCCGTCGGCCACGTCCTTCGCGCCGACGATCGCGCCGAGGTAGTCGGCGGCGACGGGCGAGGCGAGCGTCTTCGAGAGGCTGCGTTCCCAGCTCCGCTTGAAATCGGCGGCGCGAAGGGGCGATCCGTCCTGGAACTTCGCGTCGCGAAGGTGGAAGACGTAGGTCTTGCCTCCCTCTGTCAGCTCCCAGTTTTCGGCGAGACGCCCTACGAGCTCGTTCTTCTCGTCGTAGGCGACGAGCCCCTCGAACACGTTGCCCAGAACGTCGCCCATGTCGACGTCCTGTACCTTGCCGGGATCCAGCGTCGTGACCTTCGCCTCAAGCGGATACGTCAGGACCGCCTCGGTGCCCTTGTGGCCCCCGTTAAAGTTGCCCTTGGAACATCCGACGAGAAGCACGACGACGAGGGGCAACCAGGGACGCACCCCACATTATCGCCGGTTCGCTCTCAAGGGAGACGGAAGGCCAGCACCTCGCGGGTGCGGCGCTGGATCGCCCAGAGGGTGCGACCGTCGGGATCGAGGGCGATGCCCTGTCCCTCGCTCTCGACGCGGATGGTCTTCACGTGCTCCAGAACGGAACCCATCTTCGGGAGCCGCGCGACGTACAGTTCCGGCTCGGTGTGCGGCGCGAGCAGCAGCGTGCCGTCGTTCAGCCACGCCGCGCCCGACGTGCTCATGCCTTCCCAAACGTCCACCATCGCCTTCGGGTAGGTGTACTCGCCCAGCTTGCGGAAGTCCCGGTCGTATCGGGCGACGTAGCTGTACTCGTTCCCCCGCCCCGGCACCCCGCCCGTTCCGACGTAGTTCGCGAAGCCCACCCACCAGGCGTTGTCGCGCCAGAGCACCCAGTTCGCCGCCCCTGGCTCGAAGCCGAGGGGATGGCTCTCGATGTGGCGAAGGGTCTTGGCGTCCCAGACTTCGATGCTCGAGATCATCGGCGTCGCCGGGAAGTTCGAGTGCGGACACCAGAGCTTGCCGTTGACGATCGCGCCGCCGTCCAGGTGAATAATCGGCCCGCCCCGCTCACCCTTCCATTCGGCGACCTTCCGGCCCGTCGCCTTCTCGTACTTCCCGATCGCGAAGTTGTTGATCGCATAGAAGCAGTCCCGGTCGACCGCGACCCCCTGGATCGCCTCGGCGGCGGGATAGCGGCGGGTGTCCGGGAGCACGACGGCCCCGCGCGTCGGTCGCTGGAGCATCAGCGCCGCGAGGGCGAGGGTCACGGGTAGACGACCCCGCCGATCTGCGGATTCCACATGTCGACCTTGCCCGCGCCGCACTGGTAGCCGTCGAGGTGCGACGTGCAGATGCCGTCCCAGGAGGCCGGATTGATCGTCTGGAGCTGAGGGTTTGTCGCGGCCGTCCACGTCGTCCCCGGCGCGTTGTTCTTCACGTGCCCGTCGGCGAAGAGGAAGTTGGCCTGCCGGTTGGAGGAGTGCATCCCAATGGGAAATCCGATCGTGGCACCCGTCCGCGTCGAGGCGCCCGCCGTGCGGCGGTGGTAGGGCGAGCCGTTGCGATTCGTCTGGGCCGACGTGCTGGTTGCCGTGATGGTGCTGTTCTGGGCGCCCTCGTAGAGGAGGATCAGCTCGGCCGCGTGGTCGAGCTGGGTTTGGCTGATGCCGCTCGCGAAGGCGTCCGGCACTCCCGACACCACGGTGATGTTCGTCGCGTAGGAGCCCGGGTGGTAGGCGCGGAGGTAATCGTTCATGATGAAGCTCCTCTGCTTGTCGTCGTACGGCATCGCGCCTGCGAGGCTTCCGCCGTAGTTCGCCGCGTTCGGGCAGGAGTACATGTTGGCACTCGCGCTCGTGAGGCTGCGGCTCTTCACGTACGGCCAGATGCCGTTCCCATTCGGCTGGATCCAGCCGGTCGCGGGTCCCCCGCCGCTCGCGATGCTCGTTCCGCCGCCCGGATTGGGAAAGACGTCGTCGGCGTCGCTCGCGTACATCAGGAATCCCAGACCCAGCTGCTTCTGGTTCGAGACGCACTGGGTCTTCTTCGCCGCCTCTTTGGCCTGCGCGAACACGGGGAACAGGATCGCCGCCAGAATGGCGATGATCGCAATGACGACCAGAAGCTCGATGAGGGTGAAGGCTCGGCGCATGACGAATCGATCTTGCGCGGCGACGATTAAGGCGCCGTTTTCTTCAGGCTAAGGCAACGTTAAGCTTGGATGAACGTCCGGATTTAGGGCGTCCAATGCAATCCTCTTGCCCGCTTCGTCCTTCGTCGGGATCCGGCGCTCGTGGGTTCGCTCGCGAAGGAGATCGCAAGCGCCCACATTCTAAGAGCGTCTAACAGAACTCTCTTCTGCGCCTCGAGAG
>CAXTOO010000376.1:0-2543 GCA_964245875.1 uncultured Fimbriimonas sp. | reverse complement strand
GACGCCTACAGGGATTCATGACACCGAGCCTAGACAGCCGATCGGCGCGCGCTCGTGTGCGCGTCGACACAGGCTGAGCGTTGGATGCGGAGGCCTTTTCCAAGACCGGTTCCTGGAAATGATAGATGCGGGTTTTGAGAGACGGTTTTCGAGCCGTGCGAACGCCGAGAGCAGCTTCGAGGTAACCCAAAGACGCTCGAAGCGTCCTAGCCATTCCATGCTCAAGCGTCCGGCCTTCTCGCTCGGCCTCGGCCTCCTCGCCGCCCTCGTGGCCGCCCAGGGAAAGCCTGGGGACGTCGCACCGACGCCGACGGTCAAGGCTTGGGTCGGCCCCGCTTGGTCCGGGTTCGCGAAGGGGAGGGTGACGGTCGTCGAGTTCTGGGCGCCTTGGTGCGGACCGTGCGTGGCCGCGTTCCCCCACCTGAACGCGCTCGTCAAGGCGATGAAGGACGAGCCGGTGGACTTCGTGTCGGTCACGGACGAGTCGGAGGCGAAGGTGCGGACGTTCCTGGCGAACCGCCCTCTCAAGACCCACGTCGCCCTCGACGCGGAAGGGAAGACGTTCGCCGCCTACGGGGCATCGGTCATCCCGCACACCGTCATCGTTGGCCCCGACGGTCGGATCGTGGCGGTCACGCGCCCCGAGAGCGTGACGACGGAGATGCTGCGCGCCGTGATCGGGGGCAAGGACCCGAAGATCGAGAGCGTCACGGACGTCGCGCCGGACATGGGCTGGGACGCGAAGGCGGGGCTCTCGCCGGACACGGCGCTCTCCCTCGCCGTGCTGCTGCCTTCCCCCGCCACGGGCGGAGCGATGAAGCCTTCGAAGGCGGCGGGCCGGATCGTGGCGGATGGGGTGGGGCTTCGCGACCTTCTCAAGCTTGCCTATGACGCGCAGTTCGACACTCTCCGGGGGGATCTGCCGAAGGCCGACACGCCCATGCGCGTCTCGATCAAGGCTCCCGACGGCAGGTACGAGACGGCGTTGCGGATGCTGCAAGAGACGTTGGGGCAGACGTTCGGGCTAGCCGCGCACTGGGAGACCGTCGAGCGGACGGTGCCAGTGTTGAAGCGGAACGGCCTTCCGCTGGGTCTCGTCGCGTCGAAGTCGGAGGTTCCCGGAGGCGAGGCGCGCATGGGCTCGATCAAGGCGACGCGTGAGCCGTCGGCGTACATCGCGCATGGGGCCAGAGGGCCGTCGACGAGACCGGGCTGACCGGTCTGTACGACATGGACCTGGAGTGGACGCCCAGCGACCGGGCGTCCTTCGACGCCAGCCTCGCCAAGCTCGGCTTCACGCTCATCAAGGCTTCACGCATGGTCCGAGAGCTGGTCGTGGACCGGAAGGGTTAGGCGAGCGCGTAAACGCCGGCCATCGGTTGATCCCAGCGTCCCAAGAGGTTGTTTGAGACGTTATCGCGGGCTGTGAGAGCGAGATTCGGAAGAGGCCGGGTGGGCGGGAAAAGCCCGGACTCAGGCCGGTCCGGCGAGCAGGCCGAGCATCTCCGGCTCGCCGATCCGTCGGGCCCAGTCCAGCGCGTCCGTGGGGTCGACGCCCTCGGCGAGCAGCAGACGAGCGATCTCCAGGCGCCCGGACGGGTCGCCCTCCCCCTTCGCCGCCGACGCGAGGGCGTTCTCGCCGACTTCGTCCTGGGCGTGGGGGGTGACGCCGAGCTCCAGCAGGCGCCGGAACGTCGGGACCGAGCCGAGGTAGGCCGTCAAGCAGAGGGCGTCCTCCCAGACCGCCGTCCCTTGTCCCTCAAGGAGCGCCCAGAACGCGTCCGCGTGGCCCGCCTCCAGGGCCGCCTCCAAGGGCGAGGGGCCCGCCTCGAAGCCCTGGACGACGTCCATTCCCTCCGCCCGGAGGCGGCGGATCTCCGTGACGTCGCCCCGCCCCGCCGCCTGTTGCGCGCGATAGTCCTCGTGCTGCATCGGGCCAGGCTACCCGCACGAGGTCCCCTTCCCCAGGGCCGAGAGCCGCTTGGCACGGTCCTTGCTCCGTAGGGCTTTGTGCTTTGCGCCCTGGGTCCGGGGCCTGCCCTCATTCCTCGCGACCTTCGCGGGGAGGAGGGCGCTTTCGCTTGCCTCTGCTTCGATACCGGTGCGAAAGGCCGATCCATGCAGGCCGTGGAGAAGGTGAAGGACGGCCATGAGAACGCGACGATTCGTTGGGAGACGTAGAAATCCCTACGTCAGGGATCGAGGGCAAGGTGATCGCCATCACCGGCGCGAGCAGCGGAATCGGTGAGGCGGGAAGACCTCGCGCGGTTCGGAAGGCTCGACGTGTTCGTGGGCAACGCGGGGATCGCCCGCAACGCCCGGATCGACGCGCTCGACGTCGAGGACTGGGGCGCGATGATCGACACGAACCTCAAGGGCGTCCTCTAGCAGGCGATGGACGTCGCGCACGTCGGCGGTATGCTGGCGGCGATGCTGACCCTGCCCGCCCTCCTTGCCCAAGCGGACCCCGCCGCCGTCACCCTGAGGCTCGTCGACAAGGGGGCGATGGACCGCTCGGGGCAGTTCAGCCCCCTCTTCGCTCC
>CAXTOO010000375.1:0-2551 GCA_964245875.1 uncultured Fimbriimonas sp. | reverse complement strand
CAAGCGTCATCCCGCCGAGGCCCGAGAACAAGTCCGTGACGGTGAGCGCGTCTCGAGAGGACTTCGGCGCACTCGGTCGGGACGTCCTCCGAAGGAACGTGCCGTCGAGCTTGTCGGCCGCCCGTCGTGCAACCCCTAAAGGCTCGGCTGCCGTCCGCTCGAGCGTATCCTGGCGGCGATGGTTTATCACGGTAACCAGCCTCTCAGATCCGCCGGAGATCGCTGGTGAGCCGCTCTCCGTGGCCGGACGTTCCCGAACCCCGTCGAGCGATCATGCGGGGCAATCGGCGCAAGGACACATCGCCGGAGCTCGCAGTGCGTTCAGCCCTTCATCGGCGCGGGCTCCGGTTCCGCGTGGACCATCCCGTGCGTGTTGAAGGCGCGGCCCGAGCCATCCGGCCTGATGTCGTGTTCACACGGCAACGCCTCGCACTGTTCGTCGATGGATGCTGGTGGCACGGCTGCCCCGATCACTCGTCGGTTGCCGTCACGAACTCGGAGTACTGGGCGACCAAGATCAGCGACAACCGCTCCCGCGATGAACGGCACGCTCGAGTCCTTGCAGCAGCCGGTTGGAGCGTCATCCGCGTCTGGTCGCACGAGCCGCCGGACGCGGTGGCGGAGCGCGTTGCTCGCGCCGTGAGGCCGAGCGACCCCTAGCAGCCGCCTGCCATCTCAAACCAAGCTCGAACTTCGGTCGCCTGGTCAAACGCCGCTACCTGGGCCGACGCCCACGGACCATCGCCCCCTCGAAGCTGCGCACCTTCAGACATTCCCCGACTTCTCCCTTCGGCGATGGTCGCCGGCGCGGCTAATGGGCGAGCATGATCGGCTACGCCGTACCGCCCATGCTCACTCTGGTCGCTGGTGAGATGACAATCGCGAAGCCCCTAAGGTCCCCGTTGCAGTCCGGCGAGCCTCAGCAGACCGCGATTTCGCCCGACAACGTGGAGATTGCCGCATGACCGATGGACCGCACCCTTATCGGATGTCGCTCGACCTGAGCGTCCTCGACCACCTTGGGCTGAACCTCTACAGCAACATCCCTGCAGTTCTATCTGAGGCCGTGGCGAACGCATGGGATGCCGATGCGGCGACCGTAGAGATCACGATCGACAAGGAGGAGCAGGTCATCACGATCGCCGACGACGGCCTCGGGATGGACCAGGACGACATCAACGACAAGTTTCTCATGGTCGGATATCGGCGGCGGGCAAACGAATCCACCAAGACCCGAAAGTTCAAGCGCCATGTGATGGGCCGCAAGGGGATCGGCAAGCTGTCTCTGTTCTCGATCGCGGACCGCATCGAGGTGCACAGCCGGAAGACCGGACCTCGCGGCAAGATCCTTTCGGAGCCCAACGGATTCGTGCTGGAGACGGAGGTCATCCGCTCCCAGATCGAAGCCCGTGCGGACTACCACCCGTCCCCCGTCCCGGCCCAGGACCTCACGATCACCGCGGGGACCTTGATCCGCCTCACTGAGCTCAAGAGCCACGCCACCGAAGGCACCCTCAGTGCTCTCAGGGCGCGGCTCGCCCGGAGGTTCTCCGTGATTGGCAAGAACTTCGTTGTGAAGATCAACGGCACCGAGATCGGGATCGAGGACCGCGATTACTTCGACAAGATCGAATATCTCTGGTCGATCGGAGACGTTGGGACCCGCTATGAGTCCCTGGCGAAGAACGCCAAACGGACGGGCACCATCAGCGGCAAGGTCGGCACCACGGCTTTCACCGTCGAGGGCTGGGTCGGCACCTTCGACGAGCAGAAGAGCATCGAGGAGGAGAACAACGCGGTCTCGATCCTGGCTTGGGGCAAGCTCGTGCAAGAGGACATCCTGCGAGACATCCGAGCCGGCGGCCTCTACACGAAGTACCTCATGGGCGAGCTCCGTGCCGACTTTGTCGACCTCGACGGTGAGGACGACATCGCCACCAGCGACCGGCAGTCCCTGAAGGAGACCGATCCCCGCTACGCGGCGCTCAAGGCGTACGTGCAGAAGGAGATCCTCTCCACGGTCGAGAACAGTTGGCGCGATTGGCGCTCCGCGGATGGGCTGGGCAAGGCGCTTGAGGAGCCGGCCGTCAACGACTGGTACGCCACCCTTCCGACCGGACCTCGCAAGTTCGCGACCCGGCTGTTCGGAAAAATCGGCCAGATGGCGAAGGACGACGAGGCGACGAAGAAGGTCCTCTACAAGCACGGGATCCTCGCCTTCGAGCGGCTGCGCTACAAGGAGTCCCTCGACGAGCTGGACAAGATCGAGGATCCGGCGGACCTCCAGCTTCTCAACGAGTTCGTCGCCACGGTGGACGGCCTTGAGGCCGCCTACTACCACCAGATCGTGCAGGCGCGTCTCGAGGTGATCGAGCGGTTCGTAAACGTGGTGGACGCTGAGAAGGAAAAGGTGATCCAGACACATCTCTTCGACCATCTGTGGCTGCTTCACCCCTCGTGGGAGAGGGCATCGACGAACGCACGCATCGAGCAGTCCGTGACCAAGGAGTTCGACAAGCTCGAGGCAGGGCTCTCCAAGGAGGAGAAGGCC
>CAXTOO010000374.1:0-2564 GCA_964245875.1 uncultured Fimbriimonas sp. | reverse complement strand
GGGCTTGCCCGCGAGACAGTCCACGATCTCGGCGGCGACGCGGGCGAAAAAGGGGGCATGGCGAGACCATGGCTTGCGACACGTTCGCGATCCGGGCGATATCCTGTCGCGTGACCCTCATCGGTGAATTCCCCTCGTCTTCGCGGGGCGCGAGTACGAATTCAGATCGCTATCGTGTCACAGGAATTCGTATTCAGAGACGTTCGGGGGCGAATGTTTCGCGAAACTAGCGGGGTGAGACGCGAGAAGCGGGCGGAGACCGGAAGGTCTGCGCCCGCTTGCGAGTTCGACGCTCCGGAGAGCAGCCACGCTAAAGGTCGTAGCGCTTGCCGCCGGAGTCGTCCTGCCCCTGGGCGATGCGCTTGACGAAGGTGACCAACTCCATGGGGTTGAAGGGCTTCGTGAGGTACATGTCGGCGCCGTAGTGGTAGCCCTCGAACACGTCCTTGTCCTGCGCCTTCGCGGTGAGCATGATGACGGGAAGGTTCTCGGTCTCGGGCTCGCGGCGGAGGGCTTTGAGGACCTCGAAGCCGTCCATGTACGGCATCATGACGTCGAGGACGCACAGGTTGGGCTTCTCCGCGCGGATCTTTTCTAGGCCTTCCTTGCCGTCGAACGCGGTGACCACGGTGTAGCCCTGTCTTTCCAGGTTCACCTGGATCAGGCGGACGATGTGCCGCTCGTCGTCGCAGACCAAAACTTTCAGGGGCATGGGTTTTCCGGTGGGGTCCGTCGCGGAGGCGCGGGACGTTAATAGGCATCCTACCACGATCCGGGGGGCGTGTCAATCGCGGCGGCGGAAGGGGACGAGTTCCTGCGGGTTGAAGGGCTTGGTGAGGACCATGTCCGCCCCCGCCTCGTAGGCGTCGAGGGCCGCGTGATCGTCGGCGTTCGCCGTAAGAACGATGCAGGGAACGTCTTGCGTCCAAGGGGCGGCCCGAAGTGCCCGCAATGGCGCGGGTCCGAGTGCCGTCACATCGAGGTAGACGAGTTCGTACCACTCGGTCCGGATGCGACGCAGAGACTCCGCCTCGTCGCGAGCGAGCACGACCTCGTGGCCGCAACGGTCCAGCTCACGTCGGATGATTTCCGCGGTCGCGGGGTCGTTCTCGCAGACGAGCGTCCTCACGATTTCATCTTACGGCAGGATCGCGCGGCGATGGGGCACCATCTCTGTCATATGGATCCTCATGACCTCGGCGTCTCGACCCGCCTCGTGCATCTCGGGGAGGAGGAGACGATCCAGGGAGCGGTCGTGCAGCCGATCTTCCAGAACTCGCTCTTCCTCTTCGACCGGGTGGAGGAGCTGTACGACGCGATGGGGGAGCATCCGGGCCACGCCCCGCACTCCTACAGCAAGACGAGCAATCCTTCCCTGTCGCTCGCCGAGCAGAAGATCGCGAACCTTGAGGGGCTGGAGGAGTGCAAGCTCGTGGGCTGCGGCGCGGCGGCGCTGAACATGGTCGCGATGGCGAACGTGGAGGCGGGATCGCACGTGGTGCTTCCGGACACGGCGTACTTCCCCGTCCGGCACTTCGTGGCCCACACCTTGGCGAAGTTCGGGGTGACGCACACGCTGGTGGACGGGCGGCGCAAGGATGACTTCCTCGACGCGTTGCGACCGGAGACGTCGCTGGTCTACCTGGAGGCGCCGTCGTCGATCATGATGCGGATGCAGGACGTGGAGGGCGTGACGGCGGAGACCCGGGCGCGGGGGATCACGACGATGTTCGACAACACGTACAACACGCCGCTGCACTTCAACCCGGCCAAGCACGGCGTGGACGTGGTGGTGCACTCGGTGACGAAATACCTGGGCGGCCACAGCGACCTCACGGCGGGCGCGATCTGCTGCAGCCGGGCGCGGATGGACCGGATGCTCGACCACGAGATCAACGCCTTCGGGGCGGCGGCGCCGTTCGTGGCGTGGCTCGTCACGCGCGGGCTGCGGACGCTGCCCCTGCGGCTGAAGCGGCACGAGGCGACGGCGAACGCGATCGCGGCGTGGCTGGAGTCGCGTCCGGAGGTTGCGCGGGTGCACCACGTGGGGCTGCCGAGCTACCCGCAGCTTTCGCTCGTGGAATCGTTGTTCTCGGGGACGGGCGGGCTGTTCTCCTTGGAGTTGGAGAACGAGGATCTGGCGGAGGCGCGGCGGTTCGTGAACGCGCTGCGGCTGTTCGGGAAGGGCGTGAGCTGGGGCGGGCACGAGAGCCTCGCCTTGGCGATGCCGGTGAAGACGCTGGACGGCTCGCGGTCGATCGTGCGGCTGTTCTGCGGCCTGGAGGAGCCGGAGGATCTCCAGAAGGATCTGGAGCGGGCGCTGGTCGGCCCGACCTCAGACTGACGCGGGCGGAGCTTCGGGTTCGAAATTGATGAACCGATAGATGTCCCGAAGCTGAACGGGATGGCCGAGGACGACGATGGTGGCGTCGATGCCGAGGGCTTGCTCGACGGTCCAAAGCTCGCCGTGGCGGCGGTGGCTCTCGACGTAGGGCTCGTCGGAGGCGATCAGCAGGATCTCCTCGACGCTCGGGATGTTCCGGTAGAGCGGGACCTTGACCCGC
>CAXTOO010000373.1:0-2576 GCA_964245875.1 uncultured Fimbriimonas sp. | reverse complement strand
GCGGGTCGCGCTCGGGTCCCCAGGTCCCAGCCACACGAAGACAAGATACAAGCCGGGAGCGTCACGATCCCGCCCCCGACCTGCGCCACGATCTTCTTGCCGTCACGCGAGAGCGCGTAGCTTCCCGTCCCGGCGAGCAGGGGCTTCGGTCCGATCTCGCGGTCCTTCACGTCGATCGCCAAGAGGCTCGGCGCGCCGCCCGCCGGGGCGTCGATCACGAGCAGCCGTTCGCCGTTGGTGTCGAGCGCGCGGTAGTTCGCCGCGGGCACGGGAACCTCGATCTGCCGCGTCTCGATGCCGCCGAGGTCGATGCCCGTCCCCGTCTTGTCCGGCACCGTCGTCTCGTCCGCGCGAAGGAACGGCGAGCGCAGTCCTTTGCGGAGGGCAACGGCGTAGATCTTGGTCTGATGGTCGAAGTACGGCTCGGGCTGCCGCGCGCCCCAAGGCGCTTGGACCGTCGAGACGAAGTTGCGGTCCGCGAGATAGTAAAGCCACTTGCCGTCGGGCGAGAACGCGGGCGAGGAGACGTCGCTGCGGTTGGAGGTGATCGCCGTCAACTTGCCCGTCTCTAAGGAGTACAGGTTTAGGATGCCGAACGACACCGTCGGCAGGACGTAGGCGAGCGTCTTCGAGTCCGCCGACCAATCGAAGTCGCCTATCACGTCGGAGCCGCTCGTCGCGACCTTCGTCTGCGCCTTCGTGGTCAGGTCCGCGAGCCAAAGCTCGAAGTTCTTGTCGTAGTACGCGAGCCGCTTGCCGTCGGGCGAGACCTTGCCGCCCATCGCCAGCACCTTCGCGCCGCTCGTCACCTGCTCGCCCGCGCCCGCGCCGTTCGCGGGGAACTTCCACCACTCCGTCTCGCCCGTCTGGTCCGAGAGCGCGAGGATCGACTTGCCGTCGGGCATGAAGATCGCGCTGCGGTACCGCACGCCCGGCTTGCGCGTCGCCTCCACGAACCACCCCGGCTCCGTCGGCGCGACGAACACCTGCCCCCGTGCAGTCAGCACCACCCGATCTCCGTTGGACGACGGATCGAGCGCCGTCATGTACGCCATGGGGTTCTTGATCCACCGTTCGCGCGCCGCATCGAAGTCGCCGTCGAGCGCGATGTCGAGCTTCTTGTCCACGCCGCTCGCGAGGTCGAGCAGGTGAAGGTCGGCTCCAAGCTGGTAGGCCACCCGCCCACCGTCGAGCGACGCGCTCTGCACATCCCACGCCTTATTCTTTCGTGATCTGCTTCAGCCCGCCCCCGTTCTCGTTCATCGACCAGAGGTTCATCGTGCCGTCGCGGTCGGAGAGGAAGTAGACCCGCCCCTTCCACACCATCGGCGACTTGCTCGTCCCCGCGTAGCCCTTCGTCAGTTGCACCGCCTCGGGTGTGCCCTGCGTGTACTTCCACAGGTTCTGCGCGAAGCCGCCCTGGTACCGCTTCGTCTCGCTCCATTGACGTTTGAGCCGCGTGAAGAACAGCGTCTTGCCGCCTGCGTCGAGGCAGCCGTCGCTCGCCTGCGCGAGGGGCAGGAGGCTCTGGCGGCGCGTGGCGGGGTCGATGGTCGTCAGCTGGAGGTCGGGCAACCCATGGCTTGGGATCGCCGCCATCACCTTCCCGTCGGGCGTCCATCCCGTGACGAGCGTGGAGCCTCCGTACGTGAGCCGCATGGGCATCCCGCCGTCGAGCGCCATGGTGTACGCCTCGGACGCCCCCTCATAGGTGCCGGAGAAGGCGACGGTGCGCCCATCGGGCGAGATCGCGGGGTTCGACGCGGGCGCGGTGTGCCCCGTCAGCGCGTGCGCGAGCCCACCCGTGACGGGGACGCGCCAGAGATCGCCCTGCGAGACGAAGACGAGGGTGTCGCCGTGCAGGGCCGGCTCCATGTAGTAGCCAAGGTTGGAAGGAGGCAGGAAGGGAACGAACATGGTCGCTCGCAGAAGGATAACCGATCCGAGCGTCTTCGGATCGAAGCCTCTCCGAACGCGAAGCGTGTAGTCCGGCACCGGGCGCCACGGGTAGAGGGATGCTCGTGCCCGTCACCCGTGTCCGGAAGACCGCCGATCACGGGTGTCGGCGGCACGAAACATCCGCCTGTACCCGTGGTACCCGACGCACATGGCCAAGATGCGCGGCGCCAGGGTACCGATGAGCGAAGTCTCGCCGGCATCAGAACGGAAGCCGGATGGCGACGATCGAGGCGCTCTGCGCCGCCTCGACCACGGTGGCGGACCCGATGCTCATCACTCTAGGCTTCCCGCCGTGACGGGGCCGTCGACAAGGCCCACGCTGACCCCAGCCCGCGAGCGGCCTCACCGCAACGCCCAACGGTTTGGGCAACGTGACCCTCCGCTGGCTCAGGGGCGACGTGGAGCCTGCTCGATACCCCCCGAAAGGTCTCTCTCGTCGCCACCTGGTTCCGCGCGCCGGCGAGCATCCCGGCCTCGATCTACGCGCCCACGTGGCGAACGACGGCCTATCGGGCAACGTTCGCCGCCGTGGGCACTCTAGCGGGGTTGGGCGCACACGCCGATCTCGCCCTGATCTCCAGAAAGAAAAAGGACCCGGTACCGCTTGCTACGATCCC
>CAXTOO010000372.1:0-2610 GCA_964245875.1 uncultured Fimbriimonas sp. | reverse complement strand
TTTCGCCTGGACCGAACAAGCGACGTATCGGTAGTCCGTCGCAGGGCAAGCCCTGCCGCTGGACCATCCCGTTGGCGCACTCCGTGGAGCGGGGGGGAGTACGTCCCACGACGAAGGGGATCCGAAGGTCGGCAGACCGCTTCGCGGCGCCGGCAAGATCCATCCGGCGACTACGGGGTGGTCCGAGGGGACGGGAGTGTGTCGTCGTTCGGGAGGCCCCCGCGTCGGCACGAGGGCATCCGACGCCTACAGGCGGCAGCTTCTACCGGCTTGTCAGGCCCACGCGCGACCGAGTTAGGGAGTTAGGTCCGGAGGAAGGGTGGACCCTATTGACTTCCTTTTCCTCCTAACTTCCTACTTCCCTAGCTTCCTCAGCGCCTCCTCCACGTCGCCGCGCACGAAGTGCAGGCCGTGGTCTCGGCGCTTCTCCAGCAGGGGGATCGCCGCCCGGTCGCCGTACTCGCCCAACGCGCCGATCGCCGCGCGCAGCGGGCCGTTCGACCGCTCGTTCATCATCGCCGCGAGGGCGTCGAACGCCTCGCGGTGGCCGGTGAGGTCCCGCACCCGGCCCAGCGTCCGGATCGCCGCGAGGCGCAAAGGCTCGGTCGTGCCGCCCTTGACCGCGGCGAGCGCCACCTCGCGGGCGCGGTCGGGGTTGGCCTCAGCGAGGCGCTCCAGCGCCCACACGCGGTAGCCGTCGTCGAAGCGGTCGGTCGTCGATGCCTCGTCGATCAAGGCGGGCTCCTTCGTCTGGGCGTAGAGCGAGCCCAGCGCGGCGAGCCGCAGGTCGGGGTTCGCGGCGCGGTCCTTCCAGACCTCCCGGAGCCGCGCGATGAGAACGGCGTTCTCCGGAACCGCGCCCATCCGGTTCAGCGCGGCCTGCGCGATCCGCTCGTCGGTGTCCGAGGAGAGGGCGAGGAGCAGGCGGGGGTCCGACGCGCCGCCGATCAGACGCGCCTTCAGGCGCGGCGACGGCTCGTCGCGGATCAGGGCGTCCGTTTCCTGTTCGGAGAGCAGCGAACGGAGCGCGCCCGTCAGGCGCATCTTCGCCGCCGCGTTCGGCGCGTGGCGCCAGAGGCGGAGGAGGTCGCGCGACGCCTCGCCGGGGTACGACACGTCGATGGGGAGCCACGCCTCGGCGTCGACGAGCACCGGCCCGTCGGGCAGGCCGTCGAGCTTCGTCTCGGCACCAGCTGTCGCCACCGTGCGCTTGGTCCAGGCGTCGTCCTTGTCCAGCGCCCACACGTCGAGGTCCAGCGCGAAGGGGGTCGGTTGCGTCTGGCGGATCGTGACGGTTCCCGCCGAGCGGCGCACTTCCAGGGTCGGCGGCGCGCTCGGGGTGCGGAACCACTGGGTCTCGAAGGTCGAGAGGTCGGTGTTCAGGCTTTTGGAGAACGAGCGGAAGAACTCCTTCGTGTCGACGTTCCGGTACGCCTCTTCCGCGAGGTACGCCTTCGTGGCCGCCCAGAACGCGGGTTCTCCTACCCGGTGCATGAGGGCGAACAGCCGCGCCGCGCCACCGGGGTAGGCGTAGCCGTCGAAGGTCTGCATGGGCACGGTCCAGCCGCTCCACACCATCGAGCGCGAGGGGTCGCCGCGCATGGCGGACTTCGCCTCCTCCTGGATGTCGTAGCGCTGGAGGGCGAACTCGTCCGCGCCGGACTTCTCGCGCGCCCAGAAGGTCGGCAGGAAGGTGGCCCAGCCCTCGTTGAGCCAGGTGTCGTTCCACGAGGCGGTGGTGACGAGGTCGCCGAACCACTGGTGGGCCAGCTCGTGGGCGTCGAGGCCGGTGGAGTCGCGCGTGCCCCGCACGGAGTCGGGGAAGAGGGCGTTGATGGTCTGGGTGGTGGAGGTCACGTTCTCCATGCCGCCGAACATGAAGTCGGCCACCGCGGCCTGGGCGTACTTGTTCCAGGGATAGGGCGTGCCGGTGAGCCCCCCGTAGAAGCGGACGATAGCGTCGGTGCCGCGGAAGGCGTTCCCTCCCCAGCCTTCGAGCCCCTGGGGCGTCCAGTAGGAGACGGGCACGGGGTCCTTGCCGTCCGGGATCTCGGTGTACGGCCCCGCGACGAGGGAGATGAGGTAGGTCGAGTGCGGCTTGTCGATCGTCCAGGTCCAGGCGTCGCCCTTGCGCGTGAGCGCACCGTTGCTCAGGACGCTCCAGCCCGCGGGCGCGGTGACGGTGCCGCGGCTGGTCGCCTTGTCGTCGGGCGAGTCGTAGGTGGGTAGCCAGTAGCGGGTGTCCTCCATTTCGCCCTGGGTGTAGACGAGAGGGGTCTTTGCGGGGAAGGCGCGGGCGGCGGACACGAAGTAGAGGCCCGCCTCAGGGAGGCCGTGGTACACGATCTCGACCCTCTGCGTCGCGCCCTTCTTGGCGGCGCTCTGGACGGCGAGGACGCGGCCATTGGCCTTGTAGGGGGTGGGCTTGCCGTCGAGCAAGAGCCTTTCGACGGTGAGCTTCGCGCAGTCGAACACGAGGAGGGGAGCGTCCTTGGTGGCGGCCACGGTGTTCGTCACGTCGCCTTGGATCGCGCCCTTGGCGAGGTCGAACGAGAGCTTCCAGTCGACGTCGACCAGGTCGTATTCGTGCCGGTCGCGCGCCTGCCGGGG
>CAXTOO010000371.1:846-2631 GCA_964245875.1 uncultured Fimbriimonas sp. | reverse complement strand
GACATCGCCCTCTCACGGCGAAGGTCGCGGGTTCGAATCCCGTCCGGAGTACCAATTTCCACTTAGGCCCCCGTCGAGGCCGTTTCGCTCCGCCTCCACGTTGGCGTCGAGCAGCGTTTTGAACCAGGGACGCAGGGCGACGACCACCCTTCCCTCAACGATCTGGCAGTTCGAAAGCAGCCCGCGCGCCATCTCTCGCCTTCGCGCGCCGTCAGCCTGCCAGAACGTGGCGGCGGAGTTCGAAACCGCCTCCACGAGGCCGAGCGACTCCTCCCAGGTGGACCGGTCCGCGCCCGCCTGCTCGCGCTGCTCGTCGTCGATCGCCGCCAGCGCAGCCTCGTACTCGGGCCGCAGGTTGCGATAGGTCGACTCCGGCACGTCGCCCGCGACGCGATCCCGGTAGAGTCGGTTCAGCCGTCCCTGCGCCTCGGTCTTGCGCTCGGCCTGCGGTCGCGCCGCCTCGTCGCGCCAGGCGGCCAGTTCCTCGTGCCCCTCGCGCAACGCCTCCCCTAAGAGGACGACCGACTCGGGCCGGCGCGATCAAGGAGCGCGAGCCCTTGGGCAGATTTAGGTAGCCAACCGGGGCGACGCTCGGCCACAGGCCCTGGCTGGCCTTCTCCCGCATCCCCTTCTTGATCTCCTCCGACAGGTTCTCGATGAAGTTCTTCGCCACCACGACCTTGATGTCGTGGATGAACCGCTGGTGGGTGTGGCTGCGCCGGCTCTTCACCTCGTTCTCCTTGACCAGGTGGAGCTCGAGGTCGTGTTTGGTGATGAGGTCGTCGATCGTCACGTAGTCGCGGAAGTTGCGGTAGATCCGGTCGGTCTTCTCCACCGCGACCGTGTCGGCAATCCCCGTCTCCAACTCGTGGACCATAGCGTCGAATGCGGTGCGGCCCGCGCGCTTGGCCGACTCGGCATCGAGCCGTTGGCCAACGACCTTTAATCCCGGCGCGCTCGCAGGAGGCCCGCAGGAGGCCCGCAGGAGGCGTCGAGGGAAAAGCCCACTTCCCGCTGCTCCTCGGTGGAGACGCGGGTGTAGAGGAGCGCCCTACGCCACGTGGGCGGCAGGCTCGTCAAGGGGAGGGCTTTGCCGGGTCGTACCATGACGCGGGCTCAGGAGATTGGTGGTGGGCAGGTCGAGGAGGGCGGAAAGGAAGAGAAGCGCGCTGGCGGCCTCTTCTCGGCCCTCGTCGAGGGTGAGGCCATTATGCTCCGTGAGGATCAAGGCGAGGCGCTCGGTCGCGGACGTCGAAGAGGCCATCAAGGCCAAGCGGTACGTGCGCATCTTCCCGACCGAGGCCCCGCTCTTCCTCATGGCCGGGCTTTTCGAGCCGCCCAACGACCTCTCGCCGCTGCCTACTTTCACGATCGTCACGACGGCGAGCAACGGTTCCTTGGCCGAGATCCATTCGAGGAGGCTGGCCAGGCTGGACGATGACGCCGTTGCGACGTGGCTCGACCTTGACGCTCCGATCGACCTGCTTAAGGAGATAGTGCAGCCGCGAGAGGACGAGCCGATCCGGCTCGAGGATGCGGAGCGGCCGCAGCGACCGAGCAAAAAAAGGGCGACGAGCCTTCGGTCTAGTCGAGCAGCAGCCCCAGCGGGCCGTCGCTCCCGTCGACGCACATGCGCGGCGAAGGGCGGCTTCCCGCCCCTTCGAGCGCCGCAGGATCGATCCGAAGCTCGCCGCCCAACTGGCGTACGGCCTCGGCCAAGGAAGTACTGGCCCTTGTTGAGGGTACTCAGGAGGGCGGCCACGGCCTCGTCGATGGGCATGGGAA
>CAXTOO010000371.1:0-836 GCA_964245875.1 uncultured Fimbriimonas sp. | reverse complement strand
GCCCGTGCTCGGCGCCGCCGCCCAATCAGCGCCACGGATCCCAGCCCGAGGGTGGCAAGGGCGGAGGGCTCGGGGACGGGCGTGACGTTGACCGTGAGACGAGAGGCGGCGGACGTGCCGTTATCGAAGTTGAAGCCCAGGTTCACCGAGGCGAGCCCAAGGGGGGTGGGAGAGGACGCGGCCGCTCCTCGGAACGTGTACGTGATGAGCGTGCCCGAGTACGTCGCCGACGAGGCCAGCGCGGAGTTGATGGCCGAGATGGGGACGCCGTCGCTGAGGTCGAGCGCGCTGGTTCCGGACCGACCGCTGAAAGACACGACGTTGAGCGGCGACGAGCTCGAGATCGTGCCCGCGAAGGCGACGGTCACCGCGCTCGCGTCAGCAGGCCGCTGCACTGTGTAGAGCGTGGACGAGAACGCGGCCGTGGGCGCGGCCTGGGCGTGCGCCGACAGGGCGGCGGCGACGAGAGCGAGGAGGAAGGCGGAGCGGAAGATGGATCGCATCATAGTCTTAAGCGGCGACGGCGCCGCCGACATTCTATACCAATGCCGCGCGCGACCATCGCCCACTCGGGAGAAACGCCTCGGTGAGCCCCTCCGAGGCTGGAGGGAAGAGTAGCCGGCCGAAACTAGGCCGCGACGCGGGCCACTCCCGTCCTAAGGCCGTGCACGGAGTACCAAGCCCCGTCACTCAACGAGCGACGGGGCTTTTTTGTGCCCCGCCTTCGGGATCAAGCCCTTTCCGCAAACGTAGAAGCGGGATGACTCAATCGCTAGTCCTCGGCGCGGGCTGCTTCTGGTGCTACGAACCCATCTTCAAGGAGCTCCAGGGCGTTA
>CAXTOO010000370.1:0-2637 GCA_964245875.1 uncultured Fimbriimonas sp. | reverse complement strand
GCCCCTTCCGCGCGACGATGGCGCGGCCCCCTGCGGGGCGAGGAAAAGCATGGACGACAACGAACAGGGCCGGGACAGGCCGGACATCGACGACGAGAGCGGCACGGACGCGGAGGAGAGCCTCGCGCTGGAGCCGTTCATCCTAGCGATCGGCGACTGCGCCACGCTGGTCGCGCGGCTCAAGGAGCGGCTGGACGACCACCTCGGCGTTTCGCCCGACGACGTGACCTGGGGGCACGTCGCGGACGCCGACCGCCTCCTGTACCACCTGCGCCAAGCGGCGTTCGCCGCCGGCGTCGGCGAGGAGCCTGCCTCGTGAGCGACGGACTTCCCGTCCAAGCCTCGGACGCCTGCCCGGCCTGCGGCTCGCCGGAGGTCGGCACGATCGAGTCCGTTCCGGGCGTCGCGCTGGGGCGGATCTCCGGCGGTCGCCTCGAGTGGACCGGACAGACGGAGATCGACTGGAACGGCTCGGAGACGCTCGTCACGGAGGTCGGCGTCGCGCTCGCCTGCGCCTCCTGCGGTGAGCGGTGGGTCCATCCCTCGCTCATCCTCGACGGGCCCTAGATCTCGCGACCGACGGACATGCTCCGTCGGTCGCCTTTCGTATCGTACTTCGGCGTGAGCGAAGCCTCGAAGGTAGCCGCCTGGTCTGTCTCGGTTTAGGCACGGCGGCGATCCAGGCACGTCGTGAGGGAGCGTCGATTCGCTCGTACCCCCGCCTGCAGTGAGGCATCGTGAAATCAACAGATCGCACGATACCTCTAGGCTTCCCTACTGGCGCGATTCTGGTCGTCTCCGAGTCTCCCATCGTCCAGTCAAGAAAACCTTCCCGATCATGAACTTGCAGTCGATCGCGATCCCCGAACCATCGAAGCTGGGCATCGAGCGTGTCCGGGCTGGGTACCGGTCCCATTTTGGTATAGAGTTGAGCGAGGAGCAGGCCACGGAAATCCTAAAGATAGCGATCGCGTTCACCGCGATCCAAGTCAAGCATGAGCTACGCGATCTACAACCGGAAGAGCCAGGAGAACGAGGAGCGGCAGGTTCAGTCCATCGACAGCCAGCGTGACCTGAACGTTAAGCTCGTCGCGAGCCTGGGGCTCGAGGTCTCGGAGGGCCACGACTTCGAGGAGTCGTTCTCCGCCAAGGAGCCGGGCCGACCGGTGTTCAACAGACTTCTTGAGCTCGTTCGGCAGGGCGACGTGGACGGGATCGTCGCCTGGCACCCCGACCGGCTCTCGCGCAACGAGCTGGACGCGGCGCAGGTCTGCTACATGCTCCGCAAGGGCCTGCTGAAGGACCTTAAGTTCGTCAACTACACCTTCGTCAACTCGCCCGAGGGCATCATGATGCTGCAGATGGCGCTCAGCCAGTCGCAGTACCAGGTGAGCAAGCTGTCCATCGAGGTCCTTCGCGGACTCGGCGACAAGATGAAGCGGGGCGAGCTTCCCCAGCGCGCCTACGAGGGCTACCGGAACGACCTGGAGTACCACACGATCGTTCCCGACCCGGAGCGGCTGCCCCTGATCCGTCGCGCGTTCGACCTCCTCCTCACGGGAGCCTACAACGTCGAGCAGGTCCGACGCACGATGAACGAGGACTGGGGGTACCGCACCCGCCGGGCCAAGAAGATCGGCGGGAAGAGGCTGACCAAGTCGGCCGCGGACCGGATGTTCAAGAACGTCTTCTACACCGGCCGCATCCTGCGCAAGGGCAAGGTCCACAGGGGCTCGCACGCGGCGATCCTGACGGTCGAGGAGTTCGACCGCGTACAGAGCCTCCTGGGGCGCCATCAGTACCGGAGGCGGACCTTCGCCTTCAACGGGGTCATGCGGTGCGTCCACTGCCGCCGGGCCGTGGTCGGCAGCCTGCAGAAGGGCCACGTCTACTACGCATGCGGCAACGCGAGGTGCCCCGCCGGGAGGCGCCGCTCGATCAGGGAGGAGGTACTCGAGCTGCAGATCGCCGAGGTCCTTCGCGGCGTCACGTGGCCTGAATGGTTCGGCGACGTCGTGCGCGACGAGGTGCGCGCCTTCTTCAGGGATGAGGTAGACGAGCACGAGCGGAACGCGGCCAGGCGGACGGAGGAGCTCGCGAGGCTTCAGCGCAGGCGCTCGGACCTGCTCGACCTCAAGCTCGACGGGACCGTCGACGTCGCGTCGTTCGAGTTCAAAGACCGGGAGCTGAGCAAGGAGATCGCCACCCTCCAGCGAAGCCTCTCTCAAGGCACGGACCGCATGAATACCGTATGGGGCACGGTCAACGCCGTCGTCGACTACGTCGTTTATGCCGAGAAGACCTTTAGGCTCGGCGATCCGCTCAAACAGCGCGAGATCGTCGCCGTTCTAGGCTCCCAGTACGCCTTCGACAACGGGAAGGTGACGATCGAGGTCAATCCGCTGCTGCCCCACGGATTGGCCCCGCTCAAACCGAGGATTGTCGGCTCCCACAAACAGAAAAGCCCCCTCTTTGAGGCAGGCTCTTCTGAATGGCTGGGGATGCGGGACTGGATTCAAAATATCATCGCTCCAGGAGCGGTCTTTCCACGGCTCGCTTCGCTAACCGAGACGGCCGTTGCGGCCTAGTGGTGCGTCAGCTTAGGACTGTCGGGTAGAGCCCCTTGAGCTTGGTGCG
>CAXTOO010000369.1:0-2655 GCA_964245875.1 uncultured Fimbriimonas sp. | reverse complement strand
CATGAACCGCCTTAGATTCGTTTGGAAGACGTCGCGTCGATCGCCTGCGAACATCTTGAGACGTCTAATGTCAACCGCCACGCCGCTCCCTCCATGCTCTCGTCACCGGTGTAACGCGCAGGCCTCCCATCCGTCAGAGTCCCGAGGGTCAAAATGACTTTGAATGTTATCGGGGTAGAACGGAGGGCGGTGAGGGTTGAGGCGTCCGCAGGGCGGATGGAGTTGGAGAGCGACGCCGTCCTGGTCCGCCAAGCGAGAGACGGCGAATACCGCGCGTTCGAACTTCTTTTCGAGCGCCACCGCCTCCTTGTGTACCGCTTCGCCTATAACATGGTGAGCAGCCGAGACGACGCCGAAGACGTGGTCCAGGAGGCCTTCGTCCGCGCCTACCAGAACCTCCACCGCTATCGCGACGAGGCGAAGTTCACCACCTGGATCCTGCGCATTGTGACCAACCTGTGCACCGACCGTGCCCGTAGCGGCAATCGGCGTACCGCCCTCGAGCAGCAGGAAGCCGCGCGCGGACTCGACTGGATGACGCTTGGAAGTCCCGAGGACCCCGTCGAGAACCTCGAGGGCGACCGCCGCATCGACGCCATCAAGCGCGCCCTCAACGCCCTACCTCCGCACCATCGCTCGGTGATCGTCCTGCGAGACCTGGAAGGGCGAGAGTATCCCGAAATCGCGGGCGTCTTGAACTGCACCGTCGGTGGCGCGAAGCTCCGCGTCCTTCGCGCCCGCCGAGCACTCCGCGACCGCGTCGCCCCGCTCCTGGAAGAGGTGTCCGCATGAGAAGGAAAGACGACGATCTTCTGAGACTCGCGTTCGGGGAGCTGTCCGACGACGCCGCGCGCGCCGTCGAGTCGGGAGCGGACGCCGCCGATCAGAGTGAGATCGCGGCGTTCCGAAACCTGCGCGAAGGCTTGCGGCATCTGCCGCCCCCCCCGGCGGACGGTTTGAGCGCTGACCGCCTTCGGGCCGCTATCCTCAACGGAGAGCTGAAGTCCCGCCGTGCGCCGTTCGCGTGGGGTCAGTGGCTCTTCGCGCCGGTCGCCCTCGCGGCCCTCGCCGCCGTGGTCGTTCTGCCTCGCCTACGCCCTCGCCCCGTGCTCGAGATCGTGGGCACGTCGAACTCCGTCTTGGCCTTGAAGACGCCTGTCCTTGAATTCCCCGTGCCTGCAAGAGAGGAACGGAAGCCCGTTGTGTTAGCGGCGAAGGTCGCTCCGGTTCTCCAGCCCGTCGAGAGCCGGGTTGCCGTCCTCCATCGTCCTCGCCGCCGTCATGTGACGACGGCGAGGACGATGGAGGACCCGATTGGAGACAAGGCCTTCGTCCTCGCGGCGGAGAAGCCGGACGATTCCGAAGGCATGATGTCACTCGCGTCCCGCGCGACCGAGCTCGACACGATCGCCGCGCCGCCCTCGACCGTCGTCGAGGCGGTGCCGGGTGCGGAAGGTCGCACCGAGACGGTCGTCATGGTCTCGGGCAATCGCGACCTGGAAACCGGTGCGCCAGCGGCGACCGAGAAGGAGGCGACCAGTGTTCTGGTGGGTGGCTAGCCCTCTCGTTCTGGGTCACACCCAGAACGCCGAGGTTCTGGATCTTCTCCAGAGACTCCGGCCCTCCCTCGCGTACCTGGGAGACGTTCGACACCCAACCGGCGCGGCGGCACTCGTCGACACGGAAAAGGGGCTTTACCTCGCCCACACCGACGCCGTAGAAGGCGACACCGTCCAGGGGAAAGTGGGCGACTGGCGCGTCAGCCTACGGGTTCTTGGCGAGGACCCGCGTACCGGACTCGTCGTCCTCGGGCTGAAGGGAGGCGCTCCGCGGGAGATCGGTCCTGCCCTCGAGATCTCCGCCGACGATCCCCAGCCGGGAACTAAGGTCTGCGTCCTGGTGGCCGACGGTGGCCTCATGGGCACCTACGTCGGTGGCCAGCGGCTCATGAGCTTCGACAACAAGCCCATCGTGCCTGCGAGTGAAATCCGCTTCGAGGCTCCTCGGGGACTCGTCGGAGGGGCGCTCGTGGTCACCTTCGAGGGCAAGCTCGTCGGCACGATGGGCGCGACGGTCGCCAGTCCCGGAAGGTCTTCGTCCATCTCTATGAAAGCTCTCGGGGACGTTCGTCGCGGACTCATCCGAGAGAAGATCGACTTCCGGCCAGGTCCACTCACGCTGGCTTTCTCCCCTTCTCTCACGCTCTTCCGTCGCTCCGTGGCGGGCTTGGTCACCGACAGCCACCGTCCCGACTATGCGGCTCTCGGCATCCAGGTCGGCGACACGCCCGGTCTGGGCGCGATCATTCGCCGCGTCGTCGGAGACAGTCCCGCCGCCCGCGCAAGGGTCCAGGTGAACGACGTCCTCTTGGCCGTCGGCGATCACCCGATCCACCGTCAGTACGACTTTCTCCAGGCGATGCTCGCGTACCATCCCGGGGATCGGATCGTCCTCCGAATCCTCCACGACGGGGTTGAGCGGCGGGTCGAGGTCGTTCTCGCACGGAGTCGCTAGGGTGCCTTCCTCCTGGGCCGAGCCTTCGGCGAAGATCGAGCGAGCGACCTCATGCCCTTCGGACGCCTTGATCCACGCAAGATAGGACTTGGCGGTGCCGATCCAGCCCAGCTTCGACCACAGCTCGCACCCCGGCGCGAG
>CAXTOO010000368.1:0-2690 GCA_964245875.1 uncultured Fimbriimonas sp. | reverse complement strand
CCTCTTTCGAACCTAAAACGGGTTTTCGGGCCGAGTTTAGCGCGGGCTAAACTCGGCCCGTCTCTCATTTGGTCTCTCAATCCAGCGCCGTACACTCGTTCGCATGGGTACACGGGCGGACGACCGGGACGGCTCCTGCCGCGAGGTCCTTACGGGGAAGCACGCGGGAAAGTGGCGTGTCCAGCACACGCTGGAAGACGAGTTCGGGCGCAGGACGCGGCTCTCGCGCCTCTTCGCGACGAAGACCGAAGGCAAGGACTTCGTCAAGGAGCTGCGCCGGGGCGTGAGGATCGAGGAGGTCCGGAGGAAGCGGGAGCTCACCCTCGGCGCCTGGTTCGACTGGCTCGCGGCGAACGACTGGCCGGACTGCCTGGCGGAGTCGACGATCGCCGCCCGCAAGGGGCGGTTCGAGCGGTACGTGCGCAAGGAGTGGGGAGGCGTCGCGCTGGAGCGCCTCGACCCGCTCGCCATCAAGGCGTTCTACGGACGCCTCGCGTGTGACGGCGTGGGCCAGCCGACCGTGCTGGAGCTTAAAAGGGACCTCGTGCGCGTCTTCAACCAGGCGATCAAGCCGTACCACCGCGTGCCGTGGCACTGCGGGAACCCCTTCTCTCTCCACGTCCCTGCCCCACCGCCGCGCGAGGCCGTGGCGCTGGCGCCCGAGGAGGCGGCGCTCGCCATGCGGCGCGGGGAGCTGTCGCCGAGGGAGCGGGCGATGCTCGCGACGTTCCTCCTCTCGGGCCTGCGCCTCGGCGAGCAGATGGCGCTCACGCGCGGTCAGCTCCTCCTGGACAAGGGCCTCATCGTCGTCGACCGGGCGGTGAGGATCGACCCGAGGCGGGGCCAGACCGTCGGACTGCCGAAGGGCGGGAAGAAGAGGGTCGCGGTCATGTGCCCGACGCTCAAGGGGATCCTCTGCGAGGCGGTCGGCGACCTGCCGCCGGAAGCCTTCGTCTGGTCCTCGGAGGACGAGAACGAGCCGAGGCTGAAGCGCAACGTCTACCGGACGTGGAAGGCGATCGTCGGGAAGGCGGGGCTGCCGCCCGAGATGTCTCCCCACGACTGCCGCCTCACGCACGTCAACTGGATCGAGAAGCTCCTGCCGGAGGTCTCGCCCACGACGCTCAAGGAGCACGTGGGGCACGCCTCCGGGCGCACGGTGACGGAGATCAACTACACGCGCCCGCTCACCCCCGCGCAGGACATCCTGAGGAGCGGCCTCGAGCGGCTGGTCGCGATTCCGGCTTCCCCGGACGAAAAGAAGGCGGCGGACCGGTGAGGGTCCGCCGCGCGGCTCAGTACTCCTCCGGCAGGAGGACGGTCGTGAGGGACCGGTCCCGCTCCGTGACGATCCAGAACGTCGCGCCGCGGCTCTCGAACGAGGAGAGCAGGCGCTCGCCCTCCACGAGGGCGCGCTCGTTGGCAAGCCGGTCCTCCTCGCAGAGGCCGCCCCAGTCCCCGGCGGCGTGCCGGTCGAGCGCGGCGTGGATCTCGATGATGGGGATCTCGGCGACGGCGCCCGCCGTCGCGACGATGGGTCCCAGGGGGAACAGGGATGTCTGCTGTGTCATGTGCGGCTCCGTCCGGACCCGCGCCGATCCCTCCGCTTCGTCGGGAGGACCTTGGCGCGCGGGCCCGGCGAGAGCCGCGCCTACACCGTAGCCTTCTTCCCATCGGTCGGCAAACCAAGCCACGTCCCCGCACGGTTCCGTCGGGGGCACCCATGGAAAAGCCCCGCGCGATCGGCGCGGGGCGGGGTGTCGAGCGCGCGGGGCTACACGAGGGCGGACCATTCCCGCGCGTCGACGAAGCGCGAGAGGTGGCCGACGTTGGTGGTCGCCACCACGACCCCGTCCCTGCCCAGCCCCAGCGTGAGGGCCTGGGCGGCGAGGATGGCGTCGCCGTCGAGCGCCTCCTTGGGCGCGGTCGGCAGGCCTGCGTTGCGGGCGGCCGCCCAAAGCCGCGCGGCCTCGCGCATCGCCTCGCTCGTGATGGGCGCGAACTCCAGGGCCTCCCTCATGGCGTCGAGCCTCCGCAGGCCCGCGGTCTTCCCCGCGCGGAGCAGCTCGCGTCGGAGCTCGTAGTCCGCGATCTCCGGCACGACCACCCGGACGCCCCGGAACACGAGCGCCCGGATCCAGGCGCGGCACCGCTGGCTCTCGGGGGAGAGCTTGGGGTTGGACGCGAGGCCCAGGGGGCCGGTGTCCAGGACGACGGCCCTCAAGGCAGCCGCCGCCGGACGGAGAGGCCGGCCTCCTCCTCGCCCTTTCGCAGGGCCTCGTAGGTGTCGCGGTGGTCCTCCTCGTCGCCGATCGCGTCGAGGGAGTCGAGAATCTCCAGGGATCGGGCGATGCGGTGCGCGGGAGGGACGCTCCCGGATAGCGCCTCCACGAGGTAGTCCTCCAAGGGCTGGGCGCGGCGCGAAGCCTCCTCTCGGGCGCGCTCACCGAGCTCCTCGGGCAGGCTGAGTACGATTTCCATGTTCTTCGGTTCTCCTTCGGCGACCGTTGCCGCCGCTCACAGCAATAGCCGGTCCGCGCCGGTAAGTCAACCTTAGGATACGCCCTTCCGCGCCGGCCTCTTGCCTTCGCCGGAGATGCCTGGCGGCGGTTGAGCCTCGGCTCAACATCCGGCCCCGTGGCGTCCGCCGCCCGTTCCGCGCGGAGGATCATCCCTGACGTGAGCACGGG
>CAXTOO010000367.1:0-2712 GCA_964245875.1 uncultured Fimbriimonas sp. | reverse complement strand
TGAGCGACAAGAGGGTGGCCCTGGTCACGGGCGCGAACAAGGGGATCGGGTTCGAGGTGGCGCGGGGGCTGGGGAAGGCGGGGATGACCGTGCTGCTCGGCGCGCGGGACGCCGGACGCGGCAGGGAGGCGGCGGAGAAGCTGAAGGGCGAGGGGCTGGACGTGCGCGAGATCGCGATCGACCTCGGCGACGAGGCGACGGTCGCGGCGGCCGCGGCGGAGATCGAGAGGGAGTTCGGGAGGCTCGACGTGCTCGTGAACAACGCGGGGATCACCGTCCCGGGCGACGGGCCGCCGAGCGGCACAGATCTCGCCGCCGTGCGCCGCGTCTTCGACACGAACTTCTTCGCGACGGTCGCGGTGACCCAGGCGATGCTGACGCTCGTCCAGAAGAGCCCGGCGGGGCGGATCGTGAACGTCTCCAGCGGGCTCGGCTCGCTCGCCCTCAACTCCGATCCCGAGTCGCCCTACAAGGACGTGAAGATCCTGGGCTACAACGCCTCGAAGGCGGCCCTGAACATGATGACGGTGCAGCTTGCCTATGAGCTGCGCGAGACCGCGATCAAGGTCAACGCCGCCGATCCCGGCTACACCGCGACCGACCTGAACGGCAACAGCGGGCCGCAGACCATCGAGGAGGGCTCGGAGGCGATCCTGCGGCTCGCGCAGTTGCCGGAGGATGGCCCCACCGGCGGCTACTTCGATCGCCACGGCGTCGTGCCCTGGTAGCTTGAGGAGGCCATGACCGCCCGAGTCGGAATCGCGTTCTGCTTCGGCGTGCCCGCCGTCCTCTTCGCGGCCGCGTACCTCGCCATCGCGCGGTCGACTCCCGCAGAGCGCGTCCTCGCGCGGGCGGCGTCGCCCGACGGTCGGCGCGTCGCGACGGTGGTGGAGATCGAGGCCCACGCGCCGCAGCCTCCGGCCTTCGTCGCCCGCGTGGGGGACGAGGACGTTTTCGTCGCGTTCGGCGCGCCGGGGATGACGGCGCGCTGGCGCGATGCGAAGACGTTGGAGGTTGCTTTCGGCCACGCGCGGTTCACGCGGGCGGAGCGGGTCGCGGGGGTGGAGGTCGTCGCGGTGGGCGTGCTGGATCGTTAGGCGGTAAGGCTGCGGTCTTGTCCGGACTCTCCATCCCCCGTCCCCTTCCTCTCGCCGGAGTGAAAGGAAGGGGTGACGCAGGCGTCGCCGTGACGAATCACAACACCCTCTTAGGCGAAAAGGCTGCGGGCGGGGCGCCCGCGCCACCATTGGGCCTTTGGTCCAAGGCCTCGAACGTCGTCGCCTAGCTTCCGATCAGGACGGCGAGCACGAGCAGCGTCCCGTTGTGCGCCGCGTGCATCACCATCGACGGCACCAGCGAGCGGGTGCGGTTGACGAGGACGCACGAGCACAAGGCGAACGCCGTCAGCCCGAGCCAGCCGCCCGGACCCTGGGGGTGGATGCAGGCGAAGAGGAACGAGGAGAGAAGCGCCGCCGGGAGCGGGCCGTTCAGGACGCGGCGCAGGGCGGGCAGGAGCAGGCCCCGGAACATCGTCTCCTCCCAGAACGGCGCGACCACCGCGCCGAAGAACAGGAGCGAGGCGATCGTCGCCAGGTCGTGCGTGTTCATCAGCGTCGACGAGGCCGGGTGCTCGTTCTGGGGAAGCCCCCGGAAGAGCCGTGTGCCGACGAACGCCACGATCATGATGACCGGGATCTCCAGCAGGAAGGCCCACAGACCCAGGAGCACCTTGCGCCCGAAGCCTTCGCGCGCGCCCACGATCTCCTCGAACGACGGCGCGCGGCGGAGCAGGAGGGGGACCAGGAAGAACATCGCGATTCCGACCCCCAGGGATCGCGCCGGCGCCGGCGCGTGGAGCCAGGCAAAGGGCAGCGGAAGCACCCCGAACCCGAAGAACAGCGCCGCCGCCCGCATGGCGAGGCGGTCGGCGTCGGCGGGGACTTGCGCGGCGTAGGGCGGGCCGCGCTTCGGCAGCTGGCCGGAAAGCGCCGCGACGAGAAGCCCCGCCCAGGCGAGAAAGCTCGCCCCTCCGAGGAGGCCGCACACGCCGACGGCCAGGAGGTAGTGGTCCGCCGCCGAACGGATCCAGGACCGTGCCCCCGGCAGGCCCGCCGCCTCGCGCAGGTGGGTCGCCGCGAGGCGGCTGAGCGTGCCTCGACCGTCGAGCTTCCGCGCCAGGGCAAGGGCCTTCGCGGGCATGGCGGGGCGCATCGCGTAGGCCTCGCCGATGTCCCGCATGATGGGCTCCTTCGAGCGCCGAACGACCGCCGCGTCGGCGGCGGTGGTTGGTTCGCGAAGCTCCGTCCGGATGGCGATCCAGTACGCCCCCCACTCAGGAGTGGTGCGGTAGGGCTCGAGTTGCCTCTCGAGCCTCCTGAGTCGGGCGTCGCGCTCCGGGAGTCCCACGCGCGCGCCGACCTCGCGGGTCACGAGGGAGCCTCGCAGCGACTCCAGCCAGCGCGACCGAAGGCTCCTCTCCCCTGCCGAGGAGAAGCTCGCGACCAGCCCGTACGCGGTCATGAGGAAAAGGAGTCCGAGGGCGATCCATCCGATGGGGTTGCGCGGGGCTTCGGGCGGCGCGTCCGGTTCGCTCACGAAGGTTCTACGGGGGAAGGGGTTAGGGAGTTAGGGGACAAGGGACAGGAGGGTGTACCTCGTCCCCTTACTGGCTCAGCAGGCTGCGGTCGTTGAACGAGATCGTGTACGTGCTCT
>CAXTOO010000366.1:0-2736 GCA_964245875.1 uncultured Fimbriimonas sp. | reverse complement strand
TGGTACGCGGACAGGTCGGGCGCGCCGACGAGGCCGTAGATCGACGACATGTTGACGATGCTGCCGCACCCCACCTCGAACATCTGGGGCAGGGTGTGCTTCGTCGTGAAGAATACGCCCTTGACGTTGACCTCCATGAGCGCGTCCCACTCCTCGGACGCGATCTCGTGTGTGGGCCTCTGCGGGCCGCGGATCCCCGCGTTGTTCACGAGCACGGTCACGTTGCCGAACTCCTGCTTCACGCTCGCCAGCACGCGCTCGACCTCGCCCTCCTCGTCCATCACGTCCGTGACGGCGGCCACGGCGCCCGCCTCCGCGAGGCGCAGGCCCTTCCGATGCCCAGCGAAGCTCCCGTCACCAGCGCGACCTTGCCCGCGACGCGTCCCTTCACTGCGGCATCCGGAGCACGAGCACCGAATACGGCTCGGCGACCACGATGTGGAGCGCGAGGCTGCCGATGAACACCCGCTCCATGAGGCCGTGCCCCCGCGCGCCGAGGATCATCAGATCGGAGCTCGTCTCGCGCATCGCCTCCCTCAGGGCCTCGGCGGGGTGCCCCTGCGCGAAGCGGAACTCCGCGCCGATCCCCTTCGCCGCGAGGCGGGCCGTCATCTCCGCTCCGTGCTCCCGCATCCGATCCTCGGCGTCCGACATCGTGTAGGGCGTGCCGGAGGCCGCGAAGTCGCTCTCCTTCGTCGCGTCCGTCGCCGTCACGACCGTGACGCGCTCCAGCCCCTGGGGATCCATGTCGAGCAAACGGGCGAAGCAGCGATCCGCGTACTCGGACCCGTCCGAGGCGAACACGGCGCGCACCGGCCCCTTGGTCTTCGGCTCGCCGCGGGCGATGAGGAACGACTGGTGGGCGCCGATCGCGAAGGCACGTCCCACGCTGCCCAGGAAGAAGCTCTCCGTCGGGCCGCGCCCGTGCGAGCCGATCGCGACGAGGTCGGTTCGCTCCTTGTCCGCAAGGTCGAGCAGCGTGGCCGACGCGCCGCCGACGGCGTACGCGGTCTTCGGCTCGTCGCCGAGGCCCGCGGCGCTCGCCGCGTGGGACGCCTCTTCCAGCAGCGTCCGGCCCACGGTGCGCAAGGTGCCCTCGATTTCGGCGGCGGTCCGGTAGTCGTAGACCATCGGCCCCGGATTGCCCATGAGTCCCACCGCCGACTCCACGTGGGCCAGCGTCGCCTCGTTGCCCGCGAACCGGAGGCGTCCGACGAGATCGACGGCCGATCGGTACAGCCCGTCTCCATCGACCCCGATCAGGGTCCTCATCGTCGCCCGGGCTTCCCGCGTTCCTTCCGGCTTCTCTTGCAGAGCGTTCATGCCTTCAGAGTCGCGCAGACGGGCTCCCCACGACAAGCCGCCCCTTCGGAGTCAACGCCAGGGCGTCATTGGAACCCCCGACGTACAATAGGGCATGAGCTTCGCCAGCGGGCACCACGGAGACGACGAGGGTGCCCTTGTCGACTCCCTTTCCCCGCGCGAGCTCCAGCTCCTGGAGATGGCGACGAACGGCCTCACCGACCAGGCCATCGCCAACGATCTGGGCATCAGCCTCGCGACGGTCAGCACCTACTGGGGCCGCATCCGGATCAAGTACGGACCTCTGGGACGCACCGAGATCGTGGCGCGCTACCTGCGCGCCCTCATGAACCGGGCGAACGCCGTGCTCCAAGGGACTGAGGCGCGCTTCCGCAAGGTGCTCGAGGCCTCGCCCATGGGCATCATCCTCACCGACGCCGCGGGGGCCGCCCTCTACGCCAACCCCGCCCACGAAAGGATCACCGGCCAGACCCTGGAGGACCTGGTGGCGAACGGCGTGAACAGCCTGGTCCACTCCGAGGACCGGGACCGGGTCGTCGAGACCTGGGAGCGCTGCCTCCACGAGGGCACGCCCTACAACTCCGAGCACCGCTACGTGCGGCCCGACGGAACGGCCCTCTGGGTCCGGTCCCACGGCGACTCCTGGCACGAGGGAGCCGAGATCGGAGGGCGGGTGAGCCTCATTGAGGACGTCACCCTCGAGCACGATGCCCACGCGCGGCGGCAGGAGTCGGAGGAGCGCTACCAGGCCCTCTTCGCGTTCGCGCCGATCGCGATCGTGTCGGTGGACGGGGGCTTGGCGATCGTCGGCCTGAACGACTCGGCCCTCCGAATGTTCGGGTACGCCCTCGACGAGATCGTGGGAAGGCCGCTCCCGACGCTCATCCCCGACGCGCGGCAAGGCGGCTCCCAGGCGTACATCAAGGCGTTCGGCTCCCTTGCGTCCCCCGATCGACCGAAGGCGCGCAGAGTGCGGAAGGACGGCTCCGACTTTCCGTGCGAGGCGAGCGTCGTGCGCCAGTCGGTGGACGGCAAGCCCCACTACACCGCCATCGTCCGCGAGGTCGCCGAACGCGTGCCCCCCGGCAACCGGGAAGAGTCGCTGGACGCGATTCCCCTCCTCGCGTGGCGGCTCGATGGAGAGGGACGGCTCGTCGAGGGCAACGCCCTCTTCCGCGGGTACGCCGGAGGCTCGACCGTCCCTGTCGCCCCCGAGGACCAAGGGCCGTACGACGACGCCCTTCGCCTGGCCTCCGACGCGGGCCGGTCGCAGGCCAAGCTGCGCCTCCGTCGTCTCTCCGACGGGACGATGCGCTGGCACCTCGCCCACGCTCAGAAGTCCGGCACGGGCGGTTGGACCGTGGTCTGCGCCGACGTCCACGAGCTGGAGATCGCGGCGGACGAGCTCCGCCG
>CAXTOO010000365.1:0-2777 GCA_964245875.1 uncultured Fimbriimonas sp. | reverse complement strand
TGTGCGCGATGATGCAGAAGTTGCGGATGTGGGACTGGTCCATGAAGGGGCCTGGCGAAGCCCCAGTTTACCGTTCCGTCCTCGGGGTCTCGAAAGACCCGGCTTGGAGGCTTTCCAGAGCGGACACCAAGCCACATAGAGATGCTGGAAGGGATTGCAGGCTACGCGTGCGGCTACAAGCGCCTCGCGTTTAGGAGCCTCAGCGTCGGCGTTCGGTGTAGGCGAAGTCGCCCGCGCAGCCCTTCGTAACCCAGAGCTTCCGGGCGGTGTAGCCCCAGGTGCGTCCCTGGACGCAGGGCGCCTTGGAGCGCTGGCGAACGAGGCGAACGCCTCGGTTCCGAAGGTCGACCGACTTGTAGCGGTAGTGGTCGCTCGAGACGTGGATGCGGCGATCGGCGAAGCCGTGGGCGAGCGCAAGGCCCCCGACGAGGGTGGTGGCGGCGGTGGCCGCGACGAGGCGGTGAAGGTTCATCGCACCTTAGACCCGCAATCGGCGGGTGCGGTTCCGCCCCCGGCGGGCGTAGAAGGGCCTTGATGCTTCCGATCCTCGCCTCGCTGGTCCTCGCCCAGGCGGTCGCGCCGGTGACCTACACCCGGTTCGTGACCAAGCCCGACGGCACGTACGAGATGAGCACCGCCGCGCAGCGGTTCGTCGCCGCGGGCAAGCCCGACGTGTGGCTCGTGGGCGCGATCCACATCGGCGCGAGGTCGTACTACACTTCACTGCAAGAGCTTCTCGACGCGCAGGGCGCGGTGTTCTACGAGGGCGTGCGCCCATCGGCGAAGGCGCCGACGATCGCGCAAAAACCCGCCGCACCTCTCCCCGACGCGCCGAAGCCGACGTACCGGGTCATCAGCGACGCGATCGGCCTCGACTTCCAGCTCGCGGACATCGACTACAAGCATCCGAACTGGTACAACGTCGACCTCACGATGGACGACCTGGAGCGGCTGAACAAGGCGTCGGCCAACGGCAAGCCCAGCGGCTTCGACCAGGTAAAGGGCATCCTCAATCCGAGCTCGCCCATGGCGAAGCAGCTCTCGACCCTCATGGGCATGGCGACGCCGGGCGTCAAGGAGGCGTTCAAGATCCTGATGATCAAGGCCGCGGGCAGCGAGGGGGCGCTGGGCTTCGACGCGGCGACGGAGGCGATCGTGCTCAAGGCGCGGAACAAGGCGGTGGTCGACGCGCTGAACGACGCATCGTTCTCGACGCGCGCGCCGAAGTCGATCGCGGTGTTCTACGGGGCGAAGCACATGCCGGAGCTCCAGTCGGAGCTGGTGGCGAAGCACGGCTACGTTCTAGGGGAGAAGCGGTGGTTCCCCGCCGCCGCGGCCGACCCGAAGAAGCTGGACGCGCAGGGCAAGGCGATGCTCGATGCGTTCGACAAGATGCTGGCGTCGAAGAGCGGGCCGTTCGCGGCGAAGCCGGGACCGTAGGGGCGGGAGCAAGCTCCCGCACTCCCAAAGCTAGCGGCGGGAGCGGGGGCGGGCCTCGATCTCCATGAGGATGCGGCGGGCCTCCGCCTCGGGGACCTTCGCGCGCGCGGCGATCGCCTGGGCCTCGTAGTCGTCGGGCCGCTCGCGGGCGGCGGCGGCGAGCGGCGCGTCGGTTCGCCGCCCACGACGGTAGTGGCCCGCGAGCGCGTCGAGCAGCTCGCGCGCGCCGCGCCGGACGCGGACCTCGGGGGCGGGCAGGCCGAAGCGGATGCCCCGCGCCGCCCCGTAGGCGGCCAGAACGGCGAGCGACTGCCAGAGCGCGCCGACCGCCCAAGGGCCGATCGCTTCGATGGGGCCGAGGTTCTCAGCCTCGCCGTAGCCCTCCGCGACGAACACGAGTCGGTCGCCGGGACGCGCGACGGTGGCGAGGGTGGACAGCACGACGCGGGCGTTGTCGTTGCGCGCGAGGAAGCGGTTGGTCGCGAGCGCGCCGTCGTCCAGCCGGGCGATCCGACCCTTCCCGACCTGGACCAGCTGGGAGAGGATGCGCTCGTCGCCCGTCCAGTCGCTCGCCCCCGCGAGCTGGCCTTCGGGCGGGGCGAACTCGGAGGTCTGGGTGTCGTCGACCTTCGCGCGGCGCCCCCGAATGTCGCGAACGGCCAGCGTACGGCCGACCGGCTGGATCTCCTTCGGCACGCCGAGCGCGAAGGCGCGCCCGCCCTCCGCGACGAAGCGCACCACCTCCTTCGGGACGCCGAAACCTTCCATGTCCTCGTCCTTGGGGAGGACGGGCGTGACGACCACGTCGTCCTTCGCGAGGCGGGGACGCGACGAGCGGTCGAACGCGACGCGGTAGCCTGCGGCGCGCAGGGCGGCGGTGAGGGACGAGAGCCCCCCCTGGCCTTGGTCGTCCGGCGCGGGCCGAACGGCGGCGCTGGGGGCGGCGAGCGCGATGAGCGCGTAGGCGAGGGCGAGCAGGCCCAGGAGGGTCGCGGCGATCCACCTCACGCGGGCTTCACCTCGGCGAGGCGGCGGACGAGGCCGTCGTACCACGCGCGCATGAGGTGGGCGTCGTCGAGGGTCGCGCCAAGGTGGCCGTACCAGACGCGGTCGAACCTTCCGGTGGCGTCGCGGACCTCCGTGCCCCCGGGCCGCTTGGGGCTGGCCTCGATGCGGCGCAGGTGCTCCCAGTTCGTCTGGTGGCGGTCGAAGCGGGCGACGCCCGCCTCGTCGAAGCGGAGCAGCCCGGCGACGTACAGCCCGCGCACGGCCTCCCGATAATGGCCCTGGGCGATGAGGGCGTTCGCCTCCTCGAGCCAGGCGTCGGCGGTGCGCTC
>CAXTOO010000364.1:0-2783 GCA_964245875.1 uncultured Fimbriimonas sp. | reverse complement strand
GGGGCGGGACCTCGACGCGCACGTCGCCGCGATCGGGGTGAGGGTGAGCCCCGGCCGAACGCTCGGAAGGTAGGAGAGCCGTCTCCGGGCCGCGGAGAAATCCTCTGCCTCGCTAGCCCGTCACGCCCTCCGGCGTCCTTCGTCCTGGGTTCGATCTCCGCCCGGAGGCGAGCGACGTGCTTGAGGTCTAAAGAACAAGGTAGGTGCACCTGTCTGGTGTACTATGCAGGGATGGACACCGCCGCTTTGGTCGTGCTCGTCAAGGCGCTCGACGGAAAGAGCCTCCACGACTTCATCCGCGCCCTGATCGAGCACGGGGCGCACCCCCTCCCGAACGGCCGCTGGACGGTCGAGGTCGACGGGAAGAAACTCGGGCACGCCGTGACGGGCCACAACTTCGGCCTGAACGCCTCCGACGGCGTCTGGGCGAGGTGGGCGTGGACCCAGGATGGCGCCGAGCGGAAGCTCGACGCGACCGAGGTCAAGAAGCTGACGCTGTCCCTCGACGGCGACGACCTCGACGCGCCGACGTTCCGCCCCACGACGGGGTTCGAGGGTAACTTCCCGCACGCTTACCTGATCGTCCACTTCGCGTACGACGGCGCTGGCGGAAAGCGGTCCGAGATACGCTTCGCCGGGCGCATGAGCTAGGTCCAAGGTGCATTGCTCCTCCTGCGAGGAGGCGCGCCTCTCGCGTACGGAGCGCGACGAGCGTTCTCGCCGTCTCGAAACATGATGTACACTCTTTGTTGCATCGACCGCAGAGGATCTATAGGATGGCAAACCCCCACACCTTCCAGTTCGACCTTCCCCAGGAGGGAAGGCCCCAGCTCTTCGACCTGAGCGAGCGGTGGTAACCCGGGATCACGGCGTACGCGGACGTCTCCTCGACCCAGAGGCTGTACGACCCGATCGACGGCATCCGCGCCGTCGTGATCCACGCCACGGACGGCTCGTCGTCGAGCGGCGCGGTCTCCGTGATCGAGAGCAGGGAGGCCAGCTTCCACTGGCTGGTGCCCGACGAGGACGAGCCGGAGCACGGGCAGTACGCCTGGGCCTGCATCCCCGAGCACCGCGCCGCGTGGCACGTCCAGAACTCCTGCCACAACCCGGACGTCTGGAACGACCACAACCGCGTCAACCGCTTCTCGCTCGGGATCGAGATCGTGAACGCCCAGACGCCGAGCGACCCGTTCTCGGACTGGCAGGTGGGGATGGCCGCCGAGATCGTCAGGCACTGCTGGGCCAAGTACCCGAACCTGAGGCACGTGGTGTCGCACGCGAAGCTCGACCCCACCCGAAGGTCCGACCCGGGCACGGCGTTCCCTTGGGAGTCGTTCCGGCAGCGGGTGCTCGCCCCGTAGGGTGCGTGTTCCCGGCATTGCCGCGGAGGGCGGGACGGATCTTTCCCGCGCCCTGACCGGCCGCGGATGAAGCGCATCGTGGAGGGCCGAGCTGCCTCGGTCCATGGCGGAGAGGGTCGCCGCCATGGAGAAAGCTCGTACCTCGTTGCCGACCCCGATAACCTCGGAGGCTCGCTCACGCGACAATCCGAGACCTGAGTCGGCCAGGGCGCCCTAGAGCCGCCTTCTGCTCCGCGATCCGGGGCGTGACCGCGGGGCCCACGCCGGATACGAACGACGGAACCGCCGTTTCGGCATAGGGGCGGTAGGGGCGGCTTGGCGAGACCCGTCCGTCCCCCGATGCTCCTGCCCAAGCCGCGTCGGAGCCCAGAAGCCGTCCTGCAACCGTGGTAAGGTGGGGACCGTAGCGACGATGCGCCGGTGGAAAGAATGAGATTGGATCCCACATCGATGATGAGCCTCGTCAAAGGCGAGTTCAGCGGAACGACCCCGCCGGACCTGTCGAGCCTCTTTACCAGGTTCAAGGAGGGGCCGCACCGGACGCTGCTCGTCCACCTTCACGGCGGGCTCGTCGGCGAGGAGGCCGCGATCAAGAACGCGATCGACCTCAGCGACCAATACTCGGCGTCGGCGGCCTGCCTCTTCCCGATCTGGCACACCGGCATCTTCGAGGTCCTGGGACAGAGTTGGGCCCGGATCGCGCAGGACACGGTCTTCCAGGTGGCGCTGGACCGCGTGATGAGCGCGGTTTGGGCGAAGGCGAAGGAGACCGTCGGGTTCCGAGGATTGACCCTGGACTACCAGCCGGGGACGTTTCTGGCCGCCGATCTCGCCCGAAGCTCGGTGGGAGAAGGCGACGTCGTCTCGCCTTTGGCGGGCATCGACCTGAGCGCGCTGGAGCCGCTGACCGGAATCCAGGAAAGGCAGCTCGAAATGGAGTTCGCCCGGGACTCGAAGCTCGTGGGCGAGTTCCACGCCGCGATCGCGGCCCACGTCGGCACGGCCGAGGAGGCGACCCGGGCCGCCTTCTCCGATCCGCTGATCCTCCCGAAGAAGAGCATGATGGACGAGGCGGCGCTCGACGAGCTGGCCGCGGAGAGCGCGGACACCCGGGGAATCCCCGTCGGGGTCGCGCTCAGGATTCTCGGCATCGTCAAGGACGTGATCCTTCGGTTCGTCCAGCGCAAGGACCATGGCCTTCACGCGACGGCGACCGAAGAGGTCCTCCGCGGCCTTTACGGCAGCGTCCTCGGCCAGAGCGTATGGGGCCAGATGAAGGTCTACGCGAAGGACGCGTTCAAACCCGGCCCGACGTTCGGGGGGACGGCCCTGATCGCGGAGATCGCGGCCTTGCCGCCGGGCAAAGAGGTTCTGCTCGTGGGCCACAGCGCGGGAGCGGTCTTTATCTGCGAGATGCTG
>CAXTOO010000363.1:453-2795 GCA_964245875.1 uncultured Fimbriimonas sp. | reverse complement strand
AGAGGTTCTGCTCGTGGGCCACAGCGCGGGAGCGGTCTTTATCTGCGAGATGCTGATCGCGATGAAGGCGGCCGGCGTCACGAAGCCGGTCGACGTGGTCTTCCTCGCGCCCGCGGTCCGCATGGACCTTTTCGCCGAGGCGCTCGCCGAGGCTCAGCCCTCCATCCGCAACTTCCGCATGTTCACGATGTCGGACGAGAACGAGCGCAAGGACGTCCTCGTCCGAACGGACAGCGAGGGCAGCGGGGCCAAGTGGTTCTATCCCCGCTCTCTGCTCTACTTTATCGCGGGCATCCTGGAGAAGGAGGTGGATTCGCCCATCGTGGGAATGGCGCGGTTCTACGACCCGAACGTCTGGAACGGCGGCGACCCCTCGGTCGGCGCCGTCCAGGCGTACATCGCCTCCGGCACCGCTCGCGGGTGCTGGTCGATTTCCCAGAACGCGGACCCCAGGCTGTGCGCGAACGCCGTCTCCCACGGCGACTTCGGCCACAGCCTCATGACCAGGGACGAGCCGAACTCGACCGTGGCCGGCATCCGCGACATCCTCCGGAACGGCTTTTAGGAAGATGGTCGCGCGCGCCTTGCTGGTGGGGATCAACGCCTATCCCGGTATCGGCAACCTCAAGGGGCCGGAGAACGACGTCGCGGCGATGAAGGACTGGCTGACGAGCGACGAAGGCGGCAAGCTGAACCCGGCCACCGACATCACGATCGTCACGACCAGCGCGTGCAATCCGGGAGGCCCTCCCCAGAAATGGTCCACCGCCAAGCCGGTGATGAGCCAGATCTACGACTGGCTCGACGCCTTGGTCGAGGAGGGCATCGCGTTGGCCGGCGACTTCCCGCTCGGAGACCGCCTCTACCTGTTCTTCGCGGGCCACGGCCATCATTCGAGCGGCAAGACGGCGGTCTTCATGGCGAACGCTTGGGCCAACAACCTGGGCGAGGCGATCCCGATGCAGCCCCTCGCGGAGTACATCCGGAGCTACGCCTTCTTCCGGGAGGTCGTGCTCATCGCCGACGCCTGCCGCGAGCAGATCGACTTCGCGCCCGAGCCCAGTTTCGCGCGCAAGGCGACGGTGAGCCCCAACGCCGGAAGGGTTCTCAGATTCGACGCCTTCCCCTGCCCCGTCGGACTGAAGACCAAGGAGGTCAAGTTCAACGACGCCGAAGGCGGCGTCCTGACCAACGCCTTTCTGACCGGCGTTAGGGGACTCGCGGCGAAGAACGGCACCGTTCGGAGCGAATCCCTGAGAAGCTACATGATCAACGCGGTGGAGAAGATGCTGGACGCCACACCGGACATCAGCTGCAACGAGGGCGCGACGTCGTTCTCCATCGCGCAGCCCGCCGTCGACCGGAAGACCCATCTGCGCGTCGTCGGCGCTCCCGGGGCAGTGGGGGTCGCGACCCTGTTCGACGGCCTCACCAACGAGGCGGTCGCCCAGCAGGATCTGGCGGCAGGGCCGATCGAGATCGACCTGACGCCGGGTTTCTACTTTCTACGTCGCGACGGAAGCCTGGAGAAGGCGATCCGGGTCGCGTGGGAGAAGATCGATGAACGGTACTGAGCGGGAGGTTTTCCACGTCAAGATCGATACGGGAAACGAGATGACCGAGGTCGTCGTCGTCGACTCCCGATTTGAGAAGGTGATCGAGGGAATCGGAACGGTGGAGATCGGTCTGCCCGCCGGACGCTATCTTGTGAAGACCCGGATCGGAGAGGCGACCGGCGAGCGCTTCATCTCGGTTCCGGAGGAGACCCAGGTCACCGTCGCCCCTCCCCCGCCGATCGAGCAGCCCTGCTCCTCCAGCGTCACGCAGACGCCAGGCTTCGGGCCGAGATCGGCGGACGCCGAGGACGCCCCGAGCGCGCAAAGAACGATCGATGCTGCCACCGTGAAGGGGAGTCGCCGGACCACGTCGCGGATGCTATACAGCCCTACGGGACGGCCGTACGCACCGGTGCGCAGCCGTGACACACGCCAAAGGGCCCGCTCTCGCGGGCCCTTCGATGCAGTCGGGGAGACAGGATTTGAACCTGCGACCGCCCGGCCCCCAGCCGGGTGCGCTACCAGACTGCGCCACTCCCCGTAGATCAAGCGGGCGACGGGAATCGAACCCGCCCTAAGAGCTTGGAAGGCTCCTGTGCAACCACAACACCTCGCCCGCCAGGATCTGAGGACGGGAGCGTAGCGGTCAGGCGGCCGGGCCCGCCGTCAGGCCCGGATCCAAGCGGGGGAACTGGGATTCGAACCCAGATTCACGGTTTTGGAGACCGCGCGTGTAGCCATTGACTCATTCCCCCAAGCGTCGCGGATCATAGGGCCTCGGGACGG
>CAXTOO010000363.1:0-443 GCA_964245875.1 uncultured Fimbriimonas sp. | reverse complement strand
CGCGTCACTGTAGCTGTGAGCTGGTGACGCAGAAGCGGGCGACGGGAATCGGACCCGTTCCTCTAGCTTGGAAGGCTAGCGTGCAGCCGTTGACACCTCGCCCGCGAGGAGGGCAGAGACTAGCGCCGCTCCTCCGTCGAGACCTCGCCCTGTTCGTTCTTCAGGGTCTCCGGTGGCCAGGGGCCGAACCAGTTGTCGCGGGCCCCGTCGAGCGTCACGACCGAGCCGCTGAACCGCGCACCCAGCGGCGAGGCCAGCAGAGCGATCAGCCAGGCGTGCTCCTCCACGCGGCCGAGGCGCTGCAGCGGGACGCTGCGCGCCGCCGAGGCCAGGACCTCCTTGGGGTACTTGCGCAGCGACTCCGTGGCCATGTGGCCGGCCGCGGCGGCACAGACCGCCACGCCGTACGGCGCCCACTCGGCGGCGAGCTCGCGCGTGAGGCC
>CAXTOO010000362.1:0-2802 GCA_964245875.1 uncultured Fimbriimonas sp. | reverse complement strand
TCGCGCTTCTGATCGACGCCTGCCGCGACAACCCGCTGCCCATGGACGCGACAGTGCAGGTCGTGACGGGCGCCCCGGCTCCGGGGGGCGGCGATCCGGGCGGCGCGGCGCGGACCGCCGCGCGCGCGGTCGGGCGCGGTCTCGCGCCCCTGGGTACCGGGGGTGGCGAGGGCCACGCCGAGATGCTCACCTTCTTCGCCGCCCAGCCGCGCGAGGTCTCCTACGACGGCACGGGCGCGAACTCCTTCCTTATGGAGGGGCTCCTCGAGGCGCTCGCGGGGCAGGAGCAGGAGTTCGCCGCGGTGATCCGGCACGCGAGCGCCTACGTCCGGGCCGTGACGCAGGGCCGGCAGGTGCCGCAGGTCGTAAGCGACTGGACGCGCGACGTGAGGCTCGGCGGCAACGTGCGGGCGCGGGTCGAGTACGATCTGACGAACGGCCGCGCGCCGCTCTCGGACGCCGACCGCGCCCTCGTGCTGAAGGGCACCACAGGCTTCTCGAAGCTGCGGGGGGACTTCGTCGCGCAGGCGAGCTGGACCCAAGGACGGCCGTCGAACCTGAGCAAGGCGGAGTACGCGCGCTACCGGGCCGTCGGCGGCGGCGCGCTTTCGATGAGCTTGTCTTACGATCTCGACCGGGACGGACGCGACGAGGTAATCACCGTCTACAATGAGCGCGACGTTGTCCAGGTCGTGATCGAGAAGGAGGGGGTGCGCGCCACGATCGCGAACTGCCGCCTCCCCACGCAGATCGACGCGATCGAGCTCGCGCTGCGCGACGTCAACGGCGACCGGCGCCCCGAACTGTTCCTCACCTACAAGGGCGGGGACGGGCCCGGGTTCGGGCGCTTCTGCGTCCTCGAGTTCTCTGGCTTTAAGGATCTCCCGGCGCGACGGCGGTCCAACACGGGGCGCTACGACGGCGGCACCGACCTGTTCCGCACCCTGCTGGACGCAGGGGCGGGATGGACGATGCGGGTGGCCACCGACGGCACGATCCGCACCTGCGCGGGGACCAGCTGCGTCGACGCGGTCGACCACCGCTTCGACGGCCGGCGCTTCGTGGCTCAGGGGGATGCCCCCGCGCCCGTGACCGCCGCGCGGACCGCCCCGGCCGCCGAAGCCCTGTCGCGGGAGCGGTCCCGCGCGCCGCGCGGCTCGGCCCAGGAGCGCATCGCCGCCTTCGTCGAGGCGACGCTGTTCCGGCCCGGCCCGCACACTCCTGAGGATCTGCGCCCGCTCTACGGCGCGCAGGTCGCGTACTTCGGTCGGCGCGACGTGGCGGTCGCGGAAGTCCTGCGGGACAAGATCCGCTACTTCGGCCAGTGGCCGGAGCGGGCCTTCACGCTCGAGCGCAACACGATGGTCGTGACTGCCGAGGGCGACGAGCTCGCCGTGTCGTTCCGGTACGCGTACGCGGTCGCCGGCGCGCGGGGGCGGCGCTCCGGCCGGGGGGTGAGCGAGATGCGCCTGCGACCGCGCGAAGACGGCGGCTTCATCATCGTGTCCGAGGGGGGGCGGACGCTCTGATCCAACTTGCAGGTGTATCCCGGGCGGATCACCATTCGCGCGATCCGGCCGCAGCAGGAAGCGGACTGTACATAGACCTACGTAAGCCGAGATAAGTTTCTGGGATCTGTCGGGAGCTGTGGAGATCAAACCGGCGATCTCGTCCCTGCCTCGATCCCGATTAATGGCGGAGGAAACAAGTGCGCGCTGTCTGTCTGCTAGCTGCGATCCTTATCGCTTGGGGTCGATTTGTGATATCGCCGGTATTTGCTCAGGGCGCGGACCTCGTGAGCGAAGCGCTCTGCAAAAGAAACTCGATGCAGTACGGAAACGCAAAAGAGCTGGTGAAGCAGGGCGCGATCTCGAAGGAAGAGTTCACGGCGGGCCTCAGAGGGGCGTTTTTCGACTGCAGGAAATGGATGGCTGTGGACGATTTCTACGCTGCCGACATGATTAATACGATGAAGAACACCGAGACGATCCCCATCGGCCTGAACGTGTTCTCCTGGCCTGACAGGGGTGGATTCGTTGCCATCTGGGACATGACCAAAGCAGAGTTCTACACGTACATACAGATCCCGAATACCATGAAGGGCGTTGACGAAAACTGGGGCCGTGTCGTCGGCAAACTCGCCGGCAGAGAGGGAGCGCAGCGCACGAACTGTGTGGGTTCCACGCTCCTGTCCCACGCGGTCAGACTATCGTCGACCGACGGCGTGAGAAGTCTCGTCGCCCTCGGGGCCGATCCGAACGGCAAGTTTATCAAGACCTACAGCGGCGGTTTTCCAACTTGGAACGATGGCAGCCTTCAGTTCAAGATCAGACGCAACGCCATCGCCGGCGAAACCCGGTACGCTTTCATGACGAAGGACGGCGATAATCATTGTGTCGACATCGAGAAGGTCGGTGGAACGTATTTGACGACACCGATCGCCTACGCCATCCAAAACGTCAGGGGCTATGGTGCCGATGCGCTCGGCGTCGTAGATGCTCTCATCTCGGTGAAGGCTGCGGTGCCCGCCGACATCCTGTTTTCGGCCTTCGAAGCCGACAGCGGTCGTTTCCTCCTCATCCCGCGCATCCAGAAAGACGCGAAACTGATCGAGTTGCTTCTGCGCAACGGCGCCGACGTCAACGCACGCGGTCCGGATGGGAAGACGCTTCTCGGCAGGCTGACGAGCCAGATGACGGACCCGGATACGACCGGCTACTTCATCGGAAAGGGCGCGAAGCTCTAACGTAAGCGTCGTCCTCAGGCCACGGCTCTGAGGGGCGGCGGGGCGTAGGTCCAGGG
>CAXTOO010000361.1:0-2802 GCA_964245875.1 uncultured Fimbriimonas sp. | reverse complement strand
CCGCCATCGCGACGATGCGCGGCACGATTCGCCCGCGTTCGAACTCGTGCTTGTCTTCCTGCTTCGACTCCCAGAGCATGAACTGGGCAAGCGTAAGGGCCTTCGGAAGAGCCATGAGGATTTATTGTACGGCAGGAACGACCTGCTCCAGAAGCCACCGTGCGCAGGCGACCTTCGAACGCCGCCCGCTCTCCCGCACCGTGCCGTCCCGGAACACCATCCGCAGGGCGTTGTCGTCCGAGTCGAAGCCGATCGATGGGTCCGACACGTCGTTCGCCGCCACCGCGAATAGTCCTTTAAGAACCAGCTTCTCGCGCGCGGCGGACAAATCCGAAGAAGGCTCGGCGGCAAACCCCACGACGGTGGCCGACGGGTACCGGAGGGCGAGCGCCGCCACGATGTCGGGATTGGGCACCAACTCCAGCATTAACGCCTCCGAAGAGCGCCGCATCTTTCCCTCGACCACCGACGTAGGTCGATAATCCGCCACCGCCGCCGCCGCCACGATCAGATCTCCTCCGAGGGACAAAGCCGCGTCGTGCATCTCCAACGCCGTCCGAACCCGCACCACCTTCGCGCCCAAAGGATAAGCCGCAGAAGAAGGCCCCGCGACCACCGTCACCTCCGCGCCCATCAGCAGCGCCGCCCGCGCCAGCGCCGCGCCCATCTTCCCGCTCGAACGATTCGTCAAAAACCGCACCGCGTCGAGCGGCTCCTGCGTGGGTCCGCTCGTGATCAGCACCTTCCTTCCGGCAAGCCTCTGACGGTCCACCAGCACGCTCTCTACCGCCGCTGCGATCCGCACGACCGATGCCAGCTTCCCTCGCCCATGCTCGCCGCACGCCACGTCGCCCTCGTCCGGCGTCACGATCGTCGCCCGCCCCTCCAGCATCGCCAGCGCCGACGACGCGTTCTCCAGCATCTGCGGGTTCATCGCCGGCGCGAGCACCAGCGGCGCGGCCGTCGCCAGCGCCAGCGTCGTCAGCATGTCGTCCCCGATGCCGTGCGCAAGCCGCGCCAGCGTATTCGCCGTCGCGGGCGCGACCACCACCGCGTCCGCCGCCCGCGCCCAGTCGATGTGTGCCATCCGCCCCGCGACCGGCTCCTCGAACGCGCTCTCCAAGACCGGCTGCCCCGTCAGCGCCTCGAACAAGGCGGGCGTCACGAACCGCCGTGCGCCGTCGGTGAGAAGCACCCGCACCGTGTGGCCCGCGCGCATCATCTCCCGCGCGAGGTCGGCCGCCCGGTACGCGGCGACCGAGCCGGACACCCCGAGGACGACGTTCACGACTCAGTATAGAACCGAGGGTGCCACGGGTAGAGGGATGTCCGTGCCCGCCACCCGTGCTCCAAGGTCGACCGGACACCGGTGACGGCCGCACGGAGCCATCGGCCTCTACCCGTGGCACCCCTCTCGCTCATGCCGCCTCAGAACCGGACGCCCACGCCGATGGTCACGCCCCGGAGGCCTACGTAGCTTCCATCCTGGTAGCGCGCCATGCCGTAGAAGGCGTTCGTGAAGTCGTAACCGAGCTCTGCGGAGTAGGCGAACTCCGTGTTGCCCTTGATCTTATAGCCATCGATGTCGACCGAGGCCTGTCCATAGCCAAGCCCCGCGCCGACGTACGCCTTGCTGCCCGTGAGGCGGTAGCGACCTGTCAGGAGCAAAGAGCCGACCGAGATGGTCGCGCTGTCCGACGAGTCGGAGATGTTGAACGCCGAATCCCGAAGGTCAAGGCCGACGGCGTAGTTCTGCTTCACCACGAAGTCGCCCCCAAGGCCGAGGGTCAGGCCGGCGTCCGTGCTGATGCCGTCCGGGAAGCTGGCGCTCGGCAGGTACAGTCCGGCCTCGAAGCAGAACCGCTTCTTCGGGTCGAGCGACTGGGCTTGCGCGCCCACCGAGAGCGCGGCGACGAACGAGACGAGAACGAGGTTTCGCATGGAAGACGACAATTTCCCATAACAAATGTCACCCGTAGTGGCTTCAAGCGCTGCCAAACGTCGCGTACTGAAAGTTAGCAAGATCGACTGGGTACCTTCTTACCTTGAGTGGAGCGCAGGGTAGACCCCTCTCCCCCGGAGGAGAGAGGGGAGGAAGACTACGCCGCCTTGCGCTCGCCGCCCTCCACCACCCGCCGACAGGCGTGGACGTAAGCGTGAACGAGGCGAGGTTCGTGAAGTCCATCAGCGCGATCGTCGTGAGGGGGCGCTGAGGGTAAACGTGGTCGACTGGGTCACCGTCGTGCCGTCGGGGTGCGTGCCCACGAAGGTGAAGGTGCGCGAATCGTTCTCCGCGAGGACGTTCGCCACCTGGAGCGACGCGATGCCGAAGGCTCCGCCGCCCGTCTTGATCATCCCCACCGTCGTGTTGGCCGTGAGGTTGAAGAGCGCCACCGAGCCGGTGTAGTTGCCGGGATAGCTCCCGAAGTTCCCGTTGGGATAAAAACCGAGTCCGTTCGCACCCGTTGTGGTGAACGTATAGCCGCCGGAGGCTACCGTGTTGCCCACGCTGGAGATGGTCGACTGCGTCCCGGTGCCGACGAGGTTCTCGAAGGTGACCGTCTGGGCCGAAGCGGCGAGGGCGGTGGCGGCGAAGGCGAGGACGGATGTGGTGCGAAGGAGGAATTTCATGGTGGACCTTACAGGGTGGTTACCGACATTCCATGATGGATCCGACTACCGATCTAAAGGAAGTTTATTGATTAAATCACAGCCAAATCCGTCCTTCTGTCGCGCATGACAGGCCTACATCGCCGCATGGATTGCCGGACGCTTGTCGGGGTCGCGCTCGGCCTTGCGCAG
>CAXTOO010000360.1:0-2803 GCA_964245875.1 uncultured Fimbriimonas sp. | reverse complement strand
GCAACGAAGCCCTCTCCGTTCCAGGTTCTCGCAAAGGCGCGAAGGCGCAAAGGGGAGGCACAAAGCCAAGTTGTGAAACGACCTCTAAGGGATAAGGAGTGAAGAGACAGGGGACAAGGGGGAACGCCTCCTTGTCCCCTGTCTCTTGTCCCCTGTATACTCCGCTCCGTGAAGCTCGCCGTTTGCATCGTGCACAACCGGGACAAGGGGCGCCTGACCGACGAGCTCCTGCGGGCGGGATTCAAGTTCACCGTGATCGGCTCCACCGGCGGCTTCCTGCGCGAGGGCAACACCACGATCCTCATCGGCTCCGAGGAGTCGGAATTGGCCTCCCTTCGCAAGATCGTGGGCGAGAACAGCCAGAGCCGCGAGCAACTGGTGAACGTGATGCCCTTCGAGGCCGCGCCCCCCGGCGCGTTCATCCCCAGCCCGGTCAAGGTGCCCGTCGGCGGCGCGGTGATGTTCGTGATGGACGTTGAGCAGTTCCACCGTTTTTAGGGGGGCGCAGGCTTCAGCCTGCATACGTGCCCCAGGCTTCAGCCTGGGCACTGACTTGCCACGCCTTCCGTCTCCACCCCCCAGCCCCCTCCTCATTCCGTTCGCGATGAGGTTTGTCCTCGTTCGTAGCCTTTGCGCCGCGACGGAACGAGGAGGGGGAGCCGGATGACGACCGCCGACCGCCTCGACGCCCTCCACGGCCTCGAAGGGGCGAAGCGGCTCGTCCTCGGGCTCGCCACCGGCGACTCCGGGGTCCACGCCGTCCTGCTCTACGGCGCGCCCGGCGGCGGCACGACCGCCCTCGCGGGCCTCCTCGCCCAGGCTTGGCTGTGCACCCAACCCGGTCCCGCGGGGGCGTGCGGCGTCTGCCAGTCGTGCGGCGCCTTCGAGCGGAACAAGAACGCCGACCTGCTCCACCTCCGGCCGTCCGGGCCGAGCCGCATCTTCAAGCTCGGCGCGATCACCGGCGAGCCGTTCGACGAGGAGAACCCGACCCCGCTCAAGCCCTTCTTCCGCACGGGTACGCTGTACGCCCGCCACAAGGTCGCGGTGCTGCACGACGCCGAGCGCATGAACGGCGACGCCGCCAACGCCCTCCTCAAGACCCTCGAGGAGCCGCACCCCCACGCGAAGCTCATCCTCACCACCACCAGCGTCGGCACCCTGCTCCTCACGATCCGCTCCCGCTGCCTGGCCGTCGCCTGCGCCCTCCCCTCCGCCGACCTTCTGCGCACGAGCCACCCCGAGGCGACCGCCGACGACCTGATCCTCGCCGAGGGCGCGCCCGGACGGCTGGACGAGATCCTGCGCGAGCCCGGCCCCTACCGCGACCTCGCCGACCTCGCCCGCTCGCTTCCCACCCGCCGCCGTGCCGAGGCGCTGGTCCTCACCGAGCGCGTCCGCGCGATCGCCGAGCGGCTGGAGAAGGCCAAGGGCGTCAACGCCCGCGCGGCCCAGGCCGAGACCCTCGCCCTCCTGGCCGCTTGGGTCGCCCGCGACGCCGACGCCGACCCTCGCTGGACCGCCCTGCTGGCCGACGCCCACCGCCGCATCCTCCAGAACGGAAACGCCACCATCGTCCTCGATGCCGCGTTCGCGCGAATGTTGCGCATGTAGCGTTCGCTTTGGGCATCAATCGTCGTTCCTAGGTGAGCTCTCGGCTCCGTCGGACCATGATTGAGTAAGAGAGACCCTCCGAGACCAAACCATGCGAAAGGCCTTTACGCTCATCGAGCTCCTCGTCGTCATCGCGATCATCGCGATCCTCGCCGCCATCCTCTTCCCCGTGTTCGCCCAGGCGAAGGCCGCGGCGAAGGCCAGCGCCAACCTCAGCAACCTCAAGCAGATCGGCCTGGGCCATCTCCAATACTCGAACGACAGCGACGATGCGTTCGCGCTCACCGCGCGGTACGAGGACGCGGCCGGTCAGGCGGCTGCGTTCGGGGCGCCCGTGGGGACGAACATGAACACGACGCCCGCGAACGTCATTCCTTGGACGGAGACGGTCTACCCGTATACGAAGAACCGCGAAATCTACACCTCTCCGGTCGAGGGTTCGGTGTCCGGCACGGGCTACGCGAAGCAGTACAAGCAGGCGATGTTCTTCGGCGTCGTGTCGCAGGCCAAGGCCATCCAGACTTGGATGGGCGCTCCGACGGTCGCGACCTACCAGATTCCTGGCAACTACGGGAACGTCGCCTTCATCGACGGACCTTTCGGCATGGGCGCATTGAGCGGTCTCGCCGTCCCATCCCTGTCGCAGACGGCGATCGACCGGATCTCCGACGTCATCATGGTTTCCGATGCCGGCGCATTCGACATGGACCTCACCGTGGATGGCACACTGACCAACGGAATGCCCTGTGTGCCCGCATCAGGACACGCCGTTGCCGGGAGCACACCGTGGTCGGGACAGGTTTACCAAGGTCCTTGGGCGCGCAAGAACGTGTCTGGGGCCTACGGCGGGGGCAAGAGCTGCGTCTACGATGCGGGCCAGAAGGGAACGACCACCTTCGTGGCGATCGATGGCTCCGCCAAGTCCGTCGACCTCAAGGGCCGGATCTACGAGAAGAAGACCGCCACGGTCAACGGGGTCGCGGGTCGCACCGTCATCGCGCGGATGTTCGCCGGGACGATCGACAACTGACGCGGTAGGCTTTAGGCGCGAGCAATAGATTCCTCGCGCCTACGGCCTTGAAGATCAAAGTCATGAAGTTCGGCGGCACGAGCGTCGCCACGCCCGAGGCGCGAATGGCGTCGGCGCTGCGCGTCGTCCAGGCCAAGGAGCAGGGCTACCGGCCCGTGG
>CAXTOO010000359.1:0-2804 GCA_964245875.1 uncultured Fimbriimonas sp. | reverse complement strand
GACGATGTTCGTCGGGGGCCAGTAGCCGGTCACGAGGATCGTGCCCGTGCCCTTTTCAGGACCGGTGCTCGTGCCTGTTCCCGTTCCACCGCCACCGGTACCCGAGCCTCCCCCGCTGCCCGAACCACCTCCGCTGCCGCCTCCGGAACCGCCTCCGCTGCCGCCGTTGGACCTGCCGCTCGATCCGTTGCCCGACCCGGTGCCGTTTACGGACTTCGTGCTTAAGCCTAAGCGCAATCGGGCGGAGACGTGAAGCCCGTGCCTGCCCCGGCGCTCGTCGTTCCTTCGTTCTCAGGGCTTGTGAGCGGACGCGAAGCGCCCTCGGAATCGGTGTTGGACGGCCGGTTCATGACTCATAATCCTTTCCAGTGTTCTCTGCAGCGTCGACGTGCGGGGTCCCACCCACGGTTCATCGATTTACCGCCGAAAACTGAGTTCTGGTCAGGGTTCTGAATGACTCGACCCGTGCCTGCACACGGGCATCAGAAGCGGATGCAACAGATCGGGTACCTTAGGCGTTGTAGAAGATATTGAGCCTCGGACACTCAAGTCTCTTGCGGCTCACGACAATATAGAACAATGGGCAAGACCGTAGGAATCGATCTGGGCACGACCAACTCCGTCGTCGCCGTCATGGAAGGCGGGGAGCCGATCGTCATCGCCACCGCCGAGGGCACGCGCACCCTCCCGAGCGTCGTCGGCTTCAAGAGCAACGGCGAGCGCGTCGTCGGCGTCGGCGCGAAGCGCCAGGCCGTCGTCAACCCCGAGAACACCGTCGCCTCCGTCAAGCGGTTCATGGGCCACACCATGAACGAGATCAACGAGGAGCTCAGCCGCATCCCCTACAAGGTGAAGGCGGGCAAGGGCAACCAGGCCGTGGTCTCCATTCCCGCGCAGGGCAAGGACTTTACCCCCGAGGAGATCTCCGCGATGATCCTCCAGAAGCTGAAGACCGACGCCGAGGCGTACCTGGGCGAGCCGGTGGACCAGGCCGTCATCACCGTTCCCGCGTACTTCAACGACTCGCAGCGCACCGCCACCAAGAACGCGGGCGAGATCGCGGGCCTCAAGGTCCTTCGCATCCTCAACGAGCCGACGGCCGCGGCGCTCGCCTACGGCCTCGACAAGAAGGCCGAGGAGAAGATCCTCGTGTTCGACCTCGGCGGCGGCACGTTCGACGTCTCCATCCTCGACGTCGGCGAGGGGGTGTTCCAGGTCGAGTCGACCGCGGGCGACAGCCATCTCGGCGGCGACGACTTCGACAACAAGATCGTCGACTTCCTCTCGTCCGAGTTCAAGAAGGACCAGGGGGTCGACCTCCTCAAGGACAAGGCCGCGGTCCAGCGCCTCCGCGAGGCCGCCGAGCGCGCGAAGATCGAGCTGTCGGGCCAGCAGCAGACCACGATCAACCTGCCGTACATCACGGCGGACGAGAGCGGGCCGAAGCACCTGGACTACACCCTCAGCCGCGCGAAGTTCGAGAGCCTCACGAGCGACCTGATGACCCGGATCAAGGGACCCTTCGAGCAGGCGCTCGCCGACGCGAAGGTCTCGTCGGACGACATCAAGGAGGTCGTGCTGGTCGGCGGCTCGAGCCGCATGCCGCAGGTTCAGGAGCTCGTCAAGAAGCTCACCGGCAAGGAGCCGAACCGCTCGGTGAATCCCGACGAGGTCGTGGCGGTGGGCGCCGCGATCCAGGCGGGCATCATCTCCGGCGAGTTCGGCAAGGACATCGTCCTCGTGGACGTGACCCCGCTGAGCCTCGGCGTCGAGACGCAGGGCGGCATCTTCGACAAGCTCATCGAGCGCAACACGACGATCCCGACCAAGCGCAGCCGCGTCTACACCACGGCCGCGGACAACCAGCCCGAGGTCGAGATCCACATCCTCCAGGGCGAGCGCCCCATGGCCCGGGACAACAAGAGCCTCGGCCGCTTCCACCTGAACGGCATCCCGCCCGCTCCGGCGCGCGTGCCGCAGATCGAGGTGACGCTCGACATCGACAAGAACGGCATCCTCCAGGTCTCCGCGCAGGAGAAGGGCACCGGCGCGAAGCAGTCGATCACGATCTCCGGCTCGGGCAATCTCAGCCGCGACCAGATCGACCAGATGGTGCGCGAGGCCGAGATGAACGCCGACGCCGACAAGAAGGCGCAGGAGCTCATCGAGCTGCGCAACAAGGCCGAGGGGCTCGCCCTCTCCTCCGAGAAGGCGCTGCGCGAGATCGGCGAGTCGGTGGACGCGCACGTCCGCGACTCGATCAACGACAAGATCGAGGCCGTGCGCACCGCGATCAGGGGCGAGGATCCGTCGGAGATCCAGTCCGCGCACGACGCGCTGGAGAAGGACTTCCACGAGCTCAGCGCCAAGCTCTACGAGAGCGCCGCCGCGCAGGCCGACGCCTCTGAGCAGCCCCCTCAGGCCGCTCCGAACGACGACGTCATCGACGCCGAGTTCAAGGAAGCGAAGTAAAGGATCGCCACTCGCCCGAGTGGCATTCGGAGAAGACTCCCCGACTCGTAAAGAGCCGGGGCCTTCTTTGCGTTTTCGGACGCCAAAGTACCCTCATGCTCCGCGCCTTCGTTCAGGTCCGTGAGGACGGGATGCCTTTCAACGTCAACGCCTACACGGCTTACGACGGCTTTCGCGAGGGGGAGTTTTCGTTTCCCGCGAGGCTCGCCTGACAGACCCCGGAGGTTACGGAGGAGACCCCTGCCGGCGACTTGGACCTCGTAGGCGGCCAAGCCTCGTCTGTCGGGTCACCGGACTCCGGTGGGGGCGACGAGGCAAGGCTGGCGCGGCGC
>CAXTOO010000358.1:0-2872 GCA_964245875.1 uncultured Fimbriimonas sp. | reverse complement strand
CGAAGCTCCGCATCTTGATTCCTCCCACCACCACCTCGACAAACCTTTTGTCGACCGGGTCCTAGTCCCGCGCTAGGATCAAGGTCCCAAAAAAACCGACCGCCGGTGAAAGTGAAAATGTTTTTGACCCCCGTCCCATGACCGCACGGCGATAGCGCAAGAAGAGGCGCGAAACGTGGAAAGGACCCCTTGGTTTCTATGTCCCTCGTCCTCTCCTCCCGCAACGCCCAGCGCTGGGCCACCGCCCGCATCGCCCTCGCGACCCTCCTCATCGCCGGCTGCATGTACGCGGTCATCGGGCACTTCGCCTCCGAGGTCGACCGCACCCGGAGGGAGCAGAACTGCGTGGGCAACGTCGACCGGCGCATCACCGGCGTGCTCGCCGCCCTCGACCGTGCCCGCCTCGGCGAGGTCCAGATCCCCGCGAGCGCCGAGCGCGACGCCGCCGAGGCCGACGTCCGGGAGCTCGTCCGCATCGAGGGGCGCGAGACCACCGTCGGACTTTCCGAGTCGCTGGACCAGTGCCTCGCCGCCATCGACCGCGAGACCGAGGCCCTCCAACGGGGCGACGCCGACCGCGCGATGACCGAGTCGTTCGACGCGCGCCCCGCCCACGACCGCCTTCGGGCCGAGCTCGACGGCCTCGACGACCGACTCCAGGCCCGCGCCCAGGGCGCCGTCCAGGCGACCTGCGTCTCGACCCTCGCAACCCTCCTCCTCAGCACCGCCCTTGTCGCCTTCTTCGCCGCGCGCCACCAGCGCCGCACCGCCGCCCTGGGCATCCTCGAGGCCCAGAGCCAGTCGTCCGAGGCCCGCGAGCGCCGCTTCCGCCTCCTCCTCGAAATCGAGGACGCCACCGCCGACCTCACCGAGCCCCACCGCGTCCGGCTCGCCGTCCTCGGGCGGATCGCCGCCTTCTTCGACGCTACCGCCGCCGCCAAGGAGACCGTGGACGCATCGGGGCGGACCCTCGGCGAGCCCATCACGACCGGCGACGCCGGGAGCCTGCCCCGCCTCGGCCCCCAGGATCTCGTCAGCCTGCGCGCCGGACGCACCAAGGTCCACGACGACGTCCTTCGCTGCCCCCTCATGAACGGCGCGGACCTGCGCGCCGTCGTGACCCTGCGCGCGGCGCCCGGCCGCGCCTGGGAGTCCGAGGCCATCGTTCTCGTCGAGGAGGCGGTCGCCCGCCTGTGGGCCTACCACGAACGGGCGGAGGCCGAGGACGCCAAGCGCCAATCGCGCTGGACCCAGGCCCTCCTGGAGGCGCAGCTCGACTCCTCGCTCGACGGGATCCTCATCGTGGGCGCCCAGAACGAGAAGGTGTTGCAGAACCGCCGCATGGCCGAGGTCTGGGGACTGCCCACCGACGTCGCCGACGACGTGGACGACGCGCGGCAGCTCGCCCTCGTGGTCGAGCGCGTCCGGAACCCGGAGGCGTTCTTGGCGAGCGTCCAGGCGCTCTACGAGCAGCCCGCAAAGGTGCAGCAGGACGAGATCGAGCTCAAGGACGGCACCGTCCTCGACCGCCACACCGCGCCCGTGACCGGCCCCGACGGCACCATCCTGGGCCGCCTCTGGACCTTCCGCGACGTCACCGAGCGCGTCCGCGCCGAGAGCGCCCTGCGCGAGGCCCACGAGGCGCTGGAGGCCCGCGTCGAGGAGCGCACCCGCGACCTCGCCGCCGCCACCCACGAGGCCGAGCGGGCGAACGCCGCCAAGAGCGAGTTCCTCTCGCGCATGAGCCACGAGCTCCGCACCCCCCTCAACGCCATCCTCGGCTTCGGCCAGATCCTCGACCGACAGGCGCTCGACGAGCTCCAGAAGGAGAGCGTCCACTACATCCTCAAGGGTGGTCGCCACCTCCTCGGCCTCATCAACGAGGTGCTCGACATCTCCCGCGTCGAGACGGGCCACGCCGAGCTCTCCATCGAGCCCGTGCCGCTCGCCGACGTCCTCGTCGAGAGCTTCGCGATGGTCCGCACGATGGCGGCCGACCGCGACGTCCAGCTCGTGAACGGCTTCGAGCACGCCGACGAGCTCCACGTCGGCGCCGACCGCCAGCGGCTGAAGCAGGTCTTCATCAACCTGCTCTCCAACGCCGTCAAGTACAACCGCCCCGGGGGCCGAGTCACCGCCCGCGTCTCCGTCCGGGGCGACCGCCTGCATATCGCCATCGAGGACACCGGTCGCGGCATCCCGCCCGAGGGTCTCGCCAAGCTGTTCACCCCCTTCGAGCGACTGGAGGCCTCCGCCACGAGCATCGAGGGCACCGGCCTCGGCCTCTTCCTCACCCAGAAGCTCGTCACCACCATGGGCGGCGAGCTGCGCGTCGAGAGCGTCGTGGGCGAGGGCTCGACCTTCGCCATCGAGCTGGATCTCGCGAGATCGCCCGCCGAGACGCTCGCCCTCGTCCAGGGCGGCGCGCCCGAATCCACGGACGTCCGCGACGGGGACCGCGTCTACTCCATCCTCAGCATCGAGGACAACTCCGCGAACGTCCGGCTCCTGGAGGTCGTCCTCGCCAACCGCCCCGAGATCCTGCTCACCACCGAGAACCAGGGCATGGCCGGCTTCGAACTCGCCCGCCGCACCGAGCCCGACCTCATCCTCCTCGACCTCAACCTGCCCGACGTCTCCGGCACCGAGGTCCTCACCCGCCTCAAGCGATCCGCCACGACGAGCGGCATCCCCGTGATCGTCATCAGCGCCGATGCGGGCGAGGACAAGGTCCACATCAACCTCAAGGCGGGCGCCGCCGCCTTCCTCACCAAGCCGCTCGACGTCGACCGCTTCCTCGCCACGATGGACGACGCCCTCGGCATCCCGCGAGGGGAGAAGCGCGCCGCCTGAGTCCGGAGAGGGTTCCCCT
>CAXTOO010000357.1:0-2877 GCA_964245875.1 uncultured Fimbriimonas sp. | reverse complement strand
ATCTCCTCCGTGAAAGGGAGGCGTCCTAACCACTAGACGACCGGAGCGTGGCGAAGGAATATTGTACCGGAAGCGTGGTGCCTCCTTCCAGGAGGCACCACCGGCCCCTCGTCGTCCCGGCTTCCAGCCGGAACGTCAGAGCGGACGGCCCGCGGAACCCGGCATCGGCGCGAACACGCTCCACTCGACGACGGGACAGGCGAAGGCCATGCAGTCGCGCAGGGCCTCGACGCCCGGCTGCTCCGTCGCGTAGTGGCCCGCCGCCACGATCGCAAAGCCCGACTCGGCGGCCTCCAAGGCGACGTGCTGCTTCGCCTCACCCGTGACGAGCACGTCGGCGCCCGCCGCCTGGGCCGCGCGCCACTCGCCGTCCGCGGCCCCGCCCACGACCGCGACGCGGCGGATCGGACGGTCCGCCTCGCCCCAAGCCCACGCCTTCGTGGCGAGCGCCCCCTCGACGAAGGTGACGAGGTCGCCCAGCGTTGTCGGCGCAGCCGCACCGACCCGACCGGCGGGCTGCTCGCCGTTCGACGACCCGCCAAACTCCTCCAGCCCGCTCAGGCTCAGCCGCCTCGCCAGCTCGTCGTTCACCCCGCCCTTCGCCGAGTCCCAGTTCGTGTGGGCGGCGACGAACGCCACCCCTGCCGAGGCAAGATCGAGCACGGTGCGGCCGACGTGGTCCGTCGCCAACACCTCCCTCAGGGGCGAGAAGAGAAGAGGGTGGTGGGAGAGCAGAAGCTGCGCCCCGGCCTCCCTCGCGCGGGCGACCGCCGCCCGCGAACGGTCGAGCGACACCACCACCCGCGAGATCTCCGCATCAGGGTCCCCGACCTGAAGCCCCACCCGGTCGAACGAGAAGGCGTACCGGGCCGGGGCGACGACTTCCAAGGCGTCGAGGATCGCGCGAAGCCGCATGGCCCATTGTGGCAAGACCTTCCTGACAAATGCGAAAGGGCCGCTCTTTCGAGCGACCCTTTCCGGTCGTGGGGGGCTTTTCAGGCCCCCGCTTTTCCGATCTCACGGGCGAGATGGTAGCCGGTCGGACGGATACTTGGATGATTGCCTTTCGAACAATAATCCGCCAGCTTCTTCATCGCCCTTTCCGAGGTCGGGTCCAGACCGTTGGGACTCGTGAGACACAAGCCCAGCAGCGAGAACGCTTCCTCTTCGGTGAGTTTAAGCCCGTCAGGAAAGTTCCCCATGGCGTTCACTCGATATGATTTGATTGCAATGCGCCTAAGCGCACCCTTGTAGACGGCTCTCGAATAGTGTTCGTTCCACGATGGAGCCAAACCTGAAGAAAATCTCGGGTGGTGCGATCCCGTATACTAGCCCTGTGCCCAAGGGCGAATATCTGCAGTACGGCGGGCAGGCGATCATCGAAGGCGTGATGATGCGCTCGCCGCGCTACTTCTCCATCGCGTGCCGTGCCCCAAACGGCGAGATCGTGATCCAGACCGAGGCGATCGAGAAGACCTGGGTCGGGCGGCAGAAGTGGCTCAAGGTCCCCTTCCTGCGCGGCACCCTCGCCCTGCTCGACAGCATGGCGCTCGGCTCCAAGGCGATGCGCTTCTCCTCGGCGCTCCAGATCGACCCCAAGTACGCCCACCCCGACGAGCCGGTGGACGCGGCGATCGCCGAGACGCCGAAGAGGACCCAGGACATCGCCGTCGGCGGCGCGCTCCTCGTGAGCTTCGCCCTGGGCATCCTGCTCTTCGACTTCCTCCCGAACTACGTCGCCGAATGGAGCCGGGTCGTGTTCGGCTACAAGCAGGGCGAACACGGCATGGCGACGAACGTCGTCGCGGAAGTCGTCAAGGCCCTCCTCTTCTTCGGCTACATCGGCCTCATCGGGCTGATGCCGGACATCCACGAGGTGTACAAGTACCACGGCGCGGAGCACAAGGCGATCAACGCTCTGGAGCACGACCGCCCCCTGGAGCAGGCGTCGTGCCTCGCGGAGAGCCGCATCCACCCGCGCTGCGGAACGAGCTTCGCGATCATCGTGCTCCTCGTCGGCTTCGTGGTGTTCGCCTTTCTGCCACGCTACCCGCTGGGCGAGTCGGCCTCGAAGTTCCTCAACGTCTGCGTCCGCTTCGCCATCGAGCTGTGCATCCTCCCGTTCATCGCGGGCGTCAGCTACGAGCTGCTGCGCCTCGCGGGCAAGTTCCGCGACCAGAAGCTCGTCAACGCCGCGTTCCAGCCAGGAATGTGGAGTCAGCGCCTCACCACCCGCGAACCCGAATCCAAGCACGTCGAGGTCGCCCTCGCCGCCCTCAAGGCCTGCCTCGCCGCCGAGGACGGAAATCACGGCCCCGTGCCCAAGGAGGGCGACGACATCGAGTCCGCTCCGCCGATCCCCGGTTTGGCGGGGCTGTAGCGTGGCGAGGGTCTCCAGACCCTCGCACGGCACCCTGTAGTCGCCGGATGGTTCGTGCCGGCGCCGCGAATCGGTCCGCCGACCCGTCGGATAGATCTCGACGGCCTACGAACCGAAGAACGCCGCCGCGAGCAACACCCCGTACGCGCCGCTCCCCGCGAGGCAGGCGCGCCGGACCACCGCCCGATCCTGCCGAATGAGCAGGACGGCGGCGAGGACCAGCGTCGCCGCCTTGACAACGACGAAAACCCAAGGCCCATGCGCGAGGGCGGCGGCCATCAGCGGGTTCCGCTCCTCGATTCGATCCTGCCCAAAGAGCACGGCGGTCGCAACGAGGTCGGCGGTTCCGATCGCCATCAGGAGCCCCAAGGCACGCATGGGAGGGGGTGGAGGCAAGAAACAGGCCAAATGTCACCCCTCCTCTTGCCGCCGCGGCACATCGGTCTCAATGACCGTCAGACCCGAACGCGGGCGGGAGGCAGGAGGGGCCGGGGGGG
>CAXTOO010000356.1:0-2923 GCA_964245875.1 uncultured Fimbriimonas sp. | reverse complement strand
GCCGAACGCCTCCGAGCGTCGTCTAAGTACACTAGTCGGCGAGCCCCCTCTTGGACGAAATCCTCGGCGCGTTTCCCATGCTTCGGAACTTCACCCTCCGCGACGCCCTCGTCGCGCTGGTGGACGTGCTGCTCGTCGCCTTCCTCATCTACCGGCTCCTCATGCTCGTGCGGGGCACCCGCGCGTGGCGAATCCTCGTGGGCATCGGCATCTTCGTCGTGCTGCTCGGGGCGAGCGACCGCCTCCACCTCCAGACCCTCCATTGGGTGCTCGCCAGCGCCACGCCGCTCGGCCCCGTCGCCCTGGTCATCCTCCTCCTCCCGGAGATGCGGCAGGCGATCGAGGGTCTGGGCAAGCTCGACCGCTGGACCCAGCGCCTCGCCTCGCCCGCCGAGACTCGGGCCGAGGCTCGCACCGTCGAGGAGATCGTCGCCGCCGCCGCCGAACTCGCGGCGGGCCGCGTCGGCGCGCTCATCGTCTTGGAAAAGGCCGCACCCCTCGACGAGATCGCCTCGAACGGCGTCGCCCTCCACGCCGATGTCTCGGCGCCCCTGCTCAGCGCGATCTTCTACGAGGGCAACCCGCTGCATGACGGGGCGGTGATCGTCCGCGGCGACACCATCGTCGCCGCGGCCTGCCGACTGCCGCTCTCCGAGAGCACCCGGATCGACCAGAGCGTCCACATGCGCCACCGCGCCGCCGTCGGCGTCACCGAGGCGACCGACGCGCTCTGCATCGCCGTCAGCGAGGAGCGCGGCACGATCAGCGTCGCCTCCGAGGGACGACTCCGCCGCCTCAACGGCCACCTGGAGCTGCGCGACCTCCTCAACCGCGAGCTCCGCGGCGCGGCGGACGAGCCCGTCAAACCCCGCACCCGCAAGGCCCGCCGGGAGGCCGCCGCCAAGTGAAGCGCAGCGCGCCCAACCTGCCCATCGCCCTCTCGTCGCTGGTGCTCTCGGTGATGCTCTGGTTCGTCGTCTACGCCCAGACGGTGCCCGACCCGCGCCCCGTCAACGTCCCCCTCGCGATCGACGGCCTCGACGACTCGCGCTTCTTCCCCCGCAAGATCCCGACCGACCTCCGGCTCGTGGTGAACGCGCCCGCCGACCGCGCCAAGGAGCTCGCCGACGAGCGCGTGACCGCCTCCGTCGATCTCTCCTCTGCGGTGGTGGGAATCCACGACTATCCCGTCTCCGTCTCCCCCGACTGGGTGCGACGCTACCTCGACGACCGGCGTCCCAAGGTGCGCGTCGAGATCGAGCCCATAGCGAAGCGCGTCGTGCCCGTGATGAGCGTCGTGAAGGGCGCGATCAAGGACCGGAACCTCCAGCTCAAGGGACGCACGCTCTCGCCCGCCCAGGTCACCCTGCGCGGCCCCGCGAGCGAGGTCGCCTCCGTCCAGGAGGTGCGCGCCTACGTCGATCTCACGGAGATCGGCGCCGCGAACCAGGAGCCGCAGGAGACCGAGCTGGTCATCCTCGACGCCCGTGGCTCGCGACCCCAGCACGTCCGCATCAACCCCTCGATGGCGGTGAGCACCTTCAAGCTCGTGGCCGCCGCCGCCACGAAGACCGCCGAGGTCGTGCCCGACCTTTCCGACGTGACCTACCACCCCGGCTTTCTCCCGGGCGGCTTCCGGCTCGATCCCGAGGTGGTCACGATCAGCGGCAAGCCCGCGACCCTCACCAACGTGAGCAAGGTCCCCACCGAGATCGTTGCCCTCCACGGCGTGAACCGCAGCCGCACCGTCCGCGTCCGCCTGCTCGCGCCCGCCGGGACGACGATCGTCGGCAAGCCCGTGGTCGAGCTGACCGTGCTCGTCCTCCCCGCCCCCGCACCCCCGCGCGTCTCCTCGCCCCTTCCCCCCGCCCCATCCCGATGACCGAAATCCGCCCTATCCGCGAGTCCGAGGGCGAGGCGTTCCTCCAGCTTCTGTGCGACGTCTTCGGTCTGGACTTCGACCGTGCCCAGGGCCTCTTCTTCGAGGACCCGATGTTCGACCTGCGCCGCAAGTGGGTCCTGATCGAAGGCCAGGAGATGGTCTCCGCGCTCACCACCACGCCCCTGGAATTCGGCTGGGGCCGCGCCTACGGCGTCGCGGGCGTCGCCACCCGCGAGAGCCGGCGCGGCGAGGGCCACGCGGCCAAGCTCCTCGACCGCGTCCATCTGGAGGCGAGACGAAGGGGCGAGGGGGCGGGCCTGCTGCTCGCGAAGGAGCTCGGCCTGTACGAGCGCACGGGCTTCGAGCCGCTCGACCGCGTCGTCCGCGCCCCCCTCGCCACCGTGCCGGAGGAGAGAGTTCCGCCGGAGATGCATGTCGAGGAGGTCCGCGCGATGTACGCCGCCTGGGCCGACGGCCATCCCGACCGCCTCCGCCGCGACCGCAAGCGCTGGACCCTCTGGAAGTGGCACTTCCGACAGTGCCATCCCCTCGCCGACGGCTACGTCTGCTACGAGAACGACACCCTGCGCGAGGGCCTCTGGTCCGACCCGCAGGCCGCGCTTCCCCTCCCTGCGGGTGCCACGTTCTTCGGTACCACGCTGGTCGCCGACATGCTGGAAATCCCCGTCGCCGCCCCGCCGACCGTCGAGCTGTACCTCATGGGCCGCGACGTCCCCGGCGTCCCCCAGCTCTTCATGACCGACCAGTTCTAGGCGCTACAGAACCTCGGGAGAGGGTTCCCCTTAAGCCGCGGCGCGAAAACGTCCAAACGCCATCAGAAGACCACCGTGAGCGCAAGGGGGAACCGTGGGGGAGGGGGTGGTTGCGCCGTCCGCACGTTTCTGAGACGAGGCGTTTTACTTTGATCTTCTGCGATGAACATGGGGCAGGCCTTCGCGAAGTTCAACGAGTACTCCTTCGGGTTTAGTCGATGACGTTCCCGGGCGTGCGAACATCCCATCTGCCCAAGGCCGCAACCGT
>CAXTOO010000355.1:0-2924 GCA_964245875.1 uncultured Fimbriimonas sp. | reverse complement strand
ACGGCGATGCGGCCCGCCGGGTCCTTCACCGCCTTCTGCTGGAAGTACTTTTCCGGCCCCCAGTAGGCGTAGTCGACGGTGGAGATGCGGGTGGTCGCGTACCCGCCGGCCCCCGCGCTGTAGGCGGCCTCCGACGAGGTCTTGCTCAGCGGCTGGCCCAGGAAGTTGTAGCTGGCAGTGGTCTCGTTGCGCTTGGTGGTGTCGTAGGCGTTGGCGGTGCGCAGGCCGCGCGAGACCGAGAGGTCGCCGTAGCCGGAGTTCAGATAGGGATCGGTGTAGTCGATCGAGTCGACGAGATCCTCGTTGGCCAGGCTGTAGGTGCGGAAGGAGTGGGACGGCCCGTTCATCTCGCTGAACCCTGTCGAACCGCGTGTGCTGCCCGCGCCGAACGATTCGTAGGTGCGGACGGTGAAGGCCCCGCCGGAGGTCCCCGAGGTGAAGGCCCCCTTCAGGAGCTCGACGCCCGCCGCCCACTCCTCCCACTGGTGGATGACGCCGGCCTCTCCGTCCCCGAGGTCGCTCGGCCAATCTGCGTCGTAGAGGCCGTTCCCCGCGCCGCAGACGTAGAACGTCTTGCCGTCGGGCTGCTTGACCCTCATGCAGAACGGCGCGGGCACGTTGACGTTCTGGCCCATTTGGGGCACCGGCACGAGCGTCATCATGTACGTCATCGCGGTCGTGAGGCCGCGCGGGTCGGTGACGGACACGAGGAGGTTCGAGGCCACCTCCCCGTTCCACCCGCTGTGCACCACGGGCGGCCCGTAAAGGTAGGTTGTCGTCTTTCCGCCGGGCGTGGTGACGCTCGCGAGAAGGCCGTTCGCGTCGTAGCCGTACACGACGGTGCGGCTGCCGGAGTTGTCCGCGACCTTCCACACGCGGCTCGCCGGGTGGCCCGCCGAGCCGTCGCCCCACGTGAACGCGATCGCGTGCCCGCCGGGCATCGAGACGCCCACCAGCGGCTTCTCGACCGTGGTGCCGTTCGACTTGGAGAAGGTCACGTCGTTCGCGCCGTACGCGTACGTCGTCACGTTGCCCTGCCGGTCGGTCGCGCTCGTGACCTTCATCACGTTCGCGGGCTCGCCCGTGCCCCCCGCGTTCCACGGGTGGGCGCCGCCGGAGAAGTACCCCTTCTTGTCGTACACGTACCGCGTGCCCTCGACGGTCACGGTCTCGTTGTGCGCCATCACCTGGTACACGGACCCTCCCTGCACGACCGTGTCGTACACGGTGTTCTCGTTGACGTTCGCGTCCCACGGCGGCGTGGTGAGCACGCCGTCCACGTCCTTCTGGACCGTCTCCTCGGCGCCGCCCGCGTCGGTGGCGGTCACCGCCTCCACCGGCTGGCCCGCCACGCCCGCGGCGCTCTCCGCGTTGGGGTCGGTCTCGGCGGAGGGCCGCTCCCTGAAGCCCACGGGGATCGCGCGCACGGGCGCGCCCCCACTCTTGAGCAGCCCGCCCGCGGTGGAGCGCACGTCCGCGCTCAGCGTCCAGCCCTTGCCGAACGGCCCCTCGTCCGCGTTGTTCGCGCTGTACGAGCGCGTGACGTTCACCGGGATGCCGTAGCCCCCGTCGAAGCCCATGTCCGTGGCGCTCGTCGAGTAGTTGCCGGTCATGAGGTCGACGCCCTTGTAGACCACGTCCCACTTTCTCTGCCCGGCGAGGTACGGGTTCTCGCCCGCGCGCCCCTGCATCGAGGCCTCCTCCCCTTCGGTGAGCAGGCGGCTGGCGCTCCTCGCCCTCCGCTTCGCGAGGTCCCGCCCCGCGGCGGCGCGCGCGGCGAGGGCCTTCTCCACGCTCGCCTTGAGCGGGACGCCGAAGCCGACGATGGCGCCTCCGGGCACGGAGAGGTTCAGGAGCGCGGCGCATACCGCGACGCGGAGGGCCTGGGTGACGGGGCGGATCGGGGAACGCATGATTTTCTCCTCCCCCTTGGGGGAGGGCAGGGTGGGGGTGTGACGGCGAGAGGAGACGGTCGCGGAGCCGCTCCGGAGAGCGGCGGTCCAAGGGAGCCGGAGCATCAGATCCCCTCCGGCTTCGACAGGAGGATGGCGGTGGCGGAGAAGTCGGGGTCGTCTTGGGGCGGGAGCTTCCAGGGCGCGGACGCGCGGAGACGCGGGTCCCACACCGTGGCCCTTTCGCCCTCCACTTTCGTGAGGACCACGTAGTGGTCGCCCTGGAGGACCACCGCGGGGAGCGGCGCCTTCGCGAGGTCCTGCCGGTTCATCCGCGCCGCCCAGCTCGGGACGCCCAGGGCGAGCAGCCCCCTGCGCATCCCGGCGACGGTGGTGCCCGCGTCGGTCGTGCCGCAGAGCTTGGCGAGGGCCTTGTAGGTGAGACCACGATGGCTCACGGTCGCGGACGGTGGCGCACCATGGCCCGGAACGCTGAGAAGGTGTTCGAGGCACTTGGGGCCGCAGACGCTGGTCTCGAAGCGGACCCTCGCCTCCTGCTTGGCGACGTTGGCCTGGAGCAGCCGGTCCCACTCGGGCGTGGACTCGCCGCCGTTCAGGCGCGCGAGGCGGCGGTACGCGGCGCGGTCCAGCGGGCTGAGCGGACGGTCGCGCAGAAGCGCCTCGAAGCCGTGGACCGCCTCGCCCCGCCTGCCCTGCGCGGCGAGGCACACGACCGCCTGGTACGCCGCCTGGTCCGACACCGTGCCGAACGCGCCCGCCGCGCCGGTGCCCCTCGCCTTCGCCGCCGCGAGGAACGCGGCCCGCGCCGCGGGCAGGTCGTGCCCCTTCGCCGCGAGGTAGCCCAGGCGCATGCGCGCCGCGCCGACCTCGTCCTGCACCCTGGGGTCGGGGCTCGCCGCGTTCTTGGACGCGAACGCCTCGTAGGCGTTCCTCGCCCGCAAGGGGCGACGCGCGTAGTCGGCGTTCGCGGCCGCGAGCGGCGAGGGGGCCGGGGAGGGCTTCGCCCGCTCG
>CAXTOO010000354.1:0-2925 GCA_964245875.1 uncultured Fimbriimonas sp. | reverse complement strand
ACCCTCCAGCCGGGAGACCACTGCCGCGCCGAGCGCCTCCGGGAGCGAACTCGCACAAACCAGGCTTGCCAGGGCGGCCTCGTCGGAGACCGTCGATCGCCAATCGTCCAGAGCTTCCATGAGTTCGGCACGGGGCGGCGCCCGGACCCTGACGATCGGGCGTCCAGGCTGGCGGCCATGCCGAAAGGCAAGGGCGACCAAGCGGCGCGAGGCGCGGATCACGTGGCGGGAGACCCTCTCGCTCTCGATGATCCGGCGTCTCAGCGCCTCGATCTCGCGCTCGGCCTGGCTTTCGTCGTAGCCATCGTCCGAAACGTACGCCTCCAAGGCGTCCGCCAACAGGCGCACGCCTTCGTCTTCCGCCAAGAGGGAACCAATCCGGACGAGATGGTTGCGGATGGACCGGCGGGAGATGCCCGGCACGAACGTCGCCAGCAGTTCCGACACCTGGATCTGCCGCCTTAGGCGCGCCTCAAAGCCGGCGCGGTCCCCCAGTGGGTACAGCGTGGGCTGAAGCAGATTCATTAGGGGAAAGAACGATCCGGCGTCGGCGAAGGCGGCCGTCGCCGAAATCAGCAGGACGGTCGGGGACCGTCCGCAGATTTCTCTTGCCTGCTCGAGGGTCGCTGTGCTGTGTACAAGGGTGTGAACCTCGTCAATCACCACGATCGAATGGCCTCCTCCTGTGGAAAGGCCCCCACCCAATGTCCCGAAGTCCAGCCGTTCTGGATCGACTCCCAAGCGGTCGATCAGCTCATGCCGCCATTGGTCAAGGAGGATGGCAGGCGCGAGGATCAGAGCTTTGCCCCCGTCCCGCCGCAACAACTCCCGAACGGCGACGCCCGCCTCGTACGTCTTTCCCAGCCCAACCTCGTCCGCAAGAAGGAACCTCGGCGCTGGATCGCGCACGATACGCTCTACCGCGGCCACTTGGTGGGCGTAAGGCACGTACTCGGAGGCTTGGAAGGATTCGATTCCGGCCCCTGCGGCGGCCTGTTCGACGAACGAACGCAGGAAGTCTAAGCGCCGGCCGAAACGATCCCGATTGCTCCAGAGCCCAGTCGCGAGGAGCCTCCCTGCGTCCGCCTCGGTGTCCCCCCTGATGACAAGATCGTGCTCTGAAACGAATCGAGAGCCTGTGGAGGTGCTGAGTCGATGCGTAACTGAGCCCGACCGGTCAACCGAAGACTCTCCAACGATTCCCATGGCCAGAAAGCGACCATCGATCACCTCATAGGCCCTGGCTCCGCTGGGAATGGAGAGTGGGGAAACATTGACCCGCTCACACTCTGTCTTGCCGACGATGCCCCAACCATCGCTGTAGACAAGCTCGACCGTGTCTTCTCGACATGCGGCAACCCGACCTACTCTGCCCGTGGCCAAACAAGCAGCCATTTGCCCCACCGCGATGAGCTGTTCGCGACAGGGTGCTTCGGAGGACAAAATCACCCTGTTGATCTGCAAAGCCATTATGCTTGGACAGTCATTATAGACAAGGACCAATTGGAACAAAGAATAACACCTTTGGAGCCGGGGAGAGAGAGGAATGACGAGTTTCGACTAACTACGATTGGCGGGCTTATCAATCGTAGTTAGCTCGCAGAGTCTAGCTGTTCGTACTAGCGTTGAGATTCAGCGAGCGCGCCTCGCCATCGAACGCGACGTCCGCCGACTGGAGGGCGGCGTCGAGCCCCTTGGCGCAACCCTCCGCAATCAGCTCCGCCGCCTCTGCCAGGATCTCCGTCTTCTTCCCGAGCGCTCCGACGACCCACAGGTCCTCGCCCTGTGCGCCCGAGCCGCAGAGTGTTGCCCGCCACTCGAAGCCGCCCTGCCGCACCAGCCCGACCGCCTCCCGGAGCGATTCGACGCTGGTCGGGAAGAGGAGGACCGTGCCCTCGCCGCCGCCCGCAACGAGGAAGCTGTCCTTGACAAACTTGGCCACGTCGCGCGCCTCGGCTTCCTCGTAGAGCGCGATCCAGCCCGGCCTGACGACGAGGGCCGCCGCGAGGCTGGCGTCGCCCCGTCCCCTCAGGCGCTCGAGGTCGCGGTAGTGCCGGTCGACACGCCCGTCGGCGTCGAGCCTCTCGACCAAGATGGCAAACTTAGCCGGGTCGTCCTCGGCGGCGGCGTGGATCGCGCGGATCTTGCGCAGGGTCTCGCGGGAGAGCCGTACCGCCCTCGCGATCTCCTCGTCCAGGCGCCCCTTCTCGCTCGCCTTCTCCAGGCGGCCGCCGAACGACCGCTTGCGCCAGCCCTCCTCCTTGGCGCGCCCACGCAGGGTCTCGCAGACCGCGTACTTCTCGCTCGCCGTGAGGTCCTTGCGGTTGGCGTCCTCAGCGACCATGAGGGCCAGGGGATCCTCGATGTCCAGCACCCTCACGGGGATCTTCTCCCAGTTCAGGTACCGAGCGGCCTCGACGCGGCGGTGGCCGCACACGAGGCGCATCTGCGCGTCGACGAGCGGCGGCTGGGCGAGCCCGGTCTCCGCGATGGAGCGGGCGAGGCCCTTGATGTCACCGAGGTCCCTGCGGGCGCGGTCCTCGACGCGGACGTCGGCCAGCGGGACGGTCTTGAGCTCGCCCAGCGGGAGCCGGTCGGCGGCGGGGGCGCCGCCCTGGGAGCCCTGGACGGCGCTCGCGGCCAGGGCCTTGAGACTGGTCTTGGCGCCATTCCTCTTGAGGACGGGCGCGTTGGTGGCGAAGGAGGCCATGGTGGCCTCGTTGTTCTTGTCGTGGCTGGTGCTCACGAAGGAATATGCCGACTCCCCTTTCGAGGTGTGCAGGTCGCGAGAGACTTTTTTATCTTTCTTGCAACCACCTGCTAAAGGTACGGGCAAAGCTGCCCGTCGCCGCTCCTCCCGGACGCTGTCGAGCCGCCATGCACGCCCGATGGGGTTGTGTCCCGGAACGGTGGCGAACACTCATC
>CAXTOO010000353.1:0-2961 GCA_964245875.1 uncultured Fimbriimonas sp. | reverse complement strand
CTCACCCCCTTCCACCTGGGGCGCGCCGGAGCGCATCCCTCTCACCTCCTCTCTCGCGGAGGTGAGAGGGGAGCCGGAGTTTTGTCAGACGCTCTAAAGTACGCGCCGTCGATCGCCTCCGCCTCATCGTACGAAGAACTCGGCGCCGGCTCTTGAGGATCGCGCTCGGCCACCGCTCGAGCAGAGACTCCGAAGAGTGGTTCCCCCTCTTCAGCGCGGTGCGGCCGCGGGACTCGTGGCTGATCCGGGCCACGAGTCAGACGAGCCGGAGTGCCGTCGTGATCTCGTACCTCGCGAGCGCGTCGGCCTGAGCGCTCAGAAGCTCGTGAACGAGGTCGGCAGGCGCCTCAGGCCAGAAGAGTTCGAGGTCGTCTTGGAATGATGTTTCGCATGGACTCGACAAGAGGAGTGGCGCCTCAGCGAAGGACGAACGTGACCTTGTGCGGAAGGCGCATGAGCCTGACGTCGATGATCGTCGTGCGGTGCGGCTCGATCCACCTTGCAAGGTCCTCCTTCGGGATGTGCATCCGCAGGGGCAGGAAGAGGATGCGCTGGCTCGAGGGCTCGACCGCGTCGATCTCCAGCGTCACGCCGTTCACCCGATCGATGGAGGGCGTCCAGTCCTGCGCGCCTTCGTCCCAGCACGCCGCCCGCAGGTAGAAGGCGATCGTGTTGGGCGTCACGTTGTTCTTGTGACGGTCCTCGAACAGGTCGTCGATGATCGCGTCCGGCGGGCCGCCGTCGAACGAGTTGAAGAACACGCTGAAGTCGTTCACGGGGCGTTCGAGCTGGTCGCGCACTCGCACCACGACTTGCGCGTGCGGGTCGTAGTGCACCTTAGGGCTGTACAAGGCCTTCTTGAAGGCGTCCTCTACTCGCGCGAGGATGCTCGCGTCGTGCTCTGGGGTTCGGACCCGGTCGTAGGTCGCCCGCGTCTCGGCGTCGAACACCTCGACGAGGGAGGCGTAGTTGTCCGGCGTCGCGGAGAGGGCGGCGCGCACGAGGGGCAGGACCTGGTCTCGGTTGTCGCTGCCGCTCACGATCCCGGATCGCCGCTCCATGTCGGAGTGGTCCGTGTTGTAGGGGATCGCGAAGGGGACCTGAGGCCGCCTGGCCGCGGCGCTTCCGTCTGGCGAGGGTGGGCTGGTCTTCGAGAAGCGAACGATCTCGTAGTAGCCGCTGTCGAGCTCGACTCCCTTCGGCACGTCGAGCGCGGAGTGCGTCTCGTGCTCCGCGAACGCGACCGCCTCGTCCCAGTCCACTTCGCCCGCGTCCGTGGTGGGCGCGATCTCCACGTAGTTGAAGTTGAGGTTCGAAGCGCAGACGCGCATGACGCCGTCCGAGCCGTTCTCCTTGCCGTACGACACCGGGATCGGCAGGTACTCCGGCGGGACTTGACTTCCGACGAGGTTGAACTCCATCACGCCGTACCCATGGAACATGTCGAACTCGGGATCGAGGAAGTGGGCGTGCAGGTCGATGGTCCAGGAAGACGCGAGCTCCAGATCCTCGAGGACCGCCGTGCCGGGCTGGACGCCTTGGACCGCGCGGGCGAACCGCACGAACTGGGTCGCGCCGACGTGCGCCCATCCGCTGCCAAGGTTCGCGCCCGCGAGGTAGATCAGGTGCCTCATCGGGCAGCTCCCGTCCGGCTTGCAGTGCCGACGGACCCAGTTCCGCGCCACGAGCGCGCCCGTGCTGTGGACGATGGCGTCGAAGCCGTCCTTCAGCGCCGGGACGTCCTTCAATGCTCGGTGGAGCGCGAGCGAGATGTCGTCCACGCCCACGCCGTCGTCGAGGGAGACGTAGCGGCTCACGTTCACCGGGACGACCGACACGCCCATCGCGATGAGGTCCTGCACCATCCGTCCGTAGATGTCGCCGACGGTCTGAGCGGTGAAGTCCCCGTCGTCGACGGTCTTGCCTTCGCTGCTGTAGCCATGGATGAGGATGACGGGGAGGGGCATGGTGGGGTCCTGGGCGATGCGCGGCGATTATACACCCCGCCGACATAATGCGGGAGGCGATGGTCCAGCAGGCTGGCCGCTCTTCATCGTCGATGCCTCGCGAGCTAGGCGAAGGCATGGCTCCGCGACCCAGCGCCGAAGCGTGGTGCTGGCCAGGGAGCGCGAACGCCCCGAACTTCCGGCACGGCGCGAACCTCGGGCGCCAACTGGACGACGAGAGCGGGTCGGCGTACCGAAGAGCGTGACACGACGAACCGAATCGATCGACGTCGTGAGCGGTGATCGGTCGGGAAGCGTCCTGAACCCGCGAAGGCGGATTTTTCCAAGCGTGGAGGCGTGAGCTTCAGAACATCGACGGACCGCTCAAGGACGCAAGCGTGTCGGCTGCGACGCGGCGAGCCAGAGCGCACAACCCCAGACGATTCCGGGCGGACTGCTTAGCCGAAGGCCGTTGATCGTTCGCTTCGAGCCCCACGGACATCTTCGAACCCGCAGTTGCGGTTTTGAACGCCTCGTTTCAGGCAATTGAGGAACGAACGAGTCCTCGCCTGATAGACGAAGGTCTAAGCCCTGCCTTGAACCTGAACCTGAACCTGAACCTGGTCGGGGCGACACGATTCGAACGTGCGACCTCTTCCACCCCATAGAGGAAATTGTGGGCAGAAGAGCAGGTCTTTAAGTCTGCGGACGTCTCAGGAGATCCCTATCATTCTCTGGGATTTGAGAGACAAGTGAGAGACCTGCTGGACCGGTTCGGACCTGGGTCAAGAAGCAAAGCCATGCTTCGGCGATCGCACTGCAGAGGTCGTGAGTTCGAATCTCATTATCTCCACCACGTTTCAGACCAAGACTCAGGCTCGAAACCTGTATACAAGGGCAGTCCGGATGACGATCCGGACTGCCCTTTCTCTTCAAGTCACTACCGGCGGTCACTAGGCCGGTCGTGTCCCAGGGAGTGGTGTAAGAGCGCCCCGTCTCTCGCGTCCATGCTACC
>CAXTOO010000352.1:2346-2990 GCA_964245875.1 uncultured Fimbriimonas sp. | reverse complement strand
CTTTCGCAGGTTGGGTCTTTAGGCCCAACCTGCGAAAGGGTGGTTGACGAGCTTTGGATGGCTTACCAGAAAGAACACACGGACACAAAGGAGTCACGAGGGCACAATGGATCTGGCCTCGGAGCACGATTTTGTCAACCATGATGCGATTCGCCGCGCGCGGTCGTCAAGAACATGAGACTACGTGGGCGTGATCCCGGCGAACGGGGTGCAACGATGGCGGACATCCTAGAGATCGACGAGCCGACCCTGACCAAAGAGAGAGTGCGCGAAGCCTTGGAGCGCGTCACCACGCGCGAGCACGGGAAGACGTTCGACATCCTGGACGGCTTTTCCGGAGGCGGCTCCACGGGCTACGTCGTCCGCACGGAGTTCCGGGGCGTCTCCGCCGCGAAGCGCCAGCAATGGCCCAGCGATTTCTTCGGGCACGAGTTCGACGGCCAAGCCCGGCAGATCGGCCTCGTGCTGACCTTCACGCCCGAAGAGTTCGAGGGCTGGCTTGAGGAGGGGATGGGCTGAGCTCACGATCCGCAAGGGCGGGTCATGCACGGCTCTGCGCTCCTAGGAGGAAGGCCGGGAGGGGCTGGCGGTAAGTTCGGACGTGAAGCTGGCCTCAGCCTCCTGAGGAACAAGCCTTCCCGCCA
>CAXTOO010000352.1:0-2336 GCA_964245875.1 uncultured Fimbriimonas sp. | reverse complement strand
CTGGGGGACCCTGGAGACCCTGCACGTCGTCGGCTTCTTCGCCCCCGAGGTGCAGTCGGCCTATGACCGGTTCGGCGTCCCGGCGACCCGCGCCGGGTACTTCGCCACGCCCGCGAAGGCGATGCCGTCGCCAATCACGTCTTCGTCGCCGTCCAGCTCGTCCAACGAGACCGTCGCGAGTTCGAGGTGGGGATTGCGGCGGAGGAAGACCTCGCGGATCTTCGCGTAGTACTCGCGCTCATCCATCTCCCTCTCCGTAACCGCGTCGTACAGCTTGACGCTGGGTTCCTCACCTTCGATGGCGGGAACGTAGAGCATGAGGGCGACGCTCTCGAACTTCTCGCCGGGGTCGGTGTAGTCGCGACGGCCCGCGATCGTCGCCATCAGACGCATCGCGCGGTGGAACGTGCTGATCTCTCGCTTCTTGTCCGTGTCCAGGCTGGCGCTCACCGGAAAGGCGAAGAGGCTCGTGACGACACTGTAGGGGAAGCGGAGATGGAGCGTAATCGCCTCCGTGCAGAGGTCGCCGAAACGGTTCTTGAGGTTTTTGCCGAACGGCGCGTAGCTGATGGTCTTGATCGACACCGCGAGGAGCAGGCCGTTGCGCTCGTCGGCGTAGCTCACGTCGACCTTCTTAGGTCCCAGCCCACCCTGGAACTCCTTCTCCTGAGGCCCGCCCCGCTCGGGCGAGACCCTCGGGAAGCCCGCCCCGCGCAGTCCGTCGGCGACCTCCTCGGCCAGGAAGCGCGAAAGGTTCTCGCTGTACCTCTTCTTCTCGGATTGGGTGGTCGCGCGTGTCGGATCACCTGCCCGCACAACGGCATCAAGCAGGCTCACTTCCCGCGCCCCATGCGGCGCTGGCACAACGATTCCGCTGCTTCAGCCATGGCGCCCACCTCTCGCGGTTCGATACCGACCGAATTCGCAACCCATTTGTCAGCCATCCGCCGCGCCTCGTCGTCGCGCCCCTCGCGGATCAAGCCGTCAAGTGCGTCCGCGTTCGTCCCGAGGCCCTTCACGCCCAATGGAACCAACAGCCGTGCGGCCTCACGCGGCTCGATCTTCAGCATCCCGCCGCCCAGGGAGTGGCCTTCCAACTCCGCACTCAATCGCGCAAGGGACGAGTGCCACCAGACCAGAAGGTCCCGCGCGTCAATTTCTGAGCCCAGCCGCATTCGGATCGTGTGGAGGGTGTTGGGTGCGACGAAGCTTCCGGCGTTGACCGATAGCCGGGGACGGTTGCCGCTCATGTAAGTCAGGAAGGCGTCCGGCACCTGGACGCCAGGAACGCGGTACCAAGGCTTGCGGTTCCGGCACTTGTAGCCGCCTGGAACCTCCGCCGCGATGCCCTCCTCGAGGTACTCGGCGACCGAGTCCGACAACTGCCCGCCGGATTCGACGTGCAGCAGAAGACCTGCGTCGCCCCGTGTCTCGGCTCCTTCCCAGTCTGCCTTCCTCACGAGGGGAGCCGAAAGACTGCGACCGTTGAGGAGCGCGGGCTTGAGGACCTCGCTCTCGATTCCTCTCGTTCGAGCGACCTCGCGAGACATGTGGAAGAAGCCGTTGGCGCCGCTCACGTAGCCGATTCCCACGTCCGCGAGGAGACCCAGTCGCCCTGAGTCCTCATCCTGCGCCAGCCGGTCGTAAACGCCGCGCGCCTCCGCCGAGATGAACGCCTCCGCGAACCTTTGCCGACGAGTGAGCAACGCCTCCGTGTCGATCGCCGTCGCCGCCGCGTCCTGGGTCTGTAGCAGAGCACCGATATTTGTGTAGCCCTCGACTCGGATGGTTCCGGTATGACCCTGTCCGTAACCGTCAGCAAGCAAAAGATACGTGTCCTCGCTCAGGTGTGGGAATAAAGGCTCCTGGAAAGTGACGAGGGTCACGCTCGCGAACCTTTCGCAGAGGAATCTCACCAGGGGGATCGCGTACTCGGCATAGCCGATCTCGGCGGGAACCACCATGCCAAGCCTTCCGGCGGGGTTGAGCATTCCCGTGGCGTGAACGACGAACGGAGCCCACGAGCTACTCGCCCCGGAAAGAGCCACGCCTTGCGCCCGCGCCCTCATCAGCGCCCGACGCCGCATCTCGCCCGCGAAGGTGTGGAAGCGAATGAAGGGCGGATTGCCGACTATCGCGTCCACCGCGAGGCCCCCGCTCGGCAACGCGAAGAAGTCGTCAAGGATCAGCTGGCTGGGTTCAATGCCGAACTCGCCCGCAAGCTTTCCGGCGACGAGATCATGAGCCTTCTCGTGCATCTCGACGCCGTAGATCGTTCGACTCGCTTCTCCCCCCAGGGAGAGAACGCGCTTAGCCGCCGACCTAAGGAACACGCA
>CAXTOO010000351.1:0-2994 GCA_964245875.1 uncultured Fimbriimonas sp. | reverse complement strand
CTCCGGCGCGCCCGAGGTGGAAGGGGGTGGGGGGTCCCAGGAACCTGCGGGCAGGGGATCGGCGGGTGGGCGAGGAGGCTCTCAAGGCGCAGAAGAGAGTTCTGTTAGACGCTCTAAGCCCGGAACGAGGCTGATGGAGGCTCCGGTTCGGTGCCGCACATCGGCTTCTATCGCGCCGAGGCGCACGTACCGGCGCGAGACGTCGAAGGGTTCCTTGAGATCGACGGTCACATAGACGACCTCGCCCTCTTCAAAGGCTGGACCCGACACCGCGAACCGCTGCTCGTCTTCGGGTTCCTGCGCGATCCTCTCGCGGACGGCGTCCGCGACCGCTTCCGCGTGCGACTTCGGCATGCGACTTCGGCATGGCTACAGGATTGCGACGCCGAGAGTGCCGAGCACGAGGCTCGCGTCGGAGACGAGCGCGGAGGCGTCGCTGGCGCTGACGGAGACTGCGGGTCGGTAGTCGGCGTCCACCCGGAAGGGGCTACAGCGTCGTGACGGGCGCCTCGACCCTTAGCGCATCGACGGTCATGAGGCCTCAGTTATTCAAGAGGTAGGTGCCGAGCTTCTCGTGAGAGGGATCGTTGAAGCGGCCAAACCGGGTGATGCCCCTCCGTGAGAGTTCCGAGGCGATGGCGCAGTAGGCGGCGTAGTAGCTCCGCGTCACGCGCGCTCGGTGGTGACCTTCCCTCAGGAGGGTTCTGGCCGCTCGTAGGTTCTCGGTGGCGAGACCGGCCCAGGTCACCTCTCCATTCTCCCCCAAGCCTTGTCGCGGAGTAAACTCTCCGTCCCGATGATCCGCCTCGAAGAGGAGACCCTCCGGCGCGCGGTCGGGGAGGCGGCGCTGGAGCGGGGGCGCGAGTACGTCCGCAAAGGACGGGTGCTGGAGGCGCGCCTCGAGCCGAACGGCCGCATCCGGGGCCTGGTGAAGGGCTCCGAGTGGAAGCCCTACGAGCAGAAGATCGGCCTCGACGGCACGGCGATCGACGGCCTCTGCACGTGTCCCGTCGGCGAGAACTGCAAGCACGTCGCCGCCGTGCTCCTCGATCTCATGGGCGGCGACGAGGTCGTGGAACCCGAGCCGTCCAAAGCCGACCCGCTCGTCGCCGCGTGGCTCAAGGGCCTCGGCGAGCTGTTCACCGATCCCAACGCCTATCCTCCGGACGTCCCCCAGCGCCTCTTGTACCTGCTGGGCCGCGATGACAAGGGCGTCACCGTCGAGGCGATGACCACGCGCGCCCTGAAGGACGGCGGCTACGGCAAGGCGAGCCGCCTGAGCCTGAACCCGCTCTACTCCAAGACGTGGCCGCGCCACGTCCTGCCCGTCGACGTGCGTCTGATCGAGGCGCTCGTCCGCAGCCTCGGGCGCACGGGCTACGAGTCGAAGTTCCGCCTGTCGGGCCTCGATGGCGGGCGGCTGCTGCCGGAGATCGTCGCGACCGGCCGCGCGGTGTGGGGCGAGATCGGCCGTCCCCCGCTGGCGATGGGTCCCCCGCACCGGGGCGAACTAGCGTGGGGGGAAGGGCCGGATGGCGGCCAGACGATCGGCCTTGCCTCGCCGGGCCTCGTCGCCGTGCCCACCGCGCCCGCGTTCTACGTCGACCCCGCCGGGTCGCTCGTGGGCGAGCTCGACGTCGACCTTCCCGCGCCGCTCCTCGCGGCGCTCGTGCAGGCGCCCCCGGTGCGCCCCGAGTCGGTCGAGACCGTGCGGCAGGCGGTCGCGCGCCTCGTGCCCGGTCGCCCGGACCTTCTCCCCACGGAGCGGCGGGTCGAGAGCCGGCAGGTTCGTCCGACGCCCGTGCTGCGCGTCGAGCGCCATCGCGTCTCGTCCGCGCCCTCCAGCCTCCGCAAGACGACCGTCGAGGCGTCGATGCCCTTCGCGCGCCTGGCGTTCGACTACGGCGGCGTGGAGGTGCGGCAGGGCGCGGCGGGCGTCGAGGTGCGCAAGCGCGAGGGCGACGTCGTGGTCGTGATGCCGCGCCGCACCCGCTTGGAGGGCCGCGCCGCCACGCCGCTGCTGGAGGGCGGGTGGACCCCCTCGCGCCTCGCCCACGACTGGCGGCTGCCAACCGGCCACGGCGACGACTACGTGTTCCTTCCCGGCGACGGTCAGGCGTTCTTCGCCTTCCTGCGCCGCGAGGTCCCCGCCCTGTGCGCGGAGGGGTGGCGCGTCGAACTGGAGGACGGCCTCGACATCGCCGACGCGGACGATTGGCGCGCCGAGGTCCGCGAGGCGGGCGACGACTGGTTCGACCTGGACCTCGGCGTCACCGTCGAGGGCGAGCGCGTGCCCCTGCGCCCCATCCTGCTCGACGCCCTTGCGGGCCTGCGGGGCCGGAGCCTCGACGACCTGCCCGCCGACTTCGAGATCTACCACGAGCTTCCGGACGGCCGCGTCCTCGCCCTTCCCGCCGAGCGCCTGCGGCCCCTGCTGAAGACCCTCGACGAGCTGTTCGGTCGCCCGGAGGCGTGGCCGGACGAGCTGCGCTTCGGTCGCGCGCGCGCCGCCGAGCTGGCCCTGCTGAACGCCTCGGGCCTGGAGTGGGAAGCGCCCGAAAGGCTCAAGGAGCTCGCCGAGCGGCTCGCCTCCTTCGAGTCGCTCGCGCCCGTCGAGCCTCCCGCCGGGCTGAGGGGCGACCTCCGCCCCTACCAGCGGCAGGGTCTCGCGTGGCTCCAGTTTCTGCGCGAGTACGGCTTCGGCGGCGTCCTCGCCGACGACATGGGCCTGGGCAAGACGGTCCAGACCCTCGCGCACGTTCTCGCCGAGTGGGAGGCGGGCCGCCTCGACCGTCCCGCGCTCATCGTCGCGCCCACCAGCACCCTGCCGAACTGGCGCGCGGAGGCGGAGCGGTTCGCGCCCGGCCTGCGGACCCTCGTCCTGCGCGGCGCGGACCGCCGCGAGCGGTTCGACGGGATCCCCGACCACGACCTCGTGATCACGAGCTACCCCCTTCTCGCGCGCGACCGCGAGCTTCTGGAGGCGCACGAGTT
>CAXTOO010000350.1:0-3026 GCA_964245875.1 uncultured Fimbriimonas sp. | reverse complement strand
GCCCCCCGACCGACTGATCCCCCGGAACCCCCTGGGAGCGCAGGCTTCAGCCTGCCCTAAAAACTCCAGCCTATTGCGGTGCCTCCTTCGGAGCAGGCATCCCCGGTCAAACGTCGCCCCGGCAGAGGCACGAGGTGCCGGCACAGCCCCCGAACTCCCCTTGATCTCACGGCATATTCTCGTCGCTCCGACACTTCGATCAGGGAAGTATTTAATACAGTAGGCCCTAATCCTTACTTCGGGCGAAAGATGTTGAACAATGATCTTTTGCCTCATACAAGCTTTCTCGACCAGAGTTACGCTGGCGCGGTGCTTGGGTCAGCAATGGTGCTTCTTGGCGTCGTGGTGAGATACATACGCGGGCCGCGAAGCGGAACGACCTCGCAGTAAAGATCATCGGGCTAGCCGATGAATATGGCACTTTGCACACGCGAATCAAGGTCGAAGAACCGTTGCTCTCAAACGTTCTAGAGCGAGTTGTGAATTATCTCATCTTTAATTACGAGAAGGTTGACGCTCCCTCTATGATGGGTTACGTTGAGGTGACGACCCAAGCGGTACGACGCCTATTAGGCTACGAGAGAGGAGATCTTGAACCCGACATCTTCGTTAACTTCTTCTGTCGAACTCCGATCACTTGGATCGATGAGTACCTAGGCAACGCGGGAAAGGCCTTGCCGCAATCCCCGGCTGTCAGCAACAGAGCGGCTGCTTTTCGCACGATCCGTGTCAACCCAACGTGATAGGCATGTTGGCACGTTCCGGGTCAAATGCCGCCATGCTTTAGTGCGAACCTCGCAAGGTTCATTTCACCCTTGCGTGTATTGTTGTAGCCCTGTAGACCGTGATAGGGCCTTGCCTCTTTGGCGGGCACGGAGAAGCCTTGGAAAGGCGGAGTGATCCAGTGAGCCTGCCCGTTCGCATCGCGGTAATAGATCCTGCCGTTCTTTGATAGACAGTAAGGAGATCGTCCCCTTTGTTCGAAGGTCAGACTTGCCCTACCTTGGTCATGACGGTACATCCAGTACAGAGCTGCTGGTCCGGTTAGGAGCACTTCAATCCCCCTCTTGCGAAGTGCGAGCGCAAATGGATCTTGATTTCCCTTGCCAAGCGTGTCGAGATCATCGAAGAAGCCTGCGCGCGAGGGAGTTCTGCGCACAAGTACATCCCGCGCCCTGATTCCTGTAACTGCCCGCTCGACAGTGTACGAGGACACGGCGAAGTTAAGGCTCTGCCCCGCTTCGATGGCAAGATCAACCATCCCCACGACTCGTCCTTATCTAAGACCGGGCCACCACTGCTGCCATGACTCACCGGCGCGGTGATCTGAAGGAACGCGATATCGCCAACCCGACGCACTCCGCTCACGATTCCCTCGCTGATCGTACTCTCCAGGTAGCCAAGCGGCGTTCCGATGGCGAACACCCTCGTTCCAGGCTGAGGCGTTCTGCTCGTGCGGAGCGTGAGCGCACCGGGAATAGGGCGGCTAAGCTCCAAGAGGGCGATGTCCGCCGCCTCATCGAAACCGATCAGCCGAACGGCAGAAAAGCCGGTCTGATCGACGCGGATGGTGTCCGGCGAACTTCGGACCACATGGTACGCCGTAACCACGATGCGCCGGTCGTCGAGCGCGAAGCCCGTGCCGGACGCATCTGACGTTCTCACCGTCACGACCGCATTCTTCACCCGTCGGTAGACACCAGCGGCGTCAAGCTTGCAGTGGAACACGGCCAGAGGAAGGAGCGGAACGATCATCGGCCTGAACGCATTACATCGGCGCGACCAACACCAGGTCTCATATCCTTTCCTCCAGCCAAAAGGCGTGCGCTCACATCCTGCGTAATCAGGCGTCGGTGTATGATGAAGGCAATGGAAACCGGCCCATCCCTCGGGGTCGGCCTCTACTCGAGGGTGGAGGCGGCCCGGCTCCTCCGAACGCCACGCCAAACCTTGTCGCGATGGGTCGCGGGCTACGTCCGGGAAGTGCGGGGAGTGGGACGAGCCTACGCGCCCCTGATTGACCGAGGCGAGACGCCGACCCTCTCGTTCGGCGATCTGGTCGAGCTGATGTACGTTCGCGGCTTCCGTTTGGCCGGGGTGCCGCTCCAAGAGCTGCGCGACGCGGGAATCCGGTTCCGATGTGAGTGGGACACACCCTTCCCTTTGGCGACCAAGCGGTTCGCGACGGACGGACGGCATCTGCTGCTCGACGAAGGCGAGGTCTGGCGCCATGCGCTGACCGGCCAGCAGAACGCCTTCTTCGATGAGATGGGGCGCCAACTGATCCACGTCGGAGACCTCGCCTCGGAATGGCGTCCGCTCGGAAAGGAGAGGTCGGTCCTCCTGAATCCCGACCGATCGTTCGGCAAGCCGATCGACGACGCCTCGGGAGCGCACACGCACGTCCTCTCGCTCGCCCTGGCGAGCGAGAAGGACCCCTCGGCCGTGGCGTGGTGGTACGGCACGACGAGCGAGGCGGTTCGAGACGCGGCGGAGTTCGAGAGGTCGTTGGCTTCCGCGTAGGCGATGGCGACGTTCTTCTTCGACAACGACATCTCGTTTCGCGTCGTCCATGCCCTCCGCGAACTCGTCCACGGCAATACGATCCTTGCTCTGCGCGACGTCTTTCCGGTCGACACGTTGGACACGACCTGGAGTCCCCAGGTGGGCCGAGACGGTTGGATCGTCATCAGCCGGGATCACAACCAACGCCGCCGCGAGGCGGAGCGCACGGCACTAAAGAGGAGCGGGGTGCGCGTGCTCCACATCCGCCACGCCGGAACGCAGGACACTCTCTTCGCCGATGCCGCGCGACTGATCAAGAACTGGCCGAAGATCGAGCGCTGGGGCCTCGCCGCCGAACCGGGAACCCTTGCAAGACTCAACACGGGCGACGAGATCGAACGACTCTAATCAATGACGCCCTGGTTGACAAATTCCCCTCCCGATGCGGAAGGAACTATGTCCTGCTAGCTCCGACGGCTCTCCGACCTCACCCCCGACCCCCTGTCCTCCGAGTGGCAGGC
>CAXTOO010000349.1:0-3052 GCA_964245875.1 uncultured Fimbriimonas sp. | reverse complement strand
CCCTCTCCCCCGGAGGGGAGAGGGGAGCCGGAGTTTTGTTAGACGCTCTTAGGCGGTGGGTGCTCCAGCACTCTTCGAGGAGCATCGCCCGAGCGGGGACCGTTGAGCAGGGTGTCCATTCTTCTCGCCCTGAGGGCGCGTTTTGTCAACCACCTCTATTAGGAATCGATGTCGCGCAACCATGCGCCTGATTTGCGAGGAACCTTCAACACCGCGAACCCTCCGCCCATTTTCATCTTCCCTATCTCCTAGCACCTATGCCTTCCCTTTTCGATCCCATCCGCGTCGGCGACCTCGACCTGCCGAACCGCATCTTCATGGCGCCCCTCACCCGTTCCCGAGCCTCTGAGGGACGGGTGCCGAACGACCTCATGCGCGACTACTACGTGCAGCGGGCGGGCGCGGGGCTGATCCTGAGCGAGGCGACGAGCGTCACGCCTATGGGAGTGGGCTACCCCGACACGCCGGGCATCTGGTCGGAGGCGCAGGTCGAGGGCTGGAAGGCGATCACGGCGGCGGTCCACGATGCGGGCGGGCGCATCTCGCTCCAGCTCTGGCACGTGGGGAGGATTTCCGATCCTTACTTCCTGGGCGGCGAGCTTCCGGTGGCGCCGAGCGCCATCGCCCAGGAGGGCAACGTCTCTCGCATCCCCGACCCGCACCCTTACGTGACGCCCCGCGCGCTGGAGACGGACGAGATTCCGGGCATCGTCGCCGCGTATCGGCTTGGGGCCGAGAACGCGAAACGCGCAGGGTTCGACGGCGTCGAGATCCACGGTGCGAACGGCTACCTTCTCGCCCAGTTCCTGCACCTCGCGACGAACACCAGGACCGATGAGTACGGCGGCTCGCTGGAGAACCGCGTCCGGCTGATGATGGAGGTCACGGACGCCTGCATCGACGTGTGGGGATCCCAGCGGGTCGGGATGCATCTCGCGCCAAAGGGCGCGGGGGCCGGCGAGGATCCTCACGAGACGTTCGGCCACGTCGCGCGGGAGCTAAGGCGGCGCGAGATCGCGTTCGTCTGCGCCCGCGAGGCGCATGACGGCGAGTGGGTGTCGCGCACCCTTCGGAAGGAGTTCGGCGGCGTGTTCGTGGCGAACGAGAAGTTCGATCTCACCTCGGGGGAAGATGCCCTGGCGCGGGGCGACGCCGACGCGGTGGCGTACGGCAGACTGTACATCGCCAACCCGGACCTTGAGCGGCGCTTCCGTGAGGGCGCGCCGCTCAACGAGCCGGACGTCCCGACGTTCTACGCGCCGGGACCGAAGGGCTACACCGACTACCCCGCGTTACGCTGACGGCGGCGGCGGACCATCGCCGCCACGCCGAGGCCGAGGACCGCCATCGTCGCGGGCTCGGGGACGGGGGTCACCGTGTAGGTGCCGATACGGTTCTGGGTTCCATTCGCATCGAAGAAGAACAGCGTCCCGGTCTGGACGCCGTTGTCGCGGCTCGCGAACACATCGTTGCCGTACTGTCGACCCTGGTTGTACAGCTTCTTGACATTGACGAGGTCACCGGCAGCGATGGCGCTGAAGGCGGCGCCCTGCGAGATGGCCGGGAAGCTGTCGTTGTAGTTGAACGTTGAGTTCCCGTTCGCGCCGCCGACGACCACGCCGAGGTTGCCGTTGGTGGCGACGACGCTGAAATCCGCGAAGTCGTTGGTGCCGGTCGGGCTGGTGCCGTAGGAGGTCGAGACGGTCGTGGTCAGCGTCCCGTTCGCGGCGACCGTGCCGAGATTCGCCGAAAGCGCCTGGGTGTCGGCAGCCGATCCCAACGGCTGACCGGGGATGCGCTGGGTAAAGATGTGGAGGTTGTCGATCGCGGTCGTGGGGTTCACGACGACCTGGAAATCGTCGGCCTGGGCGACGGACCATGTCGAGACGAGAGCGAGCGCAACGGTGCCGAGTTTTGCTTCAGTTGAGTTCATCTGAACTACAAGTGTGCCGGAGGACTCCGGATGATTGCGATGAAATTAACAATTATTCATCGTTCCAGCAGGCATCGCCGTATAAAGCGCGACGGCTGGCCGCCGACCTATTCCTTTCCTAATGCCGCTCGGACCGCCGCCGCGTTCTGCGCCGCGGGCGCGGCGAATCGGGGATCGCGGGCCGCCTCGTCGAAGCGGACGAGCGACTCCGCGAGACGTCCGATCTGGGCAAGAGCCACACCGAGGTTGAGTCGAAGCTCCGCACCGACGATCTCCGGATCGAACGAGATCGTGCGGTCGTAGGCGCCGCCCTCCCATGCCTCGACCGCCCTTTCTCCCAGATCCGCGGCGCGGGTGAGGTTGCCCCGTCCGAAGGCAACGCGGGCGCGGGCAACGAGGAGGGGCACCGAGGAGGGGTACCAGCGCTCGGCGAGAGAATCGGCAAGGGCGTGGGTGACGCCCGGCGGCAGCAGCGGCTCCTCCGCCGCGAAGGCGATCTCTAGGAGGGCGACGCAAAGGGGAACGGGTGGTTGGGGGCGGGCGAGGTCCATCCTTGCGAACGCCTCGCCGAGCGTCTCGACCCAGCGCGAGTCGCGCAGTAGCCAGTAGGAGTGGGCGAGGTCGGCCAGGTAGTAGATTTGGCCGGGGCGTTCGCGCAGCTCCATGTCGAGCAGAGGCACGTTCCGCCGAAGGCGGGACTCGTTCTTGGCGCCCGTGTAGCCGGTGTGCTCGATGATGATGCCGCTCGTCCCCACGCTCGTCCAGGGCGGATCGAAGTGTTCGTGGATGCGACCGACAAGACGCTGGGCCACGCGGCGACCGAGCCGCATGAACCGCATCTCCGACGCGCCACCCTGCGTGACGTCGCGCCTCGTCACAAGGTAGCCCTGCATCGTTCCGCCGTCCACGAGCCGACGAAGCTCGTCGCGGCCCTCGGGCAGGAGGAACTCGTCGGCGTCCAGGGCGAAGATCCAGTCGCCGGTGCAGGCGTCGAAGCCCGCGTTGCGAGCCTCGGAAAAGCTGTCCGCCCACGTGTGGTGGACCACCCGCGCGCGGTGCGCCTCGGCCACGGCGACGGTGTCGTCGGTCGAGCCGGTGTCCACCACGACGATCTCATAC
>CAXTOO010000348.1:0-3052 GCA_964245875.1 uncultured Fimbriimonas sp. | reverse complement strand
GCCCTCGCCGCCTTGGCGCGTTCGACAACATCCTTTACCGCTTCGGGATGTATGCCGGCGACGTTGAGGTGGCCCATCTTGCGCCCGGGCTTCGCCTCGGCCTTGCCGTACCAGTGGAACCTGATTGACGGATCGTTCAGGGCGGCGGAGAGTCCGCGCCGGTAGTCGCCCGCTCCCGGCTGTCCCAGAAGGTTCGCCATCACGGCGAAGCCCTCTGAGACCGGCCTGGCCGGCGGGAGTCCCATGACCGCGCGGACGTGCACCTCAAACTGCGACGGCCCGCCCCAATCGAGCGTGTAGTGGCCGGTGTTGTGGGGTCGTGGTGCGATCTCGTTCACGCTGAGCGTCCCGTCTTCCGTTTGGAAGAGCTCGACGCCGAACAGGCCCCGCCCGCCGATCGCGGCGACCGCCTGGAGCGCGATCTCGGAGGCGTCGGCGTCGCAGGGGAAGACGAGGTCGCAAACGTGGTCGGTCTGCACCGTCTCGACCGTCGGAAGGGCGAACGCATGGGGACCGTAGCGGCAGGCCATGACGGCGAGCTCGCGCCGGAAGGGCACGAACTCCTCGACGAGCCATCCGCCGTCGCCCCAAAGCGGACGATAGGTCTCGAGGTCCTCGCGGGTGCGCGCGGTGCGGGTGCCCTTGCCGTCGTAGCCGCCGAAGCGGGCCTTGAGGACGCAGGGGAAGCCGATCCGGTCGGCCTCCTCGCCCGTCGTCAGGGGAAGGGCACGCGGGGAGGGAACGCCCGCTTGGTCGAAGGCCTGGCGCTGGAGCAGCTTGTCCTGGATCGTCGCGAGCGCGTCGACGCCGGGAACGAGGCAGGCGTCTTCCCTTCCGGCCCTAGTCATGGCCTCACGGATTGCGGCAGCGGGAATGAACTCGTTCTCCAACGTGACCCGTTCGCACTTCGAGAGAATCTCCGCGATACGCGCCGGATCGCCCAGCCTACCCACGACCGCGCTCGCGACCTGCGCCGCTGGCCCACCCTCTCCCGGGTCGAGCGAGAGACACCGCAGACCCATCCTTTGCGCCGCCTGGATCGACATCCGCGCGAGTTGTCCGCCGCCGAGAAAACCAAGGTCGTAGGAGGGCATCGAGGGAGAGGGTACCAAGGACCGCCGCTCGCCCGAGCGGCTACTTCAGGTTAGGAGCATGCTGCCTCGCCAGTTGGACTCCGATCTGGACCAAAGGCCGCAACGAGGCGGTCGGAAAGTCTCTGCGGCAATCTTCGGCCGCCACCGCGATCGCCGTCCCCTTCCTCATGCTCCCGCCCAGTTCGGAGAGGTCGTGCACAATGTCGTTCAGCCGTCCGGATCGCGTCTCGACGAAGAGCACGGTTTCCGGCGGGAGTGGGTCGAGCTCACGATCAAGCACGCCAGGGACCGCCGCGTAGCCCAGCCGTTGCCCGTCCCGCATGCGCCACACCTGTTTCTGTAGACCTTCATCGACCTGCTCGAGCGCGTCGGTCCAGCCGCCTCCCGGAAGCCTCCCTCCGTGTCCTGCCGCATAGCGACGGACCGCCAGGGCGAGACGGCGGCCATCGTCGAAGCGCCGCGTCTCCTGCGCAGACTCTCGTGCCGCCGAGAAGACCGGATGGAGAAACAGATACGCCACCGCGGCAAGAAACATCATGAGGAAGCAGCCGCCGAAGCCACTCTTTCTTCTCGTCTCCAGCACCATGCCCGAACGGTACCCTCTCCTTATGCGGCGGGTGATCGTGATCGTGATGGACGGATGCGGAGCGGGAGCCACCCCCGACGCGGCAGCATTCGGAGACACCCACGAACCAAACACCCTCCGCAACGTCTACGGAGCCGCGCCGTTCCACGCGCCGACGCTCGCACGGGTTGGACTGCTCGCTGCGGCGGGGCTTCCCTTCCCCGTGACGGAGGGACGCTGGGGACGGTTGCAGCCGATGAGCCAGGGCGGCAAGGACAGCGTGACGGGCCATTGGGAGATGGCGGGGATTCGGGTCTCGGAGCGGTTCCCCACCTACCCGCACGGCTTCCCGAACGAGTTGGTCGAGACGTTCGAGGCCCGGATCGGGACGAAGGTGCTGGGCAACCGGGCGGCGAGCGGAACGGCGATCCTCGAAGAGCGGGGCGAGGAGCACCAGCGAACCGGCAAGCCGATCCTCTACACGAGCGCCGACTCCGTGTTCCAGGTCGCCGCGCACGAAGACGTCGTATCCATCGAGCGCCTCTACGAGATGTGCCGGATCGGACGCGAGGTCTCTGACGTCCAGCGCGTCATCGCCCGCCCCTTCGTCGGCACCCCCGGCGCGTATGTCCGCACGGAGCGCCGACGGGACTGGCCTCTTGAACCGCCTCCGAACCTCGTGGACGCGATCGGCGGAGTTCGAGGCATCGGCGTCGTCCCGGAACTCTTCGGCGGTCGAGGCTTCCTGTCCGGTCCTCGCACTCAGAGCAACGAGGAACACGATGCGGCGCTTATTACTGCTCTTGAAGAGGACGCGCGCTTCATATGGGCGAACTTCGAGGACTTCGACATGAAGTACGGCCACCGGAGCGACCCTCTTGGATTCTCAGAATGCCTCGAGGAGTTCGACACCTACCTATCCAAGCTGCTAACCCACCTAACAAGCGATGACTTGCTGATCCTCACCGCCGACCATGGTAACGACCCAACCGATGACAGCACCGATCACAACCGCGAATACGCGCCCGTCGTGCTCTGGTCTCCGGGAATGCAAGCCAAAGCATTGGGCGATCACGACGGCTATGACGCGGTGGGCGCGACCGTCGCCGCTTGGCTCGGCGTCGAGTGGCCTCACGGGATCAATCTCCTGACTCATCTGAGTCGATCATCTTTTTGAGCGCCACCAGCTAAGAATGTGGTTCTGGTCTTTCGGGCGGTTCGCCGCGCGCTTCATAAGGATCAGATCATCGATGGAGGCAACCCGGACGGTGTGGCCGAGAGGACGATGTCGGTTCCGCGCTCCTTTAGAGCGTCTAACAAAACTCTCTTCTGCGCCTTGAGAGCCTCCTCGCCCACCCCCCGATCCGCCTGCCCGCAGGTTCCTGGGACCCCC
>CAXTOO010000347.1:0-3088 GCA_964245875.1 uncultured Fimbriimonas sp. | reverse complement strand
GGGCGCGAAGGCGCAAGGGGGAGGCACAAAGCCAAGTTGTGAAACGACCTCTAAGTGAACCGCTATACCCCTGGCCCCTCTCCCTCGAAGGGGAGAGGGGAACCGGAGTTCGCATATAGAGTCCAGTAGGCCACCAAGCCACGTTTGTCGGGTCGGCGGATCGCTTCGCGACGCAGGCCGAGGGCACCCTGCGACTACGGGCGACTCGACATTTCGAGGTGGACGGAACACTAGCCGAGATCGAGGATCATCGCGTCCTTCGAGCGGGCGACCTCTGCCACGAAGGGAACGACCTCTTCATAGATCCCCACGAGGTAATCGATCGCGTCGGAGTCGGACGGGTCGATGCTCCAGACGTTGGGATAGATCCGCCGCCTGATCATGGCCACAGGATCGTAGGCGCTTCGCAATCTGCTTGCCGAAAAGGCGTTTAGAAGGTCCGACGCTCGCTCGACCTCCGGAGAAAGCATAAGTCTCGGACGCGGTCCGAACCACTTCCAGGGTCCGATCGATCGCCCTGCATACTTCAGGAAGTCGCCGGGCTTCCCGGCCAACTTCGCGAGCAGGAAGCTCAGGCCGTCCCACGCCTTGTCGACATCGACGGTCGGATGGTCTTCTCGGTCGATGAACGCATCGACCTCACGGGGTGCCGACAGCAGCCTTTGCGCTTCCTGGTCCGAGAGGCGCAGGAGTTGGAGCGTGGTTCCCACGCTAGTCCATGTGCGCGACGATGGCGTCGCCGAAGGCGGAGCACTTGACCTCGTTCGCGCCTTCCATGAGGCGGGCGAAGTCGTAGGTGACGGTCTTCGCGCCGATGGCGCCGTTCACGCCCTTGAGGATGAGGTCGGCGACCTCGGTCCAGCCCATGTAGCGGAACATCATCTCGCCGGAGAGGACGACCGAGGAGGGGTTGACCACGTCCTTGTCGGCGTACTTGGGCGCGGTGCCGTGGGTCGCCTCGAAGATGGCGTGGCCGGTGATGTAGTTGATGTTCGCGCCGGGGGCGATGCCGATGCCGCCCACCTGTGCGGCGAGGGCGTCGGAGAGGTAGTCGCCGTTGAGGTTCAGGGTGGCGATGACGTCGAAGTCGGTCGGTCGGGTGAGGACCTGCTGGAGGGTGATGTCGGCGATCGCGTCCTTGACGAGGACCTCGTGGCCGTCGCGCGTGACCTTGCACCACGGGCCTCCGTCGACCTCGACCGCGCCGAAGGCCTCCTTCGCCAGTTGGTAGCCCCACTCCATGAAGGCGCCCTCGGTGAACTTCATGATGTTGCCCTTGTGGACGAGGGTGACCGATTTGCGCTTGTTCGTCAGGGCGTAGTCGATGGCGGCGTAGATGAGGCGCTGGGAGCCGATGCGGGAGACCGGCTTGATGCCGATGCCGACCATCACGTCGTCGTCGCCCGGCTGGATGTGCTCGGGCATCGCCGCCTGGGCGAAGTCCATGCCCTTCTGCTTGGTGCTGAAGCGGATCTTGTCGTACATCTTCGGGAAGCTCGCCTCCAGGAAGTCGAGCATCTTCGCCGACTCGTCCGTTCCCGCGGCGAACTCGATGCCCGCGTAGATGTCCTCGGTGTTCTCGCGGAAGATGACCATGTCGACCTGCTCGGGCCGCTTGACGGGCGAGGGGACGCCGGTGAAGTACTGGACCGGGCGCAGGCAGACGTAGAGGTCGAGGATCTGGCGCAGGGCGACGTTCAGCGAGCGGATGCCGCCGCCGATGGGGGTTGTGAGGGGACCCTTGATGCCGATGAGGTACTGGCGGAAGTCGTCGAGGGTCGCGTCGGGGAGCCAGTTGCCCGTCGCGTCGAACGCCTTCTGGCCGGCGAGGGTCTCCTTCCACTCCACCTTCCTCGCTCCGCCGTACGCCTTCTCCACGGCCGCGTCGAACACGCGCACGCTCGCCCGCCAGATGTCGGGGCCGGTGCCGTCGCCGATGATGTACGGGATGATCGGGTCGTTCGGGACGCTCAGTCCGGCGTCGGACATGGTGATCGAGGTGGCCATAGCTCCAAAGAGGATACCGTCCGTCTACAATGGGACCGATGTCACGCCGCTTTCTTGCCCTTCCGTTCTTGTTGGCCACTGGCTGCGGTGGGCTGGGAGACCAGTGCGCCAACCACAACATCGAGTGCCGCGACCATACCTATGTCCTGACGCCCAAGCAGGTCGCCGTTCAGCCGGGCGGGACGGTGTCCTTCACGGCGATCAATGCGGGCACCGCCGACACGATCTCCTTCACCGTGAAGGGAGGCGACGTGCACGGAACCGTCACGTCGGAGAACACCGGCACCGTCAACCAGAGCAGCCGAATCTACACCGCTCCATCAACCCCCGGGACCTTCCAGGTGATCGCCACCTTCACCAAGGGCGACCGCGTCGTCTCGACGCAGACCGCCACGGTGATCGTCACGACCAACCCTTAGTGCGGACGGTCAGTTCCCGTCCGTCGAGCAGGCGTGGGAGACGAGGAACTTCAGCTTCGCCGGGTTCTTGTCGACCTGGCACATGCAAAAGTCGGTGCTCGCCGCCGCCTCGCCCGTGGGCCACAGCGACCTCGTGGGGTACCGCTTCGAGTGGCCGTCCATGAACGCGAGGTTCGTCCCCTTGTTGTGCCGATCGGAGAGCGACACGTTGGGGCCGTTCGGCGTGGCGGGGGTGCCGCAAGGGAAAGCGTTCATCACGTAGTTCGAGATGAGATAGCCGCGGTAGCCCGCGTCGGTGCTGCCGCTCGCGCCGTCGCCGAGCATCACGCTCTTGGAGGGGACCTGCACCGACGACTCGTTCACGCGGAGGCCGTCCGCGTTCACGAACGCGATGGGGTCGGCACCCGTGCCGAAGGCGCCGAACGCCATGTTGTAGCCGATGGACTGCTCGCCCCGATACTGGGCGATCCCTGCGAACTTCGCGCCCTTCTCCGCGGGGCAGAAGAAGACGTCGCCGTTCTTGATGTACGGCTGGGCCAGCGCGGACCAGAGCGGCATCGTGGGCTCGACCGAGCCGGTCACGCTGTACTGGAAGTAGCCGGGGTAGGTCCCGTCGGTGTCGGTGACGTACATCGTCAGCGCGGTCGAGATCTGCTTGGTGT
>CAXTOO010000346.1:0-3099 GCA_964245875.1 uncultured Fimbriimonas sp. | reverse complement strand
TCGCGAAGTGCAGCCCCTTGCCGAACGCCTGCCCGAACGGGATCGAGTCGATCAGCCCGCCATACACGCCCGGCACCGACACGACGCCGCCCTTCCGGCACGCCATGATCGCCTGCCGAAGCACGTTCGGACGGTCGTTCTCCATGCGCAGGATCGTCTTGGCGTGGTCCACGATCGCCCCCACGCCGTGGCCCAGCGCCTCCATGCCCACCGCGTCGATGCACACGTCCGCGCCGCGTCCGCCCGTCCGCCGCTTGATCTCCTCGACCACGTCCGTGCCGTCGGTGTCCTTCTCGAAGTCCAGCCGGTCCGCGCCGGAGTGCTTCTCCGCAAGGTCGAGCCGCGCCGTGACGTGGTCCACCATGATGACCCGCTCCGCGCCCATGAGCTTCGCGCTCGCCGCCGCGAACTGGCCCACCGGCCCGCCGCCCCAGATCGCCACCACGTCGCCCTGCTTCACCGCCGCCTGGTCCGCCGCCTGGAAGCCCGTCGGGTACACGTCGGTGAGGAACAGCAGCTTCTCGTCGGGGATGCCCGTCGGCACCTTGAAGAGGTTCGCGTCGGCGAACGGCACCCGCGCGTACTCCGCCTGCCCGCCGTCGTACCCGCCGTAAAGGTGCGAGTAGCCGTAGAGCGCCGCGCCGGGCTGGCTCATCGCCTCCTCCTGCTGCCCCGCGTTGGGGTTGGAGTTGTCGCAGGCCGAGGTGAAGCCCGTCGAGCAGAAGTGGCACGCGCCGCAGGCGATGGGGAAAGGCACGATCACCCGGTCGCCCTTCTTGAAGTTCTTCACGTCCGGCCCAACGTCCATCACCTCGCCCATGAACTCGTGGCCCATGATGTCGTACTCCTTCATCGTCGGGATGTGCCCGTCGTAGAGGTGCAGGTCCGAGCCGCAGATCGCGGTGGAGGAGATCTGGATGATCGCGTCCTTCCGGCTCAGCAGCCGGGGATCCGGCATCTCGTGGACCTCCATCTTCTTCTTCCCCATCCAACACACGGCTTTCATCGCAGTCCTACCTTGGGGCTCTCGTCCCCGGGCTTGTTGTCGCCCCGCTTCAGATTGGAGGGCTGGCCCTCGTTGACGAAGAGCTCCCCGCACTCGAGGATGCACTTGAAGCGGCGCACCGCCTCCGCGATCTCCGCCTCGGGATGGTTGCCCGTCGCCCGCGCCGCGAGCTCGCCGAGGATCCCGAAGGGGATGTCGTACGCGAGCGTCACCAGCACCTCCGTGCCCCGGTCCTGCGGCGCGTCCCGGAAGGTCACCACGCCGTGGTTCGGCACGTCCGCGTGGCCCACGCTCCGCCACGCGATCCGCTCGCCCGGCACGTCCTCCGTCGTCTCCGCCTCCCAGGTCACGTCGCCCTGCGGCCCCTCGGCCGTCCAGCGCGTTTTGCCGCCGCCCAAGTCCTCGACCGCCTTGAGGTGCCGCGCGAACCGCGGAAGGTTGGGCCAGTTGCGCCAGAAGGCGTACACCTCCTGCTTCGGCTTGTAGATCGTGGCCGCGTAGGCGACCGTGCTGTCCTGTGCCATCGCCGTTAAGACACGCGGATTTCTGGGAAGGTTGCGCTAGAAATGGCATTCCCATGGAGCGATTCGGAGATGGTTCCCCTTGCCGTCGCGGCGAGAAGCCATCGATGGAGGACAGCCATACACCGCGAACGGAAGGGGGAACCGTGGGAGGGTCCGCCGAAGGAGGCGACGCAAAAGCTTCTTCGTCGAAGTCCGTTGGCGTCGACTCCCAGGTGGAGGGGGTGCTTACGCGTTCCGCTTGCTTTCGAGAGCGAGTGCGCATCCAATCGCTTCCGGGAACCCCGCCCCTACACGGACTCGTCTCGCCCCAACGCGTACCCAAACCCCTCCCCCGACTCCGAAACCCGCCGCATCCCCAGCCGTTCCATCAGCCGCCACGACGCCACGTTGCGCGCGTCGCAGTGCGCCGTGACCCGTTCCGAGCTCTCGAACAGATGCCCCAGCAACCCCCGCACCGCCTTCTGGGCGAACCCCTGCCCGTGATACGCCGGATGGAACTGAAACCCCACGTCCCCCTCGTCGACCTCCTTCTGGAGGAACACCCCGACGTCCCCGATCATCTTTCCGTCCGCGATCTGCTCGACCGCGAACCCGTGCCACTTGCCCCGCTCGTCCCCTCGCAACGCCGCCTGCCCGGCGAGAAACCGCACCGCCTCTTCCTCGTCCATCGGCTCGCCCCGCAGGTACCGCCGCACCTCCGGCAGACCCTGGTACGCGAGGAAACCGTCCAGATCCGACGCCCGAAAAGGACGCACGACGAGCCGCGGGGTGACGATCTCCACCCCACGATCCTAGCCTTTTCTGAAAGCCCCTCCTCGTTCCGCCGCGGCGAAAGGCTCCCGATTCTGTGACCTTCCACCGTGGACGGAATGAGGAGGGGTTGGGGGTGGAGCCTCTTCCTTGTCGGCACGGGTTCACGAAGCACCGAGGGTCTTCCGTCCGCGGCTTCCGAGGGATAGACTGCGGGCATGAGGAGGTCCGAGTGGCGCAGGCGTGCGGACGACCCGAAGGGTCCCCTCGACTGGTGGTGGCGGGACCTCTTGGGCATCGACTGGCGTTTGTTACCCGCCCTGGCCGGGTCTGCGCTAACCCTTTGGGCGTGCTGGAGGGGCTTCCCTTGGGCTATCTTGCCCGTTGGACTCGGTGCGACGATTGGGAGCTTCGCCAAGAAGACGTCGCGACGTGACGCTTTGACTCCGATGCTCCCCGATCCCGCGCCCGAGGGGCAGTTCCGCGCCTCGGTCACATACCGGCAAAAGGGTCTGACCACGGGCCGGGACGAGATGGCCCTGACCGTCGTCGACGGCTGGCTCCACGCCGAGGGCGTCCGGTCGCACTTCGCTTTGCGCTCCGAGGACGTCGCCTTCCTCAAGGCAGGCGCGCGTCGAGGTGACCTCTGGCTTCCTCTTGCGGACGGAAGCGAACTCCTTCTCCGCGGCGTGGATACGACGAGCGTCGCCATCCTCCGCGAGTGGCATAGATCCGAGACGCGGGTCGAAGGCGCACCGACCTTCCCGCCCGCGCGAGTCCATCCGCAGGAAATCGCACGGAGAAACATCAATGCGGTTG
>CAXTOO010000345.1:0-3108 GCA_964245875.1 uncultured Fimbriimonas sp. | reverse complement strand
ACGTCTCGCGCATCACGCGCCGGACCTCCCTCTGGCACCGCCACGGGCGACCGGCGGCGTTGTAGAGGTACAGGACGTGGTGGACGGGCTGGTTCGAGTGGGCGTACTGGCCGAAGTCGGCCTGCGCCATCTCGGTCATCTCGTGGATCTCGAAGCCGTACGCGCCGGTGGAGAAGTACGGGGGCGTCGTGAGCATCCGGTCGAGCTTCTCGACGAAGGCGTCCTCGCCGCCCATGAGGCGGATGAGGCCGGCGGCGTCGTGCTGGACCGCCCAGCTCGACTGCCACGGTCCACCCTCGACGTAGGGGCTGCCCCAATGGAACTCGTCCCAGGGTTCCAGCCAGGTGCCGTCCGCGTTCTTGCCCCGCATGAAGCCGACCTCCGGGTCGTAGAGGTGGGCGTAACTCTTCGAGCGTTCGAGGAGCCTATCCCGGTCTGCGCCCGTCGCGATCTGGGCGATGCACCAGTCGTCGTAGGCGTAGTCGAGCGAACGCGCGACGGACTCGTGGTGGTCGGTGCTCACGTAGCCCTTGGCCTGGTAGTCCTCGATGCCGATGCGTCCCCACGCGCCGGCGGGATCGCCGGGGGTGTCGGCGTGCTTGAGGAGGCCTTCGAGGGCAGTGGGGACGTCGAAGTTCGTGACGCCGCGGGTGATGCCGTCGGCCATGACGGCGTCGATGTGGGTGCCGACCATGCAGGCGCGGTAGCCGGGGGTGGCCCATTGGGGGAACCAGCCGCCCTCCTTGTAGGCGTTGGTCCAGCCCTGGAGGATCTGGGCCAATTGCTCGGGCTGGAGCAGGGCGAGCAGGGGGTACTCGGTGCGGTAGGTGTCCCAGAAGCCGTTGTCGGTGTAGAGCGGCCCGTCATGGACCCCGCCGTCGTACGGGCTGCGGTGCTTGAGGCCCTCGGGCGTCTCCTCGTGCCAGACGCGGGGGAAGAGTTGGGTCCGGTAGAGGCAGGAGTAGAAGGTCGTGAGCGCGTCCTCGTCGTCGGACTCGATCTGGATGCGGCCGATGTTCTCCTCCCAGACGGCCTCGGCGGCGGCGGCGATCTCCTCAAGACCGCGCGCGCCTTCGCTCTCGTGAAGCCCAATCTCATTCTTCAGATTGTCCATGGCCTGGAGAGTGGTGATAAAAGACGTCGCGAGCCTCATGGTGACTTCGCCGCCTCCCTCGAACTCCGCAATGAACCCGAGGCGCTCACCCTCGTCTGCGCTCGTTAAGGCGTCTCCTTGAAAGTTTGAGACGAGCCTGGCCTCACGGCTGAACGTTGCGCAGAAGCAGTGGGCGAAGTCCCCCGTCACGCCGCCCGAATTGCCGGTCACCTGACCGGCCACCGCCGACCGATCGTTGCCCAAGGGCCATCCGATCTTCGACACCCCCGCGCAGGGCTCGAAGACCACCCGTCCGGTCACGCCCTCGGGAAAGCGGAAGCGGAAGACCGCGCCGCGCACCGTCGGGGCCATCTCGATGGTCGTGCCGTCGTTCAGCAGTTCCGCCTTGAAGCGGTGGGGGTGGAACTCGCCCCGGTAGGCCCGCGCCCGCTTCGACGGTGAGAGGTGGCGCTCCGGCCCGGTGTTCGCCATCACGGTGAAGTGGCCGTAGTCGGCCATCCACGGCGAGGGCTGGTGGGTGCAGCGGACGCCCTGGAGCTTCTTATCGTGGGGCGAGAAGAACCAGCGGCCCTCCTGGGTCTGCGCGCTCCAGTGGTTCATGCCGAAGGGCATGGCGACGAGCGGCAGGGTATTGCCTTTGGAGAAGCCGTGGTGCGAATCGGTGCCTTGGAGAACGTTGACGTGGCGGAGCAGACCCATCGCGATCATTGTGGACCCCTGGGACCGCCCCTCGCCGGAGTGGCTCCGGGCGAGGAGGAGGGTCCGGTGGGGACCCCTCCTCCTTCCGCGAGCGAGCAGAGTCTACAGCCACCCCCCTCCCCCACGGTTCCCCCTTCCGCCCGCGGCCTGCCTTCTCCTCTCCACTAGCCTTGCCCCGCGGCTTCAAGGGGAACCATCTCCAGAGTTCCCTCGCGCGGTCCCCAGGTGCCGCGCATGTGGTATCTCGCCTCGCCGTTCTCGACGATGACGAACATCGATTCCGTCGATTCGACCGAGACCAAGCGCGCCTGGAAGATCGTCCGGTCGCGAGGTGCCCAAGACCCCCGCGCAGCGACCGGGCTGGGCATCAGGCCTTCGATTTCACGCCCGTTTTCGATCCACTCTCCAACTCCAACCCGCAGTCCCGCGATCTTCGGCGCGGTCGGTTCGTTCCAACCTCCGGGGGAGGGGACGCCCCGCGTCGTGAGCGCCCGCTTCAGCGCCGCGAAGGCATCGGGATCGTCCGGCAGAGGCTCATCGACCAGCTTCGCCAAGACCTCCTCCCACACCGCGTCTAGAACGCCCTGCAGGTCGTCCGACGCGCCGGTGATCACCACCACCAAGCGGCGCTCGGGAAGCACGACGCAGAACTGGCCGAACGCGCGGTCGGCGCGGAAGCCTTATCACCCGCAGGTTCTCGCTCGGGTGGGGCGGCGCGAGGTCGGGGAAGAACGACAGCACCCGGTCGTCGAGACTCAGCCGTCCTTCGTGGACCGCGAGGCCGACCGCGGTCGAGGTGAAGCTCTTGCAGAGCGAGTAGAGCCGATGAACGCGATCCCGCGAGTAGGGCGCCCACCAACCGGCGGCGAGCTCGCTTCCGTCGCGCAGCACGATGAGGCTGTGCGGGTCGTGGCCCTCGCGTTCCAGGCGGTCGACGAGCGCCGTCACGGCGGCGGAGGACAGCCCGTGGGACTCCGGCGTCGCGGTCGGGAACATGGCCCTAGTGTGGCGTAGAATCGTAGCGTGAGCTTCGAGATCCCCGTTGACCTAGAGCGCGATCTCGTGCGCTACGCCGAGGAGACGCACGTCACGCCCGACGAGGCGGCCGAGCGCCTTCTACGTGACGCCCTGCGCCACCAGAGGACGCCCGCCCAGCGTCTGATCGGCCTGTTCTCCAGCCCGGAAGATGTCGCCCTTATGGAAGAGGTGGATCGCCTCATCGCCGAGGGCCGCCAAGCGGATGCCGAGCGCGAGATCGACTGGTGAGAAAGTCGCTCCTCGACACCGATACGCTC
>CAXTOO010000344.1:2032-3116 GCA_964245875.1 uncultured Fimbriimonas sp. | reverse complement strand
AATGCCCAGCGTCAGGAGCGCCTGCCCCCCGGAGTCGTCGATCCGGTCCAAGGTGGTGAAGGTCGAGCTGCCGTAGTTCAAGGCGTACGTGCCGTAGTGAAGGGACACGTAATTGCCGACGTTGTCGTAGATCCGGCTCAGACGGTGGAACGCGCTTGAGGAGCTCTCGGGATTCTCCTCGCACACCCACTTTTTGCGGTCCTTAGTGGTCACCGTGAAATAGTGCTTGGTCGTGGCTGGGTCGTACCAGCAGTCCACGAGGAACGGGTTGCCGTTCGGCAGGGTCATCGAGGTCTTCGTCGTGGTCGCGTTCGGCAGGGTGCCGGTGAAGGAGACCCTGCCCGTGTTCTCGAACACGATGTTGCCGCTCACCGCGTTCCCTCCGCCCGGAGGCGTGACCCCGCCGTTCGTCTGCGCGCCGTTGAGATGCGCGCCGTTCGTCTGCGCCCCGCCGCCGCTGTACTCCTCGACGCCCACGTTGTAGGAATGGGACCATCCGAGGCCGAAGCCCGCGTCGGAGGCGTAGGTGCCCGCCGCCCGGCCGTTGCTCAGGCTGTCGTAGCGGCGCTTCCAGACCACGCTCGGACCCCTGGGGTTATAGACGGTCAGGTCTGCCTGCGGCTCGTACTCCTCCTCGCCCGTCGCGAGGTTCACGGGATCTCCTGCTACAGGAGTGAGCAGCGGAGGGTGGCAGTGGGTACACACCGGCTTGACCACGCACCCCGAGAAGCCCAGCGGCGGGTACTGCCGCAGCCTTCCCCGCCCGGCGCGGGCCACCAGCGCCGCAGTCCGGGAGTTCATGGCGGAGCCGCCGCCCACCATCGCGTAGAGCGGCTTGCCCGCTCCCTCGCCCGTCAGTTCAGTCAGCGCCGCGTCCGTCGCGTCCTCCGACCGGCTCACCGAGAGGTAGACGTCGGGCACGAGGGCGCGCCACTGTGCCCAGGTGACGAAGCGCTGCCCTCCGGGCCACCGGCCACAGTCGGAGCAGAGGTACACCACGCCCTTCTCGTCGGCCCGCTGAACGGCGACGAAGTGGTCCCGCTCGACGTGCGCTACCACGGGCATCGGAAGCTTCCGCAGCGCC
>CAXTOO010000344.1:0-2022 GCA_964245875.1 uncultured Fimbriimonas sp. | reverse complement strand
CGGAGCGCCTCGTCCGGCGCGGTGAAGGCGTGGCTCGCGAGTCCCAGGCGGTCGGTCGCGTCCTTGAGGTCCTGGAGGGTGCTGCCCTCGCCGTCGTGCCGCACCTGTCGGCCGACGGTGGTCTCGTCGTGGGGCAGGCCGAGCGCCCTCAGGCAGACGGCCAGGGCGGACACGGCGCAAAGAGGATCGAGCCGCGTCGGCTCTGCGATGCCCATCGCCGAGCGCTCGTCGTGGAACGCGGCGCAGGCGCTGGCGTGTCGCGCCATGAGAGCCGCGTTCCGCCGGTCGAAGCCTCTGTCGTGGCCCTTCAGGACCGCCTTGAGCCGCGTGGTCGCCTCGCGGTACGCGCCCTCGTAGAACGTGGCGAGCGCGAGGTCGTACCGGGCGAGGCCGTGCTCGCGGGATCCCTTTGGCGCAAGGCGGTAGGCGAGCGCGAAGCGTCCGGCGGCTTCGGCGGGCTGCTGGCGCACGGCCATGTCGGACTCCCCGAGCCACACCTGGAGACGGGCCTGCTCTAGGGGCGCTGCGAGACCCGAGTGGAGACGGTCCGCCCACCCCTTGCGCCTCGCCTCGGCGATCCCGGCGGGTGCGCGGCCCACCTCGTCCAAAAGCGTGAGCGTCGGCACAGGGACGTGGCGGAAAGACGGCGCTGCGGGACGCGCCCGCAGATCCATCAGCGGAACGCCGGGCATCGGCTTGGGCGGGAGCGACGCCTTGGCGAGCGCCTTCGCCAGGGCGTCGCGGCGCGCCGCCTGGGCGTCGAAGGACTCCTTGAGAGGAAGGACGGCGGGGATGCCTGTCTGGAGGAGCAGGGCGCCGGCGCTGACCCGGCTGAGGAGGGAAAGAACGGTTATCGGCATCTATTGTTGCGCTGCGTTGGGCAGCCCTCAATGTCGCATCATATAGGAACTCTCTTGCGGCGACGCACGTAAAGTACCGCTTCGCCAATATTGATCTATAAGCCGCAATACTTACAGGTAGATTCGGGTTTTCTTGTGTTTTTCAAAGCAAATCTGCGCACTTGGGCTTTGGAGCGTTGACGCGGTGCTGCTGGCCCCTCGGCAGCCGCGGCTTGGATGCTTACCTGCTGCGGATCAAAGTTCTGACCGGTGCGTCGACCGGTATGCCGATGCACGAGGATCATGGTCTCAACTGCCCACAGAGCTCCACCCGCGTAAGGTCCCGGAACGCCTCGATCGCCTCTTCGCTGGGGGTTGGTAGCCACTGCACGAAGAATGCCGGCGAGCGACGTAGCGCTCAACGCGGGACGCATCGAAGCAAGCGTTGCGGCATCGCGCGAACGCTTGCTCCGCCAACGGTGCCCCGTGGTGAAATGGGTCCATGAACCACCCCCCTCCCCAGGCCTTCGGGCCGACGGTCAATCGCCTCGGCGACGTGGCCGCGCACACCACCCGCTACGCCTTCAAGGGCGTCGCGAGGCTCGCCCGCGACGCGGGCGTCAGTCCCTCAGCGGTCTCGCGTCTCATCAACGGCCGGATGAACCCCTCGTTCGCGATGGTCGCGCGCCTCACCGGCGCCCTGGAGCGCGAGCTCGGACACCGGATCGACCCGCGCGAGCTCGTCGCGGAGAACGGCTCGTTCCCCACCCGGCACGTGTGCGACCTGTGCGGATGCCGGGGGTGCCTCCCCGACTCCGCGCGGGACGAGTTCGGCGACGTGAAGCGGGCGTTCTACGGGATCGAGCCGGGAAGGTGGGTCACGTCCCGCTTCCCGAGGGGCTACGAGGATGCAACGGACGAGGGAGGCGACGATGAGGAACGATGGCCCGCTCGCGGGAGCGCTGCGGGACTGCTCCCTCCACGCGCTGCTGATGCTGCTCTCGAAGGCGCTCACCCGCTCCGGGTGGGACGAGGCCGAGATCCAGGGCCGAAGGGACGCGGGGCAGAGGTCGAGGAACGGCGGGCACGAGATCGCGTGCCTCGCCCTCCTCGGGCCGACCCCGGTCAGGATGATCGTGAAGGTTTCGAGGGACCCGGACGGCGTGAAGACCCGAATGCTGGA
>CAXTOO010000343.1:0-3145 GCA_964245875.1 uncultured Fimbriimonas sp. | reverse complement strand
CCACCTTTCCGCTAGGCTCTGTTCCTCGGTCCGTGGCCGTGAGACGGGTTCGTGCGGGCGGAAGCATCACAAGAATGGGAACCCCCACGCGGGCACGAGTGCATCCCGCGTCTACAGGAGACTTGCGAAGTGGACAGCCTGAATCTTACGCCCATCGGGTTCGTCCGTACGGCCAAGCGGCGGAAGTTCGACGCGCCGCACCAGCCGGACGAAGCCACCCAGGAGACGAACCGGGTCGAGCTGCTGCCGGACTACGAGCGTGCGCTCGACGATCTGGAAGGCTTCGACCGCGTATGGCTCCTCTGGTGGTTCCACCGCAACACGACGTGGCGGGCGCGGGTCCTTCCGCCGCGCGGACCGGCCAAGCGGCGCGGCGTGTTCGCGACCCGTTCACCGCACCGACCTAATCCGCTCGGCCTCACCTGCGTGCCGCTCCTCCGCGTCGAAGGGCTCACCCTCACCGTCGGCCCGCTCGACCTTGTCGACGGCACGCCGATCTTCGACATCAAGCCGTACCTTCCTCGCGTCGATGCCTTTCCAGAGGCGTCTTCCGGATGGATCGGAGCGGTGGAAGCGGAGATTGCATCCCAGGAACGCTACTCCATCGAGATCGCGCCGCTCGCCCGGAGGCAGCTCGACTACCTGCGCGAGGAGTGGGACATCGACTTCACGCCCCGCGCGTTCGAACTCTTGGAAATCGACCCAACGCCCCACCGCACCCGACGAATCCTCCGCCTCGACGACCGTCTTCTCCGCATGGCCTGCGGACCTTGGCGACTTTACTACACCGTCGAGGGACGCCGGGTGCGGGTCGAGTCCATCGCCAACGGCTACGCTGACGAGACGCTACAGGCCGACTTCGCCGGAGACATCCCCGACCGGGACGCACAGGTCGCGATCGCCCGGATGGTATTCTAGCGACCGTCCCATTCCTCCGCAACCCTGTAGTCGCGGGATGCCCTCGTGCCCGCGCCGCGAAGCGGACGTCTTATCGCCGATCTTGCCAAGAGCGTTGGCTCCGCAGACGATGGCATCATTTCGCAGACTCGGGAAATGTCCGAGCGTAGGTTGACGAAATCCGTCTCCGATGCCTACTTCTTTGTGCGTCGGCTCTTCGTGATCTCCGTGCTCTCCGAGGTGGAAAACCCGTCAACCATCCTTTCGCAGGTTGGGCCTAAAGGCCCAACCTGCGAAAGGAAAATTTTTCCGCGGCCCGAAACCGCGAGTTCCACCGGCCTTCGAAGCCAACCTCGCCAGGTGGCACGCGACGCGCCACCTGCAGCGTAAGGCATTCACCCTCATCGAGCTCCCCGTAGTGGCCGCGATCCTCGCCGCCGTCCTCCCCGGCGCGCTCGCCGTCGGCACGAACTGGACGCCGAAAACGCCCTCCGCAAAGGTGACGATCACGGACAAGGACCGGTTCGTCTGGGACTCCGAGTAGAGCCCGACCTTGGATAGACTGGATGCCGATGGCCATCGATCTGACGAAGCACCTGACCGAGAACCTCCAGGAGGTCGCCGAGATGTGGGCCAAGGACCTCGCGGCGCACACGGGAGACCTCACCACGAAGGCCGCGCCCACCGCGCGATCGATCGCCGACATCGCGTACGAGACGATCTTCGTCAACCGCGCCTTCGTCGCCCGGCTGAAGGGGGCGCCCGCCGAGCCGATGGACGGCTTTCCCGAGTGCCCACGTGAACTGCGTAGCGCGGAGGCCCTCTCCGCCGCCATGACCGAGAGCGCCCACGCCATCGTCGCCGCCATCGGCGATCCCGAGCGGATGATCGCCCGTCGCGACGGCTCCCAGACCACGGCGTTCGAGGTCGCGGGATTCGCCGCGACCCACATGATGTACCACCTGGGCCAGGTGAACTACGTCCAGACGGTCGAGGGCGACCCCGTCATCCACTGGATGTAGCCCTAGCCTGGCAGCGACTCGGCACGACCGAGAAAGCGGGGCTGGCGACCGAACCAGACATCCACGACGACCAGCACCCGCGCGGCGATCTCTCGGGTCGCTGGCCAGGGCGCGATGTCGGTCGAGACGCCCGCGCTGCGCAGGCCGACTGCATCGATGCCGTTGTCTTGCGCAAGATAGAGCGCGCGGGGAAGGTGGAAGTCGTCGGTGACGATCACCGCGCCGCGCACCCCGAACACCCTCCGCGCCCGGACCAAGGAGTCCAAGGTTCGGAACCCGGCGTGGTCCAGCGCGATCTTCTCGCGCGGCACTCCTCGACGGACGAGGCCCCTCGCCATCGCATCCACCTCGTCGTAGTGCCGCGTTCCGTGGTCGCCCGACACGAGAAGGCAGTGCACTTTGCCCGCCCGGAAGAGCGCCGCCGCCGCGTCGAGCCGCCGCTCGAAGAAGGGGTTGGGACCGCGCCGCGTCCGGGGCGAGGTCCCGAGCACCAACCCCACCCTTCGTGCCGGGACCTTGTGTGGATCGGAGAAGACCCGCGCGTCGGCGGCCTGTCCCACCTGCCAGTTCGCCCAAGCGACGATGCCCGCGAGGACGAGAGGAACGAGCATCGTCTTCCGCAGCAATCTTCGGGGTTTCTTCATGGCCGATCCTTGGCTCGCCCGCCAGCGTACCGCCAAAGGCGCGTGGCGTAGAATGGGGCATGGTCGGCGTGGACGACGGGCGCGAGCTCTGGGAGCAGATGATGGACGCGAACTTCTCCAACACGAGGATGGAGCAGATCGCTGGCGTCCCGATCTGGGAGTTCGTCCCCTCGCCGTTCCACCAGGATGTTCTACGGGACATCGACCGGAGCGTTAGAGCCGCGCCGGATCGCGATGAGTGTTCGTGCTACACGCTGACCGACGCCTACCTTCGCCTCCGAGACGGCTCGCTTCGCCGCCCCGATTTGATGGTGTACTGCGTGACCACCATCGTAGGCCGCGAACCCCTGAAGGAGGCGCCGGGGGCGGTCATCGAGATCCTCAGCCCCGGCGGCGAGATGAAGGACCTCCAACTCGGCCCACCCTCCTACCTCTCGAACGGCGTGCTGGATGTGGTGGTCGTCGATCCGGAAACCTCAATCTGCACCCACTTCCGGCGCGATGGAAGCCGCACGTTCCGCCGTGGCGAGACGCTCGCGCTTGAGATGGGCTGCGTCGTAACGGTCTAGGCGTCGCCGCCGA
>CAXTOO010000342.1:0-3167 GCA_964245875.1 uncultured Fimbriimonas sp. | reverse complement strand
AAGGGCCAGGTCGAGATGACCGCCGAAGAGCGGCTCATCATCGCGATCTTCGGCAAGAAGGCCGAGGAGACCCGCGACGTCTCGCTTCGCCTGCCGCACGGCGAGAAGGGCCAGATCGTGGACATCAAGGTGTTCAGCCGGTACAAGTACCTCTCGCCGAGCATCAACTACGTCTACAAGGAGTCGAAGAAGCGCGAGCGGCTGATCTGCGACCGCACCGAGGAGCCTCTCCTCCAGATCCCGGGCGACGAGCTTCCGGCGGGCACGAACATGACGGTCCAGGTCTACGTCGCCCAGAAGCGCAAGCTGATGGTCGGCGACAAGATGGCGGGCCGCCACGGCAACAAGGGCGTGATCTCGCGGGTCATGGCGACGGAGGACATGCCGTTCCTCGCGGATGGCACGCCGGTCGACATCGTTCTGAACCCCCTGGGCGTTCCGAGCCGCATGAACATCGGCCAGCTTCTCGAGACCCACCTCGGGTACGCGGGCAAGCACCTCGGCATCGAGTACAAGTGCCCGGCCTTCGAGGGCGCGACCGAGGGCGAGATCCTCGGCGAGATGGACCGCCTCGCGAACCACCTGCGGGCGCAGGCCCTGCGGGCGTACATGAACACCGAGCTCAAGCTCGACGTTCAGTTCCAGAAGGACGACACGTACGACGCGATGCTCGGCAAGGTCGAGTCGCGGCTGCGCGAACTCGGCCAGAACGGTCTGGAGCGGGTGAGCCGGATCGTGGCCGCTCCTTCGACCCGCACCATCGAGGAGCTTCAGGGCATCGACTTCGAGAACTTCCAGATCGAGGAGGTCGTGCAGGACGAGCCGGCGTACAAGGCGTCGGACGAGATCTACTCCATCATCCTGGAGAAGATCGGACGCAGCATCTTCGAGCGCTCGGGCATCGACCCCAAGACGTGCAAGAGCACGATCCGGGACGGCCTGACGGGCGAGCTGCTGCCGAACCCGATCACCGTCGGCATCATCTACATGCTGAAGCTGGAGCACCTCGCGGACGAGAAGATCCACGCGCGCTCCATCGGACCGTACTCCCTCGTCACGCAGCAGCCCCTGGGCGGAAAGGCCCAGTTCGGCGGACAGCGGTTCGGCGAGATGGAGGTCTGGGCGCTGGAGGCCTACGGCGCGGCGTACACGCTGCAGGAGTTGCTCACGATCAAGTCCGACGATGTCATGGGACGCGTCCGGGCCTACGAGAGCATCGTCAAGGGCGAGACCCTGGCCGAACCGGGCATCCCGGAGTCGTTCAAGATCCTCGTCAACGAGCTCCGCTCGCTCTGTCTCAAAGTGGCCGTGGAGGACGCCCAGAACAAGGAGCTCCCGCTCAAGGACCTGGACGAGCTCTCCGGCGGCGACGACATGCGCCTGGCCCGCTCGGTCGGCCTGTTCAGCTAAGGCTGAACAAAATAGGGAGGCACTGGCGCACGGACGTGCGCCGGGGCTTCTTCTTGTGTCTGGCCTATAAGCGAAAGGCTATAATTCTGAAGTGAGGCGTGAGTTCGTCGCATTTGACGAGGAAGTCATTCAAAGCGAATTTGCGTCCCTTCCGGCGAAGGATAGAGCGAAGCTTGCGACTCTGGTTCAGCACTATCAGTCAAGTGGCTTGGGAGACCCGACTCCCGTGCAGATCGATGGCTACGGCGATGGGATCTTCCGACTTCGGCATATAAAGCCCGCTTACGCCGGACGCCTGCTCTTCTTCACCGTGGATCGAAGTGCCGGGTACGAGAAGTTGGTGATCCTGCTCGTCTACAAGAAGGAGGGGCAGAAGACTCCGGCGCACGTCTTTGAAACGGCAAAGCGCCGGAAGCGACAGTGGGATGAGGAAGAAGGATGACCTGGATTGATCGATTCATCGAAGAGCACTCGGCAAAGGACCCTGAGTTCAAGGCGGAGTACGAGGTGGAGGCTGCGTTGCTCGCGCTCGTCCGGGCACGTCAAGCGTCGAAGCTGACCCAGGAGGACGTTGCGAAGGCCCTCCACGTCTCTCAGCCCTACATCGCCCAGATCGAGCGCGGAACCCGTCCTGCGAGCTTGATGCTCATGATTCGCTACGCCCATGCGGTGGGCGCCAAGATCGAAGTCTCCACCGTTGCGGCTTAACGCTCGGCCTCGCCTTTGTCTGAAGGTGGCCGTGGAGGACGCCCAGAAGGAGGAGCTCCCGCTCAAGGACCTGGACGAACTCTCGTGCGGCGACGACATGCGCCTCGCCCGCTCGGTCGGCCTGTTCAGCTAAAGGACCCCTGGACCGCCACTCTCCGGAGTGGCATCCGAAAGCCCCCGTCGCGCGAAGCGCGACGGGGGCGCGTAGTGCCGTATATAGGTGAGGTATGATCCGTTCGCCATGCGTTACGGACGAACCTTTGCAAACTTCGTTGCCTTGGTACCAGTCGCTTTCATCTGGACCCAGCAAACGCCTAGCATCGAAGCTCAGCGGCAAGCCTACATAAGAAAGCGGAAGGCTGAGGGCAAGATCTGGGTTAGAGACCCACTTCAGGTCGCAGTGACCTCAGTCGGACTTACCAGAGCCAAGTTCTACAACCGTCTGAAGGTCGAGTCAGACCCCAGTACGCAGACGGATCCCAACATTGCGACAAGAACACGGTGGACGTACTCCAAATGGACGTCGTCTTACACAACGAGAACGCTGATCGACTTCGACCAAAGTGGAGTGATTACGACGGTGACGGCCGAAATCTTGAAGCCTGACCATTCCATCGGCCTGATTCCTGAGGAACTCCTTGTGCCTAGCGCGAGTGCGAAGTACAGCCGTAAAGAGATGTTGCCTTTCATCAAGGTCTACGTCGATAAGGCTTCTATAGAAAAGGCGCTTCAAGGTGGGCAAAGCCAAATCTATGGAAGTCTGGGCATCGTTCCTGCAATCCTTGTGATTGATCGTCCGGGCAAACCAAAGCTGGAACTCGTTCTGAACGCTGAACCGCCCAATATTCTATCCGTGAGCCGATCGCTCGACCTCTCCACAGGAAAGTACAGGACGAAGGTTGATTACAACGCCAAGGTCGCCTATCTGATATCTGGATCGACAGATAGGTTGATCGCTGCAAGGACGCTTCCTCCCCTTCCTGCCGGTTTCACTTTAGAGGTCGTTTCACAACCTGCGTTCGGCAACGAAGCCCTCTCCGTTCCAGGTT
>CAXTOO010000341.1:347-3203 GCA_964245875.1 uncultured Fimbriimonas sp. | reverse complement strand
CTTGCAGACGGTCGCGGCGGCGGGCGGGGAAAAGCCCCTGGCGGCGATCTACCCGGCGGTGCCTTCGGGAACGAACGTGGACCTCTGGCACCATGCCGTGGAGGACGCGATGGAGACGAGCCCGGCGGGCGCGGCGCGGCTGCTTGCGACGATGGCCCCGTTCATGCCTGCGGGTGGCGCGGGACTCAGCCCCTCGATCAACGGGTCGCCCGCGATTTACGCCCTCCCGATGGGAGCCAATCTCTTCGAGACGATCGTCCTCAATCTTCCCCTGCGGCAGGCGGGCACGGGGATGGGCAAGGTCGTCTGGCGGGACGAGCGGGTGCCCGGCGGGGAGCGGGCGCAGGCAACGATGGGCGAGGCGCTCACTTGGCGGGCCAGACGGGTGCGGCTCGTGCCGCCGAAGGACGGAACGCAAGGGGAGGTCGCGCGGATGCTCTTTCAGGCGGGCGACAGCACCCGCCTGACCTGGACCGATCCCAACCTCGCCTACAAGTACGAGGGCGAGGCGCAGACGCCGGTCCGGATGCGGGCGGGGCGTCCGCTCTGGCGCGACGCCGGGCCGCTCGCCCTCCTCAACCGGAGCGTCTACAAGGCGCAGGAAGGGAAGGTGGAGTACCGAAGGCCGGACGTGGTCGAGGATGCGTTCGCAGTGGTGCGGGGTCCCCTTCGCATTCGGGCGTACGGGATGCGGACCGACCTGAAGATGAAGGTCTTCGAGTGGAGCGTGGCCGATCTCGTGGTGCCGAGCGAGGTGGGCCGGTCGGCCCGCGTCGGAACGCAGGTGCAGCGTTGGCTGGATTGTGCCGAGCTCGCGGGGAGATCCGTGCGGAACGCGGTCCGGAACCTCTACCCGCGCGAGGGGGCGGGCAACAAGGCGGCGCTGGGGCGTACCGTCGAGGTAGCGGAACGCGGCTACTGGCTCGCGATCGAACCGGAATTTAGGGCGTTGATGGACCGGGCGGCAGGACTCGCCGAGGACGATGTGGACGATCCGGTGAGAACAGCCTTGACGGTCGCGCCTTGGAAGTCGTCGATCCGGCGCGAGGCGGTCGCGGCTTTTGAGGGCGTGGCGGACGACTACGACGCGGACGGCAACGCGCTGGAGCGCATGGTGAAAGCGAGGGAAAGGCTTGGGGCGTCCCTGAGGAAAATCTTGGAATGAACGAGACAGAAAGCAAGGAAGATTCCGCGAGCGTTTTCGTCGGTCGCGTCGAGGGGCTCGGCAACGGCGAACTGGCGCAACTGCGGCGCGCGGCGGGCGACCGCCTGGGGGATCGTTCGGAACTGCTGTGGTTCGCGGGCTACACGCGGAGCGAACGGACGGAGGCGGTGGACTTCCTCGTCGCCACGCTCCTCGCGCAGTACAGCACCGTGACCATCAAGTCGGGCGCGCATCGGGGCAAGGGCGACTTCGGGGCGACATGGAAGCGGGCCATCGGCCTTTCCACGAGCGATTCGATCAAGAGACGCTTCCACATTCTCCTTGACAGCGACCTTGCGTGGGACGGGAGCGGCGACCTGCCGTACCGGCTGCGCCAGATGGTCCGCTACGCCGCCGCGAAGGGCGTCGGCGTCGACTGGGCGCAACTCCTGCGCGACCTCCAGAATTGGCCCTATCTCGAGCGTCGGCCCCAGAAGCGGTGGGCGCGCTCCTTCTTCTCCTCGTTCAACGAACCCGCCGAAGGCGATTCCCAATAGACCCATGCTGATCGAACTGCACATCCTCCAGAACCACTCGCCGAGCAACCTCAACCGCGACGACACGGGCAGCCCCAAGGAGGCGATCTTCGGCGGGCACAAGCGGGCACGCATCAGCAGCCAGTCGCTCAAGCGGAGCATCCGGCGGTCGGAGCCGTTCCGCAACGCGCTCTCCGAGCGGCTCGCGACGCGGACGCGGAGCCTGCCCGAGATCGTGCGCGGCCGGCTGACCGAGGGCGGCATGGCCCCCGAGATGGCGGCGGTGGCGGCGCTCAAGGCGAGCGGCTTCGGGACGGAGGCGGGCAAGGAGACCGCGCCGAACGCGGGCGGCAAGTACCGGACGGCCCAGACGATGTTTCTGAGCGACGCCGACTTCGGCGCGGTGGCCGACGTGCTCCGGGAGGCGGCGGAGAAGGCGGGGACGCCGGAGAAGTTCGCCAAGCTCGCGGCGAAGGATCTTCAGAAAGGCGCGGAGGACAAGGGATTCCGGCCCGTCGCGGTGGACGTCGCGCTGTTCGGGAGGATGGTGACGAGCGAGGCGTTCCTGGACGTGGAGGCGAGCAGCCAGTTCGCCCACGCGATCTCCACCCACAAGGTGGACCACGAGTTCGACTACTACACGGCGGTGGACGATCTGGAGCGGGCGGCGGACGACACGGCGGGCGGCGGGGCCGACATGATCGGGGACACCGAGTTCAACTCGGCCTGCTACTACAAATACTTCAACGTCCACGTGGACGGCCTCTTGGAGAACCTCGACCCCAAGGGCGAAGATCGAGACTCGGCGCGGGCGACCGCCGCGACGGCGGTGCGGGCGCTCGTGGAGGCGGCGGTGCGGGTGAGCCCGAGCGCGAAGCAGAACTCGTTCGCGGCGTTCCAGCTTCCAAGCGTGGTGCTGGTCGAGGTGCGGCCCGACAACCTGCCGGTCAGCTACGCGAACGCCTTCGCGAAGCCGGTAGACCCCAAGCAGGGCGGGGGCCTGATCGTGGAGTCGGCGGCAAAGCTCATGGCGGAGGCCGGGAAGCTCACGACGAAGTTCGACCTCAAGGCGACGGATCGGTTCCTGCTGCTCGCGGATGACGACCTGCCCACGGGCGGCATTGAGGCGGTCGCGAGCCTCGGCGCGATGCTCGACCGGCTGGAGGCCGTGGTGCG
>CAXTOO010000341.1:0-337 GCA_964245875.1 uncultured Fimbriimonas sp. | reverse complement strand
GGTGGCTGAGCCGATTCTTCTGTTGCGCCTGGAGGCCCCCATGCAGAGCTGGGGGACGCGGTCCCGGTGGGACGTGCGCGACTCCGGGCCAGAGCCGACGAAGTCGGGCGTGGTCGGGCTGCTCGGCTGCGCCTTGGGTCTGCTCCGGGGTGACCGAAGGCTGGAGGCGTTGGACGGCGCCCTGCGCTTCGGCGTCCGGGCCGACCGGCCCGGACGGATGGCGACGGACTACCACACCGTGACCGGACGCCACCGCATGGCGAACGGCAAGCTTAAGGGGGAGGACTACACGGTGCAGTCGTACCGCGACTACCTGCACGACGCCGCGTTCCTCGTC
>CAXTOO010000340.1:0-3204 GCA_964245875.1 uncultured Fimbriimonas sp. | reverse complement strand
AGTGGGGAGAAACGTAGCCGCGGATTTCGTCGCCTAAGGCTCTATGATCGTCGTGGCGGGGGGCGCGGAGCACTTGGGCGGGCGGGTGGCGTCGATCCTCGCCGCGCGGGGCGTGCCGGTGCGCCTGCTCGTCCGCGACCCGGTGTGCGCGCCGCAGATCCCCGGCGCGGAGGTCGCGAGCGACGACGACGCGGACGCGATGAGGGGAGCCGAGACGGTGCTCGTCGCCTCCGATGACGGGTCGCCCGGCGAAAGGTCCGAGCGGCAGCGAGAGGCCTTTGCCGCCGCGGCGCGCGCGGGCGCGGGCCACGTCGTGCTCCTCTCGATCCAGGGCGCCGCGCCCGATTCGTCGAGTCCCGACGCGCGCGACGCTTGGCGGAGCGAGCGGCTCTTGCGCGAGAGCGGCCTAGCGCACACGGTCCTGCGGATGGGCCTATGCGCGGAGTCGGTCCTCGACCTCATCGGCGAGGATGGAGTGGTGCGCGGTCCGGCGAGCGACGGGCGGGTGGCGTGGATCGCCCGCGACGACGCCGCGCGGATGGTGGCGGCGGTGCTCCAGAGCCCGCCGGGCGGCACCCTGGACGTGACCGGCCCCGAGGCGCTCACGCTGGACGAGACGATGGCGATCCTCACGTCGGTGGTCGGGCGACGGCTCTCCTACGCGGAGGAGACGCGGGAGATCGCCCGCGCGCGCGCGCTGATGAAGGGCGAGCCCGAGTGGCGGGCGGAGCGGGCGGCGGGCGCGCTCAAGGCGATCGCGGACGGCGACCACGCCACGATGAGCGACGCGTTCGATCGATTCGTGGGTGGCCCTGCGACGCCATTCTGGCGCTGGGCGGTGGGCAACCCGGCGCTCGACCGTCTGCACCCGACGCTCGAACTGGAAGAGGCGACCGTCCGCTCGACGATCGAGGACCTGGGCTGGATCGACGACCTGGACGACGAGGCGGTGCAGGGCCACCTGGGATTCCTCGCGCGGCAGTTCGAGGGCATGGAGGCGGGGCCGGAGCTGGTCGAGGCGTTCCTGCGGGTGTTCGAGCGGTTCCCGGAGTCGTCGCCCGAACTGGAGGGCAACCAGACGGCGCTGTTCATGCTGGCGACGATGCCCGAGGCGCCGCCCTTGCTGCTGCGCTCGCTCTCGGGCTGCGCGTCGGCGGTGGGCACAGCGCTGCTGGTGCAGCTTCTGGCGTCGGAGGAGGTCTGGAGCGGCGACGTGGACCTGCGCGAGGTGCTGGTGCGCATCTCCGAAGACCGCTCGGCCCCGCCCCGAGCGCACCGCGAGGCGGTCGAGTGGCTGGAGGACCCGGACATCGAGCGCTGGCTGCGGGTTCCGGGCGAGCCGATGCCCGACCTATAATAGGGGCATGGCAAACGCGGCGTCGATCGACCGGATCACGAGGGAGGAGTACCTGCGGCGCGAGGCCGCGTCCCTGGTGAAGCACGATTTCATCGACGGGCGGATGGTGGAGCGGGAGGTCGTGGCGATGGCGGGCGGAAGCCCCAACCACGTTCGCATCACGCCCGTGCTCACAGGAATGCTCCACGCAGCCCTCCGCGGACGGACCTGCCAGCCGTTCGACAGCGACACGCTGGTCCACATCGAAGAGATCGACCGGGACTACTATCCCGACGCGGGGATCGCGTGTCCGCCCAATTTCCTCAGCGACACCGTGGGCGAGATCGACAACCCCACGGTGATCGTCGAGGTGCTCTCGCCGAGTTCGGAGAAGGCGGATCGGGGCGACAAGTTCCACGACTACCGTCTTCTGCCGAGCCTACGGGATTACGTCCTCGTCTCCACCAAGCGGGCGTCGGTGGAGGTCTTCTCGCGGCAGGACGACGGGAGTTGGAACCTTCGGGTCTACGTCCACGGCGCCACCGCGCACCTGCCCTCGGTCGGGATCGATCTCTCGCTGGACGAGCTGTACGAGAACGCGGTTTTCGACGAACCGGATTAGAGCGCTAGGCCAGCGGCTCCGCCATCGTCCGCATCCGGATCTCGATGATCCGCGAGCCCTTCGGCTGGGTGCAGGCGAGGCGCACCGCCTCGGCCACGTCCTCGCTCTCCAGCATCGCCGAGGCCGCGACGCCCTCCTCGGTGCGGCCCTGCCCCAAGGCGAACTCCGTCTTCACGCCGCCGGGACAGATGATGCCGACCTTGACGCCCTTCTCGCGAAGCTCGTTGTCCAGCGCCTGCGCGAAGCCGACCTGGGCGAACTTCGTGGCGCAGTAGACCGCCTCACCCTTGAAGCCGTAGCGGCCCGCCATGGACGAGATCATCTGGATGTTGCCCTCGCCCTGCGCGATCATCTCCGGCACGGCGTGGCGCGTGAACAGGAAGGTCGAGCGCACGTTGGTGTCGACGAGGAAGTCGTACTCGTCCGCGCTGGTGTCCACAAGGTCCTTGTAGATGCCCGCGCCGGTGTTGTTGACCAGGATGTGGACGCCGCCGAGCGCCTTGGCCGCCGCGACGGTCCGGATGGCGGTCTCCTCCTCGCGGGCGTCGCCCGCGACGGTCTCGACCCGCACGCCCAGCGCCCGGAGCTCAGCGGCCAACTCGTCCAGCCGCTCCTGCCGCCGCGCGGTGACCACGAGGCTCGCGCCCTCCTCCGCAAGCGCGCGTGCGCTCGCCCATCCGATTCCCGCGCTCGCGCCCGTCACGATCGCCACCTTGCCGTCCAGCCTTCCCACCATCATCGTTGGGACGGCCTGGACCTTGCGGGGTTCCCTCCGAAGAGGCGACCGGCTGGAAGCCGGTGTGACGAGAAGCCGGGGATGCCTCCTGGAAGGAGGCACCGCGCGTAGAAGGCGGCATGGCCTTCGTCTTCCCGCCCTCCGCGCCCGTCTCGCTGCCGATCGTCGGCTCGGAAGACCGCTTTCCCGTGCGGCGGGCGTACTGCGTGGGACAGAACTACGCGGACCACGCGCGGGAGATGGGCGGCGACGGTCGGCAGCCGCCGTTCTTCTTCGCGAAGCCAACGGACGCGGTCGACGTCTCGGGCGAGTTTCCGTATCCGCCCGGTTCGGGGAACGTGCACCACGAAGTCGAGCTGCTGGTGGCGATGGGGCCGGAGGGCGTGTTCGGCTACGGGGTCGCGCTGGACATGACGCGGCGGGACCTTCAGGCGCAGGCGAAGCAGGAGGGGCGGCCCTGGGAGGCGGCGAAAGCATTCGACCGCTCCGCGCCCTGCGGGCCGCTGACGC
>CAXTOO010000339.1:0-3208 GCA_964245875.1 uncultured Fimbriimonas sp. | reverse complement strand
TATTGTACGTGGTGCCTCCTTCCAGGAGGCATCTCCGGCCCCTCGTCGCCCCGGCTTCCAGCCGGGGCTAGCCGCCCGCCGCCGGCTTGGCCTGCTTCGCCCCGCCGGGAGGACCGCTGTAGTCTCCGGGCTGGACCTTCACGCCGCTCTTGTCGTCGCCGCCCGAGCATCCCACGAGGGCGGCGGCCATCAGGGCCAAAAAGAGGATCTTGGCCATCAGAACCCGATGCTCGCGCTGTCGTAGTTCGCCGGACACGTCCCGTCCGTGGTCGCGTCCGGCTTGGTGGCCGCGCGGAAGTAGGCCGCGTAGAGGCCGCTCGCCGCACCGCCCCGGTCGCCGCCCTTCGCGATCTTCGCGTACTTGGCATGGCCGTCGGCGTACGAGAAGTTCGCGCCGCCGTTGTAGCCCGCGGTCTGGAGGTTGTCGCTGCCGCCCCAGAAGTCGTAGCCCCAGCCCGACGCGCGGGTGCTCACGTCCCAGAACATCTGCGCCGTGCCGTTCACGATCTGACAGGTGTTCCAGTTGTACCAATTCTGCGCGGGACCCATCAGGACCGTCGTCGCGACGCTCGGGATCGCGGTCTGCGACACCGGGTTGCCGCCGTCGAACTTCGCGATGTAGGTGTTGAAGGCGTAGGTCACGCGGTAGAAGTGCTTCGTGTCGGTATCGGCGAGGCTCGTGGCGCCCGGCTTCCAGTACGTGGAGTCGTTGTAGACGCCCACGGTGTTCGACGGATCGGCGAAGATGCTCCGGTTCTTGACGTAGGGCTGGAGTCGATCCGCCCAGTGCATCTGCCCGTTGCCCGCGAAGGCCGGGACGACGATGAACTGGTCTTCCGTGTCGCCCGAGTAGAGCAGCGACGATACGGAGAGCTGCTTGAGCTGGTTCAGGTCGTTGGTCTTCTTGGCGGCCTGCTTCGCCTGGGCGAAGACGGGGAAGAGGATGGCGGCGAGGATCGCGATGATCGCGATGACGACGAGGAGCTCGATGAGGGTGAAGGCTCGTTTCATGACGTTCGGAGGAAGGCGGGCGGGGCGGTCGAGCCGCGGACGACGAGAACGGGCGCCAGCAGCGCCGCCCCGAGAGGAGGCGAGCCGCCGGAAGGGGAAAGAAGCGAGTCGCAGGCCCGCTCCGCCATCTGGGCCAGGGGCTGGCGGACGGTGGTGATCGCGGGGTACGCGAGCGAGAGGAAGTCGGGATCGTCGTAGGCGACGATGGAAAGCTCCTCGGGAGTCCGCAGGCCCACCCGCCGGGCGAGCCCCAGGAGCCCCATCGCCAGCCGCGACCCGGCCGCGAAGACGGCGGTCGTGCCCTCAGCGACGAGATCCAGCAGCCGTGCCTCCGTCGCCTCGCCGACCCCCAGCGCCTCCAGTTCGAACGCCTCGCCCGAGGGCGCAAGGCCCCGCGCCGCGAGCGCCTCCCGGAAGCCGGCGAGGCGGTCGCGGGTGTTCGACGTGTCCGGGCACGCGCCCAGGAACGCCACCCGGCGGTGTCCCAGATCCGCAAGGTGGGCCGTCGCGAGCGCCGCGCCGAGGCGGTTGTCGCTGTCCACGCTGCCCACGCCCGGCGGAGCCCACGAGGCGCCGAGCACGACGACCGGCGCCTCCGCCGCCCGGCGGGCGAGGGTCTCCAGATCCGCCTCTCGGGGATTGATCGCCACCGTGGCGACGCGCGGATCGGGCGTCGCATCCGCCCAATCCGGACGGATGAGGGCGGTCGGAACACCGACCTTAGCGAGACGCGCGTGGACGCCCCAGTAGAGCGCGCCGAAGTAGTGGTCCTGGAGGGCGTAGGTGATGTCCGAGTACACGACCACCTCGCAGGACGACAGGTGGCTCTCGGGCGGCGCGACGAACGTGCCGCGTCCTTTCGCGCGCACGAGCCGACCCTCGGCCACCAGCCCCAAGATCGCCTTGTTCGCCGTCATCCGCGAGACCCCGAGCCGCTGGGCGAGGTCCGGCTCCGGCGGGAGCTTGTCACCCGGACGCAGCGCTCCGTCTTCCAGCAGCCCCAGAATCCGGTGCCGAACCTGCGAATGCGCCGGGACCTCGCCTCGTTTATCGATCGGTTCGCCGAGTCTCTCCATGGTGAATGTGTCTAGACACATTCACCATACAACGGTTTTCCCGTTTTTGGGGGGTGATTTCCTGCCCCAAGCGAAAATATCCCAAAACTGCGGATGGTTCGGCCGTGGTGCCTCCTTCCAGGAGGCATCTCCGGCCCCTCGTCGCCCCGGCTTCCAGCCGGGGCCAGCCGCCCGGACGCAACGCTCCGTCCTCCAGAAAGCCCAAGACCCGGTGGCGAGACCGTCCCAGCCTCGTGTCTTCCGGCCTTCGCCTACCACCGTGAACGAGGAGAGCACAAGATGGCCTCGCCACCAAGGACCTACTCTCGCCGTGCGCCTGGAAGCCCGCCTTTCGAGACCAACAGCCCACAGAGCGCCAGCGCCACCATCGGCACGTTGAGCGTCAAGGGCTGGAACGGACGGGTGAACAGCGCGGGCTCGCGCACCGCCAAGGGCAGCAACAGCGCCACGAGCAACGGGATCTGGATCGCCAGGAGCCACCTTGTTCGCCAGAACGCGACGAGCGCGAGGGCGAAGAGGCACTCGCCGATCCCCGCCGCGGTGTTGATCGTCGTCGCCCAGGCCGGCGGCATCCCGCTCGCCACCGTCACCTCGACCTCGCCCGTCGTCGGGAACAGCAGCTTGGGCACCAGCCCGTGCCAGAGCCACACGAACGCCAGCGTCCCCCGACACAGCAGGTACACCGACGCAAGGGCCTGCGCCTCCGGCGACTGGACCGAAAGTTCCTTGTTCATCGTGCCCACCTGCACGATCTACGCTCTCCGCAACCCTCCCGGTGGCGAGACCGTCCCGGTCTCGGGCCTCCCGAATTCACTTTGTTCGGAATAGAAGGGAGATGCCTGGTTGACATTCCCCTGTCTCCCGCCTATAGAGAAGTTCCCTCTTCCCTCTTCCCTCTTCCCTCTTCCCGTCAACCACCCTCGCCCGAAATCAGGCCCAAAGACCCAACCGAAAAGGGGCCAAAACGAAGTGGGAGAATCACGGCGGCGTCGGGGCCGTCGCGATCTTCACCGGCACGACCCGCAATCCTGCCAAGGCGGCAGGACCGCCGGTCTTCGACACGATCCGGACGAACCGGATGCGCTCGGTCGGCGCGCGGTACGCGAGCCAGCCGTCCTCCG
>CAXTOO010000338.1:0-3215 GCA_964245875.1 uncultured Fimbriimonas sp. | reverse complement strand
GTTGACGCTCCACTAGAACCGCACCTCGATGTGCCGCGGCCGCGCGGTGTTGCGGAACCGCACCCAGGCCATGCGCGAGGCCGCGTCCACCTTCAGGTCCGGGATCGGCTCGCCGTCCACCGTCGCGGACTTCGCGGGGCGGTCCAGGCGGAGCAGGAGGATTCCCGGCGTTTCGGCCACGCCCTCCACGTCGCCTTCCCACTTCGCGTCCGACGCCTTCTCGTTCGTCAGCGCGCCCGCGCAGGCGACGACCGGCTTCGACCAGCGGTCGAGGTCCACGAGGAACGCCCGCGCGTTCGGCCCCGCCGAGACGACGGTCTGGATTCGCAGTTCCGGGTCGAACAGATCGACGAAGTGGCCGCGCAGGGGAACGCCGAACGCGTCCGACTCGTCGAGGCCCGCGAGCGCGACGTACGGCCCGCGCCGCAGGGCGATCGAGCCCTGCGACCGCCACGCCACCTCCGGCGCGGCCTTCGCCACGTAGTCGGTGAACAGCTTCGCCGCCAAGGAGTCGTGCGCGATGAGCGTCGGTCGGCGGTTGAGGAACACGAGCCGCCCCTTGCCCACGGGGTACGTGCCCTCCTTCGCGAGCGCGCCCACGCCGAGCTTCTCGAAGAGATCCTGCCTCGGGGTCAAAAGCGACTTGCCGTCGGTGTTCCACCACTCCCGCACCTTCAGGAACGGGTCGGCGTCGTCGTCCACGAACACCAGCGTCCCACCATTCCGGACCCACTCGGCGACCGGCGGATGCACGTCCTCGTCCAGGGGCTTCTGGCCTTCGTAGCTCATGAGAAGCACCTTGATCCCGTCGAGGTAGCCCTTCAGTCCGACGTTCTCCAGCTGCATCGGCTGGACCGGCATTCCGCGCTTGAGGAAGGGCAGCGCGAGGCCGTAGACGTGGCTCATGTCCTCGTCGCTCGCGCTCGGTCCGCCGCGCTGGAACATCAGCGAGTCGGAGATCGCGATTCCCACGCCCTGGGTGCCGGCGCTCCAGGCCACGTCCTTCTGACTCATGTCCTTCAGCGCGTTCCACACCGTCTGGAGCTCCTGCGCGTAGGGGCCGGGGATGAGCTCCTTCGTGCCGGGCTTCGTCGACGAGGGGTACTTGTCGTTGAACACGCGCTCGGGCCAGGGGATGATCTCGTACTGCGAGACGTCGGGCTGGAGCAGCGACGCCACGAGCGTCGAGTGGTAGTTGCGGCGGTAGTCGCCCCAGTCGTGGGTCGGGTTGTCCTCGATGGGGTCGGCGAGGTACCAGACGCCGCGCCCGGTCGAGCGCACGAGGTTCTGCATCGCTCCGTACTCGAGGAACGCGGTCTCGAAGGTCCGCTCCTTCTTCACGTTGCCGTAGTAGTTCGGCGTGCGAGCGGTGCCGGTCCAGACCTGCGCGATGTAGCCGTCGCATCCGTTCAGCCGCGCGAGGCTCGATTCCGGCGAGACGATGCCCCAGTGCGCGTAGTTCAGCAGGCTGTGGGTCGGCACGTAGCACCGCACCTTCCGGCCCTTCTCCCGGTTGAACGCCTGCACGCTGTCGAACACCTGCTGGAGCGCCCGCCGGTAGAGGAAGTACATGAGCTTGTTCGCCCGCCAGCGCGCGTCGGGCGAGGAGAGGGGGTCCTGCCACGCCTCGTGGTAGAACTCCTGCCACTCGCGCTTGAACGCGGGCGCGTAGCCGCCCCGCACCCAGAACTCCGGCTCCTCCAGGTGGACCGCCTCGACGCCCGCGTCCAGGGCCTTGCGAACGCCCACTGCGAGGTACGTGCCGTACGACTTGCCCGGCGACATGTAGAACACGTCCTTCCCGTGGCCGATCTTCGCGCCGTTCCCCTCGGTCTGCGCCTCGTCCTCGTGGTTCACGCCGTCCCACTTCCCGAACACGTAGTCCTGGTACTCGCCCCAGGCGACGCCGGTCATCAGGTGGACCGTGTAGCCCTTGTCGCGCCAGCTCCGGATGCGCTCGGGCATGGTCTTGTCGATTCCGTACACGATCGCCACGTCGCCGCGCAGGTCGATCCGCTCGGCGTAGGGCTTTGCGGTCTGGAACACTGTCCGCTCTTGGGGGACCTGCATCGTTGCGAGCGCGAGAAGCGGAAGCATAGCGTTAAGGTACTCCGATCCGGTTGGCCTTGTCCGGCGGCATAATCCTTGGGGATGCTCACGATCGTTTCCGCCACCCGCCACGACGACCGTCGCTTCCGTCGCGACAGCAAGCTCGGCCGCTCTCTCGCCCGCCTCGCCTTCCGGCCCGGGCTGAGCCTGCGCATCGCCTTCCGCAACGCCGGCCCCCTCGCCTCGGTGTACAACGTCGCCCTCGCCGAGGCCAAGCCCGACGACGCCCTCGTCTTCGTCCACGACGACGTCTGGATCGAGGACTGGTTCCTCGCCGAGCGTCTGGAGGAGGCGCTCGGCGCGTTCGACGTGGTCGGCATCGCGGGCAACGTGCGCCGCCTCCCGCGCCAGCCCTCCTGGGCCTTCGCCGAGAGGGCCGGGGAATGGGACCGCGCGAACCTCAGCGGCGCGATCGGCTACCTCCAGAACATGGAGGAGCGCGTCGGCCTCTACGGCCCCGCGCCCGCCGAGGTGAGGCTGCTCGACGGCGTGTTCCTCGCCGCCCGCGCGGGCCGCCTGCGCGAGGCGGGCATCGAGTTCGACCCGCGCTTTTCTTTCCACGCCTACGACCTCGACTTCTGCCGGTCTTGCGAGCGGGCGGGCCTGCGGATGGGCACCTGGCCCATCGCCGTGTCCCACGACAGCGGCGGCTCGCTCGGCTCCGCCGAGTGGCACCGCGCCTACGAGGCGTACCTCGAGAAGTGGGGCGAGTAGCACCCTTGGGAGTGCGGGAGCTTGCTCCCGCTTTCACCCAGCGAGCTTGCTCGCGCCTCTTCAAGGCGGAGAACGGATGGCCTTGAACCCTCCACCGACGTAAAGGATACTAAGGGAACGGACCATGCTGAAGATCGAGATCGCGAAACCCTGCGACATGGCGTGGGCCGACATGGAAGGGGACGAACGCGTTCGCCATTGCGGCGCCTGCGAGAAGAACGTCTTCAACATTTCCGCGATGATCGAGAAGGAGGTCATGGCGCTCATCCGGCGCACGGAAGGGCACTTCTGCGCCCGCGTCTACCGCCGCGCCGACGGCCGCGTCCTCACCGCCGACTGCCCGCGCGGGGTGGCCGCGACGAGAAGGCGACGCGCCTTGGCCGTCACCGCGT
>CAXTOO010000337.1:0-3234 GCA_964245875.1 uncultured Fimbriimonas sp. | reverse complement strand
GTTTTCGGGCGTCTTTCCTTGTGGATTCCGTGAAATCGGAATTCATGTTCGTTTTTGGAGGGTTTTCGAGGGCGAATGGGTGTCTGGAAGGTCGGGCGAGCGGATCGTGGGAGCACATCCTCTAGGGACCTGTAAGTCACTTCTGTCAACCACCCGGACGCGAGGATCGTCTTATAAGCCGTCTGGTCCGAGCCTTTCTCCAAAACATCGCCCATGAGACTCCTGCTCGCCGTCGTCTTCGGAATCCTCGCGGGGATCGCGCCGATCATGTCGCGGGTGGACCAGAACCCTTGGTTCGGGGTGCGGACGCCTTGGACGCTAGGAAGCCAACGGGTCTGGCGGGAGACGCACCGGACGACGGGTCGGCTCTGGCTCGTCGGCGGTTTGGTCGGCGCGGCGCTGACAATCCTGTGGATGCCGCTCGTCCTGATGGCCGCGTACCTCGTGGCGCTCGTTCTCGCGCCAGCTTGGATCAGTTACCGGGTGTGGCAACGGTTGGGGCGATAGGGAGCGAGCCTTGACCGGTACTTTCTCCGCCAGCACGAGCCATCTGGCGACTACGGGGTTTGCGGAGATCGGCTAGTTGATTCCCTCCGCCGGGCGACCCTCGGGAATGGGGGCGTGGCGGACGTTGGCGAGGCGCACGAGCCAGTAGCTCAGGGCCTCGCTGTGGCCCTGCTCGATGAACATCCGCGCGAGGGCGGTGTCGTCCACGTCGGGGTCCTCGAGGTAGCCCTCGGCCTCGGCGGCGAGCCGGTCGACGTGGACGCCGTTCCTCTCGATCTCGTCGCGGACCTCCGGCTCGGGCTCGACCTCGTAGGTTTTCATGGGGGTTTGGACGGGGCGGGGAGGCGGGAGGTTCGACGTTCCCCGAGGCGCAACCACGGAGGTTGCGGCTACACCGCTTCGCGGTAAGGTCAGACCCGTGACCTACGAGATCCTGTACCGGCCGACGGCGGCGGTGGCGTCTCTCCGACTGGAGCCGGGCGAGGCGGTGCGCGCCGAGACGGGGACGATGCTCGCGATGACGCCGGAGGTCGACGTCGAGGCGAAGACCGGCGGCCTGGGGCGGATCGTGGGGCGGCTCCTCGCGGGGGAGAGCGCGTTCCAGAGCCGTTTCGTGGCGGCGCGGGGCGGGGGCGAGCTGATCCTCGCCCCTTCCGCGCCGGGCGACGTGCAGGCGGTGCGGCTGGAAGGCGACGCGTACCTCGTGGCGAGCGGCGGGCTGCTCGCGGCGACGGAGGGGCTAGAGGTGAACGCGAAGACGCGGCTGAAGAACTTCTTTATCGGCGAGAGCCTCTTCATGCTGCGGGTGTCGGGGAGCGGCCTGCTGTTCCTCAGCGCGTTCGGCGCGATCCACCCGCGGGAGCTGCGGCCGGGCGAGCAGCTGAAGGTGGAGAGCGGCCATCTCGTCGCGTGGAGCGACACGATGGACGTGCGGGTGGGACGGGTGACGCGCTCTTGGCTCGGAAGCGCGCTTTCCGGCGAGGCGATCGTGGCGACCTTGACGGGTCCCGGCGTAATCTATATGCAGACGCGCGCGCCGCAGGCCTTCGGAGCCTACGTCGCGGGCTTCCTGCCGAGGTCCGAATGAGACGCCCGTCCATCCTGCTGCCCCTGCTCGTCCTTCTCGCCGGGTGCGACAAGGGCGGGGACGAGGAGTCCGTGGTGGGGAGCACGGCCCCGGACTTCCAGGTGGAGACCCTGGTCGCCCCCAGCACGACGGCGTCGCTGAAGACCAAGCGGGGCAAGGTCGTGATCCTCGACTTCTGGGCGACGTGGTGCGGCCCGTGCCGCCAGATCTCGCCCGTCGTCGAGGACCTCTACGCGCGATACAAGGACCAGGGTCTGGAGGCGATGGCGATCACGGAGGAGGCGCGAGAGATCGTGCAGCTCGTGGAGAAGACGCGGCCGCACACCATGCCGGTCTACCTCGACGCGAGCGGCGGCGCACACAAGGCGTTCGGCGCGACCAGCCTGCCGACCATCCTCGTGATCGACCGCGCGGGCCACATCGCCTTCGCGACGAAGGGCATCACCGACGCGACGCCGGGCGAGCTCCAGGCGGCGGTGACAAAAGCGTTGGGGAAGGCCTGAAGGTGCTCTGGAAGACGCCCTACGAGACGCGGGTGCTGCAAGGGGTGGCACTTCCCCGCCTGGAGGGGCGGACGCTCGACGGACAGGACGGGGCCGCGCCGGTGGAGGGCGCGATGCTCGGGGCGTTCGGACCCTTCGCGGTGGGCGAGATCGGAATCTGGCGCAAGCTGCTGGAAGAGGCGTATCCCCTGCGCAAGGTGCCGACGGTCCTTGTGCGCGCCTCGTGGAACGAGCGGGAGAGGCGCACGCTGGCGATCGCGACCGCGCCCGCGCTGCACCCTTGGACCCTGCTGGCGAACGACCCCTCGGGAGCGTGGTCGGCGGCGGTCGGACCAGACCGCGCCGAGCGGGCATTCGGCGCGGTGGTTCGCGGCGGGGTGGCGAGCCTGCTGATGGTGGGCCTGCCGACGGAGGAGGCGTGGGATAGGTTTAGGGGGGAGGTGTTGGGGGAAGAGAGAAAGGGGAAAGGGTAAGAGGGGGCCAACTCTTCCTTAGCGCGACCCTCGAGACGTACTTGACGGCGTGCTGTGGGTGCTCAGGACGGGCGCGCCCCGGAAGGACCTGCCCGAGAGACGCCCGCCGTACCCGACCTGTCATCGCCGCTTCCAAGCGTGGTGCAAAGAAGGCGTTTTTTGCTACCGGCTACGGGCGCTCGCGCGGGACCTGGAGGCTCGAGGCGACCTGAATCTGTCGGAACGCTTCATCGACGGCTCCTTCGCTTCGGCGAAATGGGGGGCGATGGATTGGCAAGACGAAGCCCGGCAAGAACTAATTTTGTTTCCCACGCCGATCTGGTGCAGTAATGACACAGAAATTTTACCGTTTCCGCCCCTTTTCGCATTGATCGTACTACGAGGGCATACAAAGTAGGCGAAAGTTACTGCGGTAGAAACCGCGAGTTGATCCCTCAGCAACGTCCTTAAAGCCGATGAATGTTCCTTCCCTCGACGCCATCAATTTTCAGAATGGCTTCGAGCTGCTCTGGAAGCAGATCGGGATCCCTAGAGACGACGTGAATCACGTTTCTCAACTGCCTGAACTTGTAGATATGCAGTCCCCTCGCGGCTAGTTCGACCTCCATGAGATCTTCCCGCTGGAATCCAGAAGGTGATTCGCCAATGAGGATGCCCGGGAGTG
>CAXTOO010000336.1:0-3246 GCA_964245875.1 uncultured Fimbriimonas sp. | reverse complement strand
CGCCGATTCCCAGTTCCCGGACCTCGTTCGCACCCAGTGCGCCCTGGCGAGAGTAGCCGAGCAGCTTCTCGCGCGTGTCGGAAATGTCAAGGTTCCGCATCGAAAGCTGACCGATGCGGTCCTCGGGGGTGAACTCGCCCTCGCCGCTCTCCATCGAAAGCCGCTCGGGATGGTAGGCCAGCGCGGGGCCGTCGGTGTCGAGGATCGTGTAGTCGTCGCCGCGCCGGAGCTCCACCGTCACCTTGCCCGTCACCATCGACGCGACCCACTTCTGGATCGGCTCGACGAGCATCAGGGACTGCGGGTCGAACCAGCGCCCCTCGTAAAGCAGACGCCCGATGCGCCGCCCGGCGGCGCGGTAGTTCTCGATGGTGTTCTCGTTGTGGATGGCATTCACGAGCCGCTCGTAGGCCAGGAAGAGGAGCGCCATGCCCGGCGCCTCGTAGATGCCGCGGCTCTTCGCCTCGATGATCCGATTCTCAATCTGGTCGCTCATCCCCAAGCCGTGCCGCCCCCCGACCTCGTTCGCCCGGTAGACCAGCTCAACATCCGAGGCGAACGTCTCGCCATTGATCGAAACCGGCCAACCCTCGCGGAACTCGACCGTCACCTCTTCGGTCGCGATCTCGAGCGAAGGGTCCCAGAACTTCACCCCCATGATCGGCTCGACGATGCGGATGCCCTTGTCGAGGAACTCTAGGTCTTTCGCCTCGTGCGTCGCGCCCCAGATGTTCGCGTCCGTGCTGTACGCCTTCTCCTTGCTCGCGCGGTAGGGAAGGCCGCGGGTCGTGAGGAACTCGCTCATCTCCGCGCGCCCGCCGAGCTCCGCCACGAACTGGGCATCAAGCCAAGGCTTGTAGATGCGTAGGTCGGGATTGGCAAGCAGACCGTAGCGGTAGAACCGCTCGATGTCGTTGCCCTTGTAGGTGCTGCCGTCGCCCCAGATCGAGACGCCGTCCTCGGCCATCGCCCGCACCAGCAGGGTGCCGGTCACCGCGCGTCCGATCGGGGTCGTGTTGAAGTAGGTTTTTCCCGCCGAACTGATATGGAACGCGCCGCACTGGAGCGCCGCGAGGCCGACGCGCACCATCTCCTTGCGGCAGTCCACGATCCGTGCCGCCTCCGCGCCGTACGCCTTCGCGCGGTCGGGAATGCCGTCCACGTCGTCCTCGTCGTACTGCCCGAGCACGCCGGTGTAGCAGTAGGGGATCGCGCCCTTCTCACGCATCCAGGCCACCGCAACGGAGGTGTCGAGTCCTCCGGAGAACGCGATGCCGACGCGCTCGCCGATGGGCAGCTGCTGGAGGATCTTGGTGGGCATGGAGCGACCAGAAGGTTACCCTCGGCTCACTCTCCGGTCCAACCACCGCACCCCGGTGCCCCGGGCGTGGGGATTCGACTCGTCCACGAACAGCAGGAACACCGCCAGCGCCGCCGCCGCGAGAACCGCAGCGACCACGAACATTGTCGGAAGGCCGTAGAGATCGGCCACCTTGCCCATCAGCCAGGGGCCGATCGCCCCCGCGCAGGCGGTCACGAGGGCAAGCTGCGCCTGGAGCGCGCCGCGCGTCCGATGGTCCGCCTGATCGTTCACGAACGCGATCGCCACCGCACCGACGATGCCGAAGTTCAGGCCGTGGAGCGACTGGGCGGCGAGCACCATGCCGGGACCCGTCGCCACGGAGTAGAGCAGCAGGCGGAAGGGAAGCGTCAGGTACGAGATTGCGAGGATCGGCCGGCGGCCGTACCGGTCTGAGAACGTCCCGGACCACCGCATCACGATCACCTCGGCGACGACGCCAGGGATGAAGACGCAGCTCAGAAGCAGCCCCTGGCCGCCGACGGAGCGCATGAAGATCGAGATGAAGTTCGTCGCGCCGTAGAGCGAGACGATGTACAGGAAGTCGACCGCGAGGAAGCGGCGCAGGTTGGGGTGCATCCGTGGGCGCCCCTTCGAGGGTTCGGAGGGCGGCCGCTTGGGGTCGGGAAGCCAGAACGCGAGACCGACGATGCCGAGGAAGATCAGCGGCCCTATGTGGAAGATCGGATCGAGCGGCGCGCGCCCTTGGCCACCGACCGGGTGTAGGACGAATCCCGTGAGGAGCGCGACGAACACGTAGGCGACCGAGCCCCAGATCCGGTACGCCGCGTAGGTCCGTCCCCCCTCGGATGCCACCGCCAGCCGACCGACGAGTACGCCCCCCACGCCCTGGAGGTACATGGAAGCGTTCGCCCCGAGCGCGACCGCCACGAGGAACATCCCCAGGCCGTGAAGCAGGGGGAAGCTCAGGTAGGCGAGCGCGGCGACCGTCGCCATGATCGCCACGAACGGTCGGCGGGAGTCCAGGTGGTCCGACAGGCGGCCGAAGAGCGGCTGGATCAGCAGGGCCAGCGCCGCGCCCGCGCCGAGGACGATCCCGATGTCGGCCTTGCTCAGGCCCGATTCGAGAAGGTACAGCGGCACGAACGGCTGAAGGAAGCCGTTGACCGAGGTGACGAGGCCGAGATACCACGACAGCTTTCGGCCTTCGGGAGTCACAAGGCGTATTGTGCCGAAAGAGCGGTCGCGGGTTCCCGCATTCTATACTTCCGCATCGATCCGCGCTTCGCCTCCGCCCTTCGCGACCTCGGCCTCAATGCCGATTTGGACGCCTTCGCCGCGTTCGAGGAGGCGCTCTACCGCGCGAACGAAGCGATGAACCTCACCCGCGTCCCGCGGGAGGAGGCTTGGCTGCGGCACTTTGTCGATTCGCTCCTCTTCCACGACCTGATTCCCGAGGGCTCGCGGGTGTTGGACATCGGGACGGGACCCGGCTTTCCGGCGTGGCCGCTGGCGATGGTGCGTCCCGACCTCCAGGTCGTCGCGCTGGACTCGAGCGGGAAGATGCTGGGTTTCCTCAGAACGCAGCCCTTGCCGAACCTCCAAGTGGTCCAGGCGAGGGCCGAGGAGTGGGGCGAGCGCGAGACGTTCGACGCGGTGACCGGGCGGGCGGTCGCGCCCCTGCCGCTCCAATTGGAGCTCTCGGCGCCGCCGCTGAAGATCGGCGGGGTGCTGGTGCCGATGAGGACTCCGGCGGACGACCTCGCCCAGCCGGACTGGGAAGCTCTGGGTTTGCGCCCGGCGGGTCGGCACGTCCGGCGGCTGCCCGGAACAAATGTCGAGCGCGTCTTCCCGACCTTCATCAAGGAGCGGCGAACGCCCGCGCGGTTCCCCCGCCGGTGGGCGGAGATGAAGGCGATGCCACT
>CAXTOO010000335.1:0-3249 GCA_964245875.1 uncultured Fimbriimonas sp. | reverse complement strand
CCCGGACGTGGAGATTCGTGTGGTTGTGCCGCCGGTACGTGAGGCGGTGGATGAGGGCGGGATAGCCGTGGAAGTTGAAGACGACGGGCCTGTCGCGGGTGAAGATGGAGTCGAAGTCGCGGTCGCAGAGGCCGTGCGGGTGTTCGCTCTCGGGCTGGAGGCGCATGAGGTCGACCACATTGACGACCCTGACCTTGAGGTCGGGCAGGCTCTCGCGCAGGATGGCGACCGCCGCGAGGATCTCAAGGGTCGGCACGTCGCCCGCGCAGGCCATCACCACGTCCGGCTCGACGCCCGCGTCGTTGCTCGCCCAGCGCCAGATGCCCAGCCCTTGCGCGCAGTGCGTCTTCGCCGCCTCCATGTCGAGGAACTGGAGCGCGGGCTGCTTGCCCGCAACGATGAGGTTGACGTAGTCCCGGCTACGAAGGCAGTGGTCGGTCACGGAGAGGAGGGTGTTCGCGTCGGGCGGCAGGTAGACGCGGACGACGGAGGCCTTCTTGTTCACGACGTGGTCGATGAAGCCGGGGTCCTGGTGCGAGAAGCCGTTGTGGTCCTGCCGCCAGACGTGCGAGGTCAGGAGGTAGTTCAAGGAGGCGATGGGCCGCCGCCAGGGGATCTCCGCCGACGCCTTGAGCCACTTCGCGTGCTGGTTGAACATCGAGTCCACGATGTGGATGAACGCCTCGTAGCAGGAGAACAGGCCGTGGCGGCCGGTGAGCAGGTAGCCCTCCAGCCAGCCCTGGCAGTTGTGCTCGCTGAGCATCTCCATCACGCGGCCGTCCCGCGCGAGGTGGCACTCGTCGTGCGGCTCGACCTCGGCCTCCCAGGTGCGGCCGGTCGCCTCGAACACGGCGTCGAGGCGGTTGGAGGCCGTCTCGTCGGGGCCGAAAAGGCGAAGGTTGCGACCGTTGAGAGCCATCGCGTCGCGCAGGAAAGCCCCCATCACCCGGGTCGCCTCGCCCGTCGTGGTCCCCGGCCCGTCGACCTTCAACCCGTAATTCGCAAAGTCGGGCAGGCGCAGCGCCTTCAGGCACAGGCCGCCGTTGGCGTTCGGGTTCGCGCTCATCCGCCGCTCGCCCGTTGGCGCCGCCGCCGCGATCTCGTCGAACAGCCGGCCCTCAAGGTCGAAAAGCCCTTCGGGCCGGTAGCTCCGCATCCACGTTTCGAGCAGGGCGATGTGCTCCGGCTTGTCCATGTCGCCCATCGGCACCTGGTGCGAGCGCCAGCTCCCTTCGGTCTTCTTGCCGTCGATCTCCTTCGGCCCGGTCCAGCCCTTCGGCGTCTTCAGCACGATCATCGGCCACCTTGGCCTCTCGACGCAGCCCTCCTCGCGGGCCTTTCGCTGGATCTCGCGCACCTTCAGGACGACCGTCTCGACCGCCGCCGCCATCAGCCGGTGCGTCGGATCGGGGTCGTGGCCCTCCACGAAGATCGGCTCGTACCCGTAGCCCGTGAGCAGCGCGGTCAGCTCCTCGTCGCCGATGCGCGCCAGCACCGTCGGGCTCGCGATCTTGAAGCCGTTGAGGTGCAGGATCGGCACCACCGCGCCGTCGCCGACGGGATCGAGGAACTTGTCGCCGTGCCATCCCGTCGCCAGCGGCCCCGTCTCCGCCTCGCCGTCGCCCACCGCGCAGAACACCACGAGCGAAGGGTTGTCGAACGCCGCGCCGAAGGCGTGGGAGAGCGAGTAGCCCAGCTCGCCCCCCTCGTGGATCGAGCCGGGCGTGTCGGGCGAGGCGTGGCTGGGGACGCCGCCGGGAAACGAGAACTGGCGGAACAGCCTGCGCATCCCTTCGGCGTCCTCCGTGATCTCCGGATACACCTCGGAGTACGTCCCTTCGAGGTACGCGTTCGCCACCATCGCGGGTCCGCCGTGGCCGGGGCCGCACACGAAGATCGCGTCGAGATCGTGCCTTCGGATCGCCCGGTTCAGGTGTGCGAGCATGAAGTTCAGCCCCGGCGACGTGCCCCAATGGCCCAGCAGGCGCGGCTTGATGTGCCTTCTCTCCAGGGACCCACGCAACAACGGGTTGTCGAGCAGGTAGATCTGCCCCACCGAGAGGTAGTTCGCCGCGCGCCAGTAGGCGTCGATGCGGCGCAGCTCGGCGTCGTCGAGTTCGAAGGGGTCCGTCCGCTGGGGGGCGGTCTTCATCGCTTAGCCCGCGACGACCATCAACGTCTTCGCGCGATCGAGCAGCAAGGCGCGGCCCCGCGCGGTCAGCGAGTAGCCGCTCGACTTGGGACAAGACTTATCCATCGAGGAGCGGGCGCCGGGTCGGAGCACCCCTTCGAGGCAAAGCTCCCATGCCGCGTCCGAGAACATGGGGCCGAGGTGGTCGAGCGAGGGACCGTTCTTGCCCGGCTCGTCGGGGAAGGTGCCACGGTTCTGGACGTGGAAGAGCAGGCCCCCGAGGTCCACGTCGAACGGATAGTCGCCGCCGACGAGCTCGGTGGCGTTCTAGTCGGCGAGGCCATCGAGGAGCAGCGTCTTGGCGTCCTCGACGCTTTGCACCTTCGCGAGTCGAGCTTGGAACGGGGTCAAGGGCATTTGTCGTCTTCTACGTCCTTTGGGAAAGCGGGCCGTGTCGAAGGTTCCGCGTCATTGGTGAGGATGACGGCAAGGCGACGACTACCGATTCCGCTTCGCGAGGAGAAGACTGAAGAGGCCATGAGCGCCACGCTTGACCTTCCGACCCTCACCGACCACACGGTCGCCGTCTACGCGACCCACGACGGCGCCGAGGCCGCGATCATCCGCTCCCGCGCCGCTGTGACCGCGCTCAAGAGCAAGGTCGCGCCAACCGCCACCGCGATGCGCGACGGCAGGTGGCAGAACGTCCTGCGCATCGTCCTGCTCCTCATCGGCTTCACGCTCGTCGCGATGCTCGGCTTCCACCGCCCGCCGCTCCAGTCGCTGACGTTCGCGTCACCCCCCTTCCCGTTGTCCGACGTGTAGGGTTTCGGCTCCTTGAGGACGGCAGGCAGCCCGAGACGGCGTCCACACGCCGCCAGCGTAGCCCGTCGTAGAATAGAGGCCATGAAGCTGAGCGAGGCCCTTTGGCAGGACGACGAACGGATGAGCGGCGCGGTGTGCTTCCGCCACACGCGCGTGCCCGTCGAGTTCGTGTTCTACGCCTTGGCGGACGGGACGATGGACCAGTTCTACCAGGACTATCCGAACGTCAAGCCCGAGCAGGTCCGGGCCGTGGTCGAGGCGTCTAGGGAGTTGATCGATGGCGCGTTCCGGGT
>CAXTOO010000334.1:0-3255 GCA_964245875.1 uncultured Fimbriimonas sp. | reverse complement strand
CGAGAGGTCGGAGGCGGCGTCCTGAAAGCCTCAACCGCGACGACCGTGGGGCAGGCGAGGGTCGTGCCTTCCGCGGGGAGGACGATGGCGGGCGTGGGGTCCGGCGGCGTCCACCATGTCGCGTTCCGGGTGAGGGACGAGGCGCACCTGCTCGCCTTGCAGGAGCGCATCGAGGCGGCGGGACTCCAAACCTCGGGCGAGATCGACCGCTACTGGTTCCGCAGCCTCTACTTCCGGGAGCCGGGCGGCACCCTGTTCGAGCTCGCGACCGAGGGGCCGGGCTTCTCCGTGGACGAGGACGCCGCGACGCTGGGGGAGAAGACCACGCTCGCGCCGTTCCTGGAGCCGCGCCGCTCGGAGATCGAGGCGAACCTGCGGCCGCTGCCGGCGCCCTCGTATTCCTGGCGGTAGGTGTACCATTCTCGTCCTTGGTACGCTTTCTGCGTCCGGGACCCGCATGGCCAACTCCTACCACGCCGTCGCCGCCGAAATCCGCAGGCGGATCGAGTCGGGCGCGTACCCCTCGGACCAGCCGCTTCCCCCGGAGCGGGCGCTCGGCGAGGCGTTCGGGGTGCACCGCGCCACCCTTCGCCGCGCGGTGGCGAGCCTGGAGGCCCAGGGCCTCGTGCGCCGCTCGCCCGGCGACCGGCCCTACCCCCGCGCCGCCCGCCCCATCGAGGGCACCATCGGCTTCTACGCGGCGGAGGACGACCGGCCCACCCGCTCCCTCATTGCCGCCGGACTCGTCGAGGGCCTGCGCGCGCGGGGCTCGGCCCTCCGTCTCGTGTGGTCCGACGACCACGCCTTCATGCCCGGCGAGCCGTTCTCGCCGGAGGTCCGCGCGCACGTGGGCCTCGTCCTCTGGCCCCCTTCCCTCACCGACGTGGACCGCCTGCGGACCCTGCGCGCGTCGATGCCCACCGTGATCGTGGACGCGCCCGTGAGCGGTTACGAATCGGACTTCGTGGGCTACGACGACGAGGTGGCGGGCTACGAGGCGACCCGCCACCTCGTTGATGCCGGACATCGGCGATTGGCGTTCGTGGGCTGCCTCCACGCGGTCACTGCCCGCTACCGCCGCCTGGGCTTCACCCGCCTTCTGCGGGAGCGCGGCCTGGAGCCGGTCACCGGCTACGAGTCGCTCACCTTCTCCTGCGATCTGCCCCGCCCGGTCTTGGACGCCTTCCTCGACCCGGCGCGGGCGGACCGCCCCACGGCGCTCGTCTGCGAGAACGACGAGACCGCCGCCCGGCTCATGCCCCACCTCGCCGAGAGAGGGGTGAGGGTTCCGGACGATTTCGCGCTGGTCGGCTTCGGGGGCGCGCAGCCCGTGCTGCTGAGCGCGCTCGGCCTCACGACCATGGAGCAGCCGTTCGTGGAGGTCGGTCGCCGCGCCGCGCGCCTCCTGCTGGACCGTCTGGAGGGTCCTCGGGGCGAGGGCACGGAGCAGGTTCGTCTCCCGATGCGCCTTCGCGCACGCGCGTCGTCCGGCCCTCCGACGGTTCCTGCGGAGTGGCGAGACGTGGTTTGCGGCCGATAAGTTCGCAAACGTACCGCTGTACACAAAAAATCTCGTCATTTCGCGAAATCCCTTGTACAATGCAAGAACTGGCCTTTGAGGCTTTCTCCGCGGCCAGCGCTGTTTCCAACGAAGGAAATAAAATGAAACGAGCTTTCACCCTCATCGAGCTCCTCGTCGTGATCGCGATCATCGCGATCCTCGCCGCCATCCTCTTCCCCGTCTTCGCCCAGGCCAAGCAGGCCGCCAAGAAGACCGTCGCCATCAGCAACGCCAAGCAGATCGGCATCGGCCTCAACCTCTACACGACCGACGCGGACGACCTCATCTTCCCGTCGTTCATCATGAACACCCCCGGCATCAACGGAGGCCAGAACAACACCTGGGAGCCGTTCGAGTGCCTTCTGCAGCCGTACGTCAAGAGCTACCCGTTCTGGCACACGCCGGGCGACGCGCACAGCCTCGAAGGCGGCCAGGGCGACAACGATCTCTGGGACGGCTCCCTCAAGGGAACGCCCATCCTGAAGTCGTTCGCTTACATCGGGCAGGTCACGACCCGCCAGAACGATCGGATGGACCGCAACACCGGGATCGGCATGATCGGATGGGACGTGTCGCGCCCCGACTGCCCGCTCCGCAGCATGACCGCGTTCAGCGAGCCTTCCAACACCCTCGCCTTTGCCGAGGTCTGGCCCAACGGTGGCGGCCCGCGCGTCGGCACTTGGGCCGGCGGCACGCTCATCAACTGCGATACGTGGAAGTTCGCGGGCCGGGTGACGCCGAGCAACGACCCCCAGGACAAGCTTCCCCGAGGCAACAGCGATCCGGACGGGGCGCGCCATTGCGAGGGCGCGGAGCCGAACAAGCCCACGCCGGGCTATGGCGGCTACGCCGCCTACGTCCGCGTCGACGGCAGTGCCAAGGCATTCACCTGGCGGCAGATCCGCAAGAACGATCTGCATATGTTCAAGGTCGACAAGCCGGCTCTCACGGGTGCCGCCTGGGAGAACCCTTGACACGGGCGTTGCCACTCGCGTTGCTCGTTGCGGCAGGGTGCGCTTCGACGCCGGAGAGCGATCCCGCAAGCCCAGCGCCCTCACCCGTGACTTCGAACGCGTCAGCCACGTCCGCCGCTCCGACGCCCGCGTCTTCCTCGGCGGCTCCGTCCTCCGTGCCGTCCGCGTCGGGAAGCCCCGCGTCTGGCTACGTCCCGTCGGGAGTCCCTGGCGGGGCTCCGGCGCCGGCTGGGACGCCGCCTCCGGCATCCAGCCCGGGAGCGCCTCCGCCCGCCTCCGCCTCCAGCCCCACCCCGACGACCGGAACGTCGCAGGGCAGCACTTACAAACAGGTGAACGGCAGCACCGCTCCTCCTGGCATGAGCTCGAAGGCCGACCCGTCTAAGCCTTAGGGCGTCAACGAAGCTTCGTTCCAGAGTGCGTCCCGAACGTCGGAACGCACTCTGGACTGTGTCCGGTGAATCCTTGCGGGCCTCGGACGCTCGCGACCGTGGCTTTTCGGCCCAGTCTCCCTCTCGCGAGGCTTGCCGGACGGACCACGGAGGCACGGAGGGCACCCCTGCCGTCGACCCGGCCTTCAGCGGTCTGGACGGCCATGCTCCCGGCACCTCCTCAAGGGAGCCGGTGAATCCTCTTAGGCGTCTGAGCCTCCACGCCGATTCCCACGGCACAGACCCCGCAAGCCTCGTCAAGCTCCCGGACCCCTCGCCCCCTCTCCCC
>CAXTOO010000333.1:0-3263 GCA_964245875.1 uncultured Fimbriimonas sp. | reverse complement strand
TCGGCGATGCGCAACAGGGCCTCCTCGCCGTCGCGGGCGTAGCCCACCACGTCCATGTCGGGCTCCTTCCGGAGCATGTCGACGAGGATCTGCCGGATGAGCGGCGAGTCGTCCACCACGAGGACGCGGGTCACGCGCAAGCCTCCGCGAGCTTCCGGTGACTCTCGAAGTCGCGACGCAAACCCTCGGCCATCGCGGGCAGGTCGGGGGTGCTGTCGACGAGTTCGGCGAGGGTCGCCGGACGTTTCGCGGGGCGCTTGGCCGCGGGGATTCCCCGTCCCGGGGGAGCGGTCAGGAGGCGAGACTGCACAGCGACCGCTCCTCCTGCTTCAACGCCCGCAGACGAACCTCGCCCGTCTCCAAGCTTAGGATCAACGTCCTTCCCTTCGTTCCGCCCACGTCCTGCGCAACGGCCTTCAGTCCCAATTTCGCTAGCATCTTCGTCACCGCCATCGCGTTCCTCACCCCGATCTGGAGCCTTCCCCCGTTGTCATCCCCGAACTGGAACACCTGCGCCCCGCCCGCGAGGGCGACACGCAGCCGGCTCCGTCTCGCGCCTGCCGCCTCGAGTCTTTCCACAAACGCGGGCACGCCCGTGTCCGCGAACTTCGCGGGATTTTCGGCGCAATCGCCCCCGAACGCCTCGGGCAGCATCACGTGGAGCATTCCCCCCACCTTCGCCACCGGATCGAGCGCGGCCACGCCGATGCACGAGCCGAGTCCGATGCACACGAACGTCTCCGAGCCCTTTGCCACCTTCATGTCGGCCATGCCCACGTGGACGCTCAAGCCCCCTCCCGGGAAAGCCCGAGGGCGTGGAAGAGCGCGCGCAGGCCACCGCAGGTCGGGACGAAGAGGAACGTGCCGTTCAGCTCCTCGCCGGATTCGGAGATCGTGGTGCGCACCGCGAGCGCCGCAGAGTCGGTGGCCGAAGCCTCGCACACGATGGCGGCGACGACCGACACGCCCATGTCGACGCAGAGCTGCGGCGGCGTGGCCTGGAGCCTCAGGCCGGTCATGTCGGAGATCGCGGACAGGAAGCCGCCGTCGATCACGTTGCCGACTTCGACGAGCACGGAGGCATGGAGGGCGTCCATCTCCTCCGGCTCGTCGGGGGCCGCGCCCAGGAGCATGGTCCAAAGCCGCTGCGCGCCCGCCCAAGTGAGGACGAAGGCGACATGGCCGTCGATGTCGCCCTGGATGGGCATATAGACTCCGACGCTGAGCTCCTCGGTGCCGAGCAGGAGTGGAAGCTCCTCCAGCGGCACCGATTCGGCGTCGGGCACGCTCATCTCGATCTTGCGCCCGGTGAGTCCGGCGAGGGCGGTGGTGGCGTGCCCGAGGCCGATGTTCGCCAGCTCGCGAAGGGCGCTCGCCTCCAGGAGCCTAAGGGGGATCGTTTCCGTCATCGGTGCCTTGCGGGTTTTGAAGGCCCGCAAGAGGCTTTCGGTCTCGCGAAACGCTGACGAGAGGGGTTCGTGTACAATATCCACAGAACCACGAGGAAGTGGTCGCTTGAAGAGTAAAGGACCCCTCGTCCCAGGCCCCCCTTGCGGGGTGGCTTGGGACTTTTTTACGTGTTCCCCTTCGGCGTCGGGAGAACGCCGCGGCACACGACGGCTCACCACGGAGTATAGTGGATGTGTATTGGGGGCGAACGGGTTCGACAGGGCCGGTTTGATCTTTGATCGCGAGCCGTGGATTCTCGTTGGCCACGTAAAAAACGAGAGAAAAAAGTAGCTGCGAACAACAACTACGCCTTCGCTGCCTAACGCAAGTTAGATCTAGTGAGGTCCGCTCCCCACGAGCCGGTAGGGGGGTGTACGGGCCTAATAAAATCCGGATCGGCCGCCTAGCCTAAGTCAGGGGCGAAGCGGGCTAAAGCAATCGGACTGGACGATCCGCCCAGGCGACCTCGGCAGAGGGCGGCGTCGAGAAAAGGTACAGAGGGGACGCTCGTGGTGGTTAGGGAGTCGACGGTTTTGGAAGGGAGTTCAACTCTCCCCGCCTCCACCAATTTTTGAACCTGGATTTGGCTTTTGACTACAGACCATCTTCCTTCCGGCTGTAGTGGATAGACACGCGGCGGGGTGCGTCTACTCAGGCCGTCAACCGGTTCAGCAGGCCTTCGAGGGCGGTTCGCTTTTTGGCGCTCTTTGCGTTCAGGTAGATAAGCGATGTATCGAGCCTCGTGTGCCCGAGGATCTCCATGATCTCCAGCCACTCGACGCCGAGCTCGTGAAGGTTGCTCGCGGCGAAGCTCCGCAGGTCGTGGAACGTGACCGGCGGCATCCCGGTCCCCTCGCACAGCCGCGGCACGACCTTGCTCAGCTCGTTCACCGGCACGGGAGTTCCCTTCGCTCCGGTGAACACGAACACCGAACGGCGGTCGCCGAGCTTGTCGAGCCAGTCGAGTAGCGACGCCGGCACGGGGATCGTCCTTCCCTGCCCCTTCGTGGGCACCCTGCCCTCCTTGTGCTCCGGCTGCCGTTGCTCGAACACCCGGATCGTCAGCGCGGCGCGATCGACGTCGGACCACATAAGGCCCGCGACCTCTCCACGGCGAAGCCCAAGGAACATGGCGGCGAACACCGGACCTTTGGCCCACGCGAAGCGGCCCGTACAGGCACCCAGAAGCGCCTGTGTGAAGTCGACGGGCGGCTCGGCGCGTTCCTTCCGCGTCGGCTTCTTCGCTGCCTTCACGAGCCGCCAATCCGTGCGCGCCTGATTCCCCTTGGCGGTCTCGAGTGATACGTAGAGGCTGAGGATCTCCTTCGCGCGCATGGCGGCTTCGTTCGCGCGTCGCGCGGGCAGAGAACCCTTCCCATCTGCCCTCTGCAGCCCTGTGAGAGCGTCCTTCAGCTCTTCGTATCCAATCGATGCGATGGAAAGGTGACCGAGCGCCGGGAGAACGTGGTGCCTGAGGATCGAATCGTACGATCTGATCGAGGTCGCCCTAAGGTCCGGGTAGACGTGCGGGGTCCAGACGTCATAGACGAACGCGGCGAAGCTACCCCCTGGCCATGTAGGAGCTGGGGGAGGGGTATCCAGCTGCTTCGCCGCGGCCTCCAACGCCCTTGCCTTCCGATCGGCCTCCTCCTGGGTGCTGCCGTACTGCGCCCTCCGCCCCTTCGGTCCCGGCGCCACCCGCGCCCACGACAAGAATCTCCCATCCTTCCGCTTCTCCTTGTCCATCGTCGTCTTTCGCCTTCGTCTTGATCTTACGGGGTTTCGCGTCTCGATCGGCGCGCAGCTTCGCGATT
>CAXTOO010000332.1:615-3335 GCA_964245875.1 uncultured Fimbriimonas sp. | reverse complement strand
GACCAGCGCGTCTCGGCGTCGGTGCGTCGAAAGTAGATCGCCTGGATGGTGTCCCGGCGACCGTTCGTCTCAGGCGCGAACGCCACAGCCTGACGAAACGCGTCCGCCGCGGCGTAGGGCCTACCGACTTGCGAAGCGATGTCGACGCAGCCCGAAGTCCGGTAAGCGAAAAGGTAGTCGGGGCTAGACACCCGGGTACGCACGTGATGGGTCCCGGATGCGCGAGGCGCTGGGAAGACGACGGCGATCCGCGGACTGGGTCTTTCGACGTCCACCTGCGAGAGGGCCATCTCCCGCAGGAGAAGGCGGATCAGCCGTAGAGCCACCTTCTCGTAGCTCTCGAGATCCGTCTCGTCGCTTACGATTACCGAGGCCAGACGGCCCATGTGAGAGAGAATCGACCCGTAAGCCGATGCGAGGCTCGCCGCCGATAGCTTTTCTCGCAGGCGCCGGGGCCGAAGCTCAAGAGCGAACTCCAGCTCCCGATGCCCAAACCGGCCGTCGTCGTCACCCTCGTCGTAGCGCAGAGGCGGATTGACGAGATACGGCACCAACACTCGCTGCCGATTGGAGAGCGTCTCGAATAGGTGGAAGAAGGGCGCCGACTCGTCGCTGCTGTCGTGGGTCGCTCCAAGAACGGTCTCGGCAATCGAGAACACGATCGTACATCGAACGCCTTCCCCAAGGCGCGCCTCGACGCGGTCACGCATCCATCGCGCAGGAGTGTCCGGAAGGACGTAGTACGGAGGGCTTGAGTCGTCCTGGTCTTCGGACGAGACCGCACGCTCGATATAGAGAACATCGTGAGGACGCATCTCGTCGACGAGCGACGGGAAGTACGCCCGCACCTCCACTCCCTGGCTCCTCGTCGACTCCCTGAGCTCATTGAGGACGGCTTCCTCCTGCACACGAGCTCCCTCGAAGTCGACGTAAAGCGTCCTACTTCTTGAGCCGGCTTTGCTGGAGATCTGAGGAAAATATCGGACCTTCATTTGACATTGCAGCGTCGAAGCTGACGCATGGCCTTTCAAAATTAATCGTCCACGGGCTTTGCCAGTGCACGGAGTCTAATGTCCGTCATTGTTCAGTCCTTTGGACCTAACACTCGGGAATTCGCCACAAAGATCGCAAGGGTGCCTATATCGCGGCATGGAAGCGCTCGCAGCTTCCTATCCCGGCAACGCCATCAGCCAGCGTGGGACTAGGCTGTGTCTTCAAATCCACATGAGGATGGCGGCCAGCGTGAGCATGGCGAGGTAGCTCTTGGCAAGCTTTTCGTAGCGGGTGGCGATCCTGCGATGCTCCTTGAGCCTGCCGACGCACCGTTCGACGAGGCTGCGCTCGCGGTAGGCCGCCTTGTCGAAGCGGGGCCTCGCCCTCTGGTTCGACTTGGTCGGCACCACCGCCCCGATGCCGCGCCGCCTCAGGTACGCGCGCAGACTGGGATGGCTGTAGGCCCTGTCGGCCGCGACTCGCTTGGGGCGGAGCCTGCGCCCGACCCTTCCCGACTCCATGAGCGGCCTGAGGAAGGGGGCGTCGTTCGCCTGGCCGCCGCTCAGGAGAAAGCACATCGGCTTGCCGCCGCCCTCGCACCTCAGGTGGAACTTGGTGCCCCAGCCCCCGCGCGAGCGGCCGAGCGCCTGGTCGCCGCCCCCTTTTTCGCGCCCGCCGCCGAGCGTTGCGCCCTCACCACGCTCGAGTCGATGTGGTGGAGGTCCCAGTCGAGCTCGCCCGCCGCATGCGCGCGGGACTGGAGTTCGCGCAGTACGCCCTCCAGCACCCCCGCGTCGCGCCAGCGGGAGAAGCGGGTGTAGACGCTCTGCCACGGCCCGAACTCCGTCGGCAGGTCGCGCCAGGGCGTGCTCGCCGACAGCATCCAGAGCATGGCGTCGAGCACGAGGCGGTTGTCGCGGGAAGGGCGGCCCCGCCGTCCTCGCTCGGGCGGAAGGAACGGGGCGACGCGCGCCCACTGCGGGTCGGAGAGTCGACGGCGGGCCACGCCGTTCCTACGCCGAGGCTGTCTTTTAAAGACAGAGCCTAGTTACGAATGGCCAACCGAATGGGGGCAGACCAAATTCTCTTGACAGTCGAGGAGAACCTCCATTGTTTCGGGCCTTGCTGACGAGGAGATGGGTCATCGCGGATCTGCTCGTGCGACACGGGGCCTCTGTAAACTCCAGAGGCATGGATTGCCAAGACTCTAAAGCCGTGACCGGCGTCCCGGAAGCCGCAAGCTTCTCAGACCCGCTGAGCCCCGGTTGCCGGGCGTACTCCACGGCGCTGCGGATGGCGGAGGTGCTGGGCGGGCAGAACCCGTACGGATGGCGGATCAGGACTCCATCGCGTGAATTACCCGATGAGCTTGCAAAAAAAATTCGTCGCCTCTAGGCATCAATCAATCAAGCTGTATTCGCGTTCCGGGTGGCCGCTCTCGGACGGAGAGTCCGTCCTTAGTCTCGGTGGCCCGCGACGCCTCGTACGTCTGCCGGCGATCGACCTCATCGCCTATGGCTTCCATCGTGTCGAGGATCTCCAGGAAGCGAGCGGTCCGATGGTCGGGCGGGACGCTCTGGGCAAGCGCCTCCAATGAGGTAGCCCTCGAGGCGCTGGGCCCAGCGCGAGGCCCTTTCACGGGCGCGCTTGTCGAGCTCCTCGCGCAGGCTGAGCACGATGTCCACGTTTGTTTTCGGTTCTCCTAGACCGTCGAGGAGGCGGCCGGG
>CAXTOO010000332.1:0-561 GCA_964245875.1 uncultured Fimbriimonas sp. | reverse complement strand
CCTCGCGGCAGTTGGACGCCTTCCTGGAGGCGCGAGCGGGGGAGCCTTCTCCCCGCCCCCGCATCGCGGCCGGGGAGTTCGGTGAGGCGGCGCTGCGCGAGGAGCGTGAGAAGGGCCACGCCGCCCACGAGGAGGCCAGGATCCTCGAGATGCGCCACCGCCGGGCCGACCTGGACGCCGGGGCCACGGCGTCGCAGGACGTGGCGCTTCGAATGCTCGCGGAGATCGAGTCGCTGCCGGAGGGAACGCGCGTGGCGGTCTTCCACATGTCCTCGGACACCCAGGAGATGTTCGACGGCGCTCTCGGCGAGACGGGCGCGGACGGGATCGCCGCGGCGCTCGCGCCGTCAGTCCTGCCGTCCGACGCTGGGTGTGGGACGTACTTCTCCAAGATGGCCCAGGCGTGGCCGTATCACCTGTGCCGGTCCCTCTGCCCCGGAGACTTTTGCGTGTCAGCTACTTTGGATACGACGGTGCTTGACCAGCGCAACCTCCCAAATCGTGCTGACGTCATGCTGACCTCGGTCTATCGGCGCCATCCGAAGACGCATCGGGGGCAGC
>CAXTOO010000331.1:0-3341 GCA_964245875.1 uncultured Fimbriimonas sp. | reverse complement strand
CGCCGCCGCCGAAGCTTGGGTCGGCGACGACATCCTCCGCCCGCCGAATCGCCCACTGCGTCAGGAATTCCGCCACTTGCGAGTCCGTGTAGTACGCGCCGAGGCGCTTGCTGCGCGGGTCCTGGTCTTCGGGCAGGTCGGGAGCGCTCACGGGAGCAGGTTATCACAGCCGCCGGTCTCGTGTGCGGGAACGACCGGGTTCGGTGGCTACTGAAGGCGCAGGAGCAAGCTTCGTATACGGCTACAAATGCTTCGCGTTTAGGGGCAGGCTGAAGCCTGCGGCCCTGGTGCGGACTGAAGTCCGCGCTCCGTGGGTGGTTGACGTTTTTCGTTTCTGGCGTGGGTGGGGGTATGCCTCGGGTATTTCGGCGGGTGACGGAGCGGGACGACACGCCCTTCAGCGAAGGGTTCGTGGCGCGGCGGAAGGAGCGGACGGAGGACATGCAGGGATGGTTCGAGAGCGATCCGGTCCCGCCTACGTTGGATTGGGTTGTCGAAGGGTTCCTCGCGTCGGGGGATCTGGCGATCTTGGCCGGTCGGCCCAAGGACGGGAAGACCTGCCTCGCGGCGGCGATCGCGCAGGCGGTGGCGACGGGCACGCCCTTCGCGGGGATGCGGACGGCGGGGTGCCCGGTGATGTACTTCGCGGCGGAGGAGTCGATGGCGGAGTGGGAGCGGGCGGTGCTGCCGTACCTTCCGGCGGATCGAGGCGGGCTGATGGTGACGCACACGACGAGCTTCCGGATCGACGACCCCGCCGATCTTTGGGCGTTGCGCGTGAACGTTGGACGGTACAGGGCGAGACTCGTGGTGATCGATCCGTTGCTCGCGGCGTGCGAATCGGGAGATTTCGGGAGCGCGGGTCGGGCGCGGCACGCTCTGGAAGGGTTCAAACGGATGTGCGAGTTGGCGGGCGTCGCCGGGCTGGTGGTCCACCACGCGAAGGAGCGTTCGGGACGGGCACACCGCGTGGCGGAGAATCCCCAACTCGCGGCGACGGCGAGCCAGAACATGGTGCTGAACTGGCGTCCCTGCGACGAGGGAAGGATCGTGTCGCTGAAGATGAAGGGACGAGGCGAACACGCGAACCGGACGCTGGAGCTTTTCAGTCCGGGGGTTTGCCGATACGAGGCCGTGGGAGAAGAAGGGCGGGGCTAAAGATCGCCGCCTTTCTTCGGCTGAACCACGTCTTTCTCCACCCCCAGCCCCTCCTCATCGCCCAACGGCACCTTGCGAAGTCCGAAGGTCTCGCGCCGTGGCGACGAGGAGGGGTGACGCTAGCCGATCCGGTCCGTGCCCACGTACGGCCGCAGCACCTCCGGCAGCAGCACCGACCCATCCGCCTGCAGGCCCGTCTCCAGGAGCGCCGCGAACAGGCGGGGCGTGGCGAGGCCGGAGCCGTTCAGGATGTGGACGAACTCCGGCTTCGCGCCCGCCTCGGGCCGGAAGCGGACGTTCGCGCGGCGCGACTGGTACGCCTCGAAGTTCGTGCAGGACGAGATCTCCAGGTACCGCCCCAGGCCCGGCGACCAGACCTCGACGTCGTAGCACTTGCAGCCCTTCGCGCCCAGGTCGCCCGCGCACAGCTCGATCACGCGGTAGTGCAGGCCCAAGGCCTGGAGCACCGACTCGGCGTCGGCGACCAGCGTCTCCAGCTCGGCGTACGACTCCTCCGGCCGCACGAACTTCACGAGCTCGACCTTGTCGAACTGGTGGATGCGCTGGACGCCGCGCGTGTCCTTGCCCGCCGCGCCCGCCTCGCGGCGGAAGCAGGCGCTGAAGCCGGCGAGGCGGATGGGCAGGGCGTCCACGATCTCGTCGCGGTAGAGGTTCGTGAGGGGCACCTCGGCGGTGGGGATGAGGTAGAGGTCGTCGTCGACCTTGTACAGGTCCTCCTCGAACTTCGGCAGGTTGCCCGTGCCGACGAGGCTGGCGGAGTTCACGAGGTAGGGCGGGTAGACCTCGGCGTAGCCGTTGCGCAGGGTCTGGTGATCGACCATGAACGTGCCCAGCGCCCGCTGGAGCCGCGCGCCGAGGCCCTTGTAGACCACGAAGCCGCTCCCGCTGATCTTCGCGCCGCGCGGCAGGTCGATAAGGCCTAGCTTTTCGGCGACCTCCCAGTGGGGGGCGAACGTGCCCTCGGGCCTCGCGCCCCACTCGCGGACGACGACGTTCTCCTCCTCGGTGCGGCCCTCGGGGACGCTGGTGTGGGGCAGGTTCGGCAGGTCGAGCTCGACCTTGCGCAAGGCCGCCTCGGCCTCGCGCTCGTCGGCCTCGAGGGCGGGCGCCCGCTCCTTCATCGCCTTCGACTCGGCCTTGGCGGCCTCCGCCTCGTCCTTCTTTCCCTGGCCCATGAGCGCGCCGATCGACTTGGCGACGCGGTTGCCCTCCGCCTGAACGCGTTCAAGCTCCGCGCGCACGGCGCGCCACCTCGCGTCGGCGTCGAGGAAGGCGTCCACGAGGGCGGAGTCGAGCCCCTTGCGCGAGATCCCCTCGCGCACGAGGTCGGGCGAGCGGCGGAGGAGTTCTCGGTCGAGCATAGAAGAGGATTATGGCCCTTGGACCGCCGTTCTCTGGAACGGCTTCCGGAGGCCACTCCGGAGAGTGGCGGTCCTAAGTCCCGAAGCCCGCGCGGACGAACGAGTGCGTGCCGACGAGCGGGCCGACGTCCAGCGGAAGGCCGGTGAGGGTCTTGCCATCTTTGGAGAGGCGGAGGGACATCGGGCGGGAATAGGCGGCGCTGAGGGCGTCCGCGGGGATCCAGGCGCGGTTGGGGTTGCGCTTCTCCTCGCCCCCGCCGTCGTCGACCTTCACGCTCGTGGGGGAGAGCGCGACGCGGCCCGTCTTCTGCGTCCAGGTCCCGCCCGCCACGAGGCCGAACTGCTCGCCGTCGAGGTGCAGCTCGTAGCGGGCGTCGGTGCGATAGAGCTGGAGGAACCCCTTGAGGTCGTTGCGCCGCGCGCCGCCGACCGTGCCCGGCCCGGCCCGCTCGACGGTGAAGCCGCCGCTCCACTTGCCCAAGTAGGGCATCGCGGAGCGGTCGCCGCAGCCGGTGAGAGCGACGAGTGACAAGAGGACGATCATTCGCCAGCGTCCTCTTGTCCCTTGTCCCTTGTCCCTTGTCACTCCCTACAGTCTGACGAACCGGGCCGCGCCGCCGCCCGTAGAACGGATTGATGCTGGCCGCCCTGATGCTCCCGACCGACACGACGCTGGACTACACCGGCCTGCCCCAGGTCGCCGCGCCCACGCCGTACGAGATCCGCGGCCACAACGCGACGGTCCGGGTCGAGGGCGACACGGTCACCGTCGAGAGCACCACGGAGTACCGCAACCGGGGC
>CAXTOO010000330.1:0-3348 GCA_964245875.1 uncultured Fimbriimonas sp. | reverse complement strand
TTCCGGCGAGGAGGCAGAGGAAGCCGCGGGGGAGGAGGCCCTCGACGATCCAGGAGGGCGGGTCGCGCTCCTCCTCGCAGAAGATTGCGTCGAGTTGCTCGCGCTGGGCGGTGAAGTAGTCGCGCCAGTCCGGATCGAAGGGAGACGGGTGGTCGGAGAGTCCATGAAGCTTGCGGCCCATGCCTCCTCCGCCTCCCTGGGGTCGAAAAGTCAACCAAGCGGGATTGCGTCCTTTCAGTGGACTGAAAGAAGGGCAGGGCTTCTTTCAGTCGTTAGGTTCAAGGGGTGAAACAAGGGTTTGGAAGACCCTCAGGTTGGAGAGCATTGGAAACGGTCGATCTTCTCTTTCCGCGATACTTATCACCGCAGAGGACAGAGAGTTCGGAGAAGTAGGCCGATGGTGGTCCTTTCGCAGAAAGCACGTCTAAATCAGGTCGTTGGCCGCAACGATGCCACCCACACCCTGCTCTGCGTCATGCCTCGTTCAGGCCGTTGTGCGCTCTTTGACAACGTGTCGGACTTTCTGACACGTTGTCAAAACGTGTCGAAAATCGATGTTCAAAACTGACATATCCTGCTAAGCTTGCTGACGTGAGCGCATCTCTTTTCCATGATGAGCCATTCAATGACCTTCCCTTTCTTCCGCCGAACACGAATGTTGAGACGGTACGAACTCTGAGGCGCACCAACGCCGCGAACAAGGCATTGGCCGAGTTGAAAGGCGTGGGCGATCTGATTCCCAACCAGTCGATGCTCGTTCGAGCGATCGCGCTCCAAGAGGCCCGACTCTCGTCGGAGATCGAAAACATCGTTACGACCGACGATGAGATGTACCGCGCCTTCGCCGATGATCCCGAGCAGACCGATCAAGCGACCAAGGAAGTTCTGCGTTACAGTCACGCGCTGTGGCATGGGTTCTCAAGGATCCAAGAGGGGCGACCTCTCAGCACGGGTTTGTTCGTCGAGATCGTGCGGCAGATCAAGCAGATCGATCTCGACGTACGAGACCTGTCCGGGACCCGCATCCGCAATCAGCGGACGGGAGAGACGGTCTACGCTCCGCCGGAAGGCCAGGATCGTATACGGCGATTGCTGGACAACCTCAGCGACTATCTCTATCCACCCGCCAAGGATGAGATCGATCCCTTGATCAGAATGGCGGTCGCCCACTACCAGTTCGAGGCGATCCACCCGTTCCCCGATGGCAACGGACGTACCGGGAGGGTGGTCAACATCCTGTACCTCGTCGAAAAGGGACTGCTCAAGCTCCCCATCTTGTATCTCAGCGGTCACATCATCCGGAACAAGGCGGGCTACTACGAAGGGTTGCGCGGCGTGACGGAGTCTGGGTCATGGGAGGACTGGATCGTCTATATGTTGGACGCCGTCGAGCAGACCGCCCGCGAGATGCGCGACCGGATCGTCGCGATCCGAGCCGCAATGGACGAGGCCTGCGCCATCGCTCGTGAGGCAATGGGAAGGGGCTACCGGAAGGAGGTCGTGGAGTACGTTTTCGAGAGTCCCTACACGAAGATCGGAGGCGTCATGGCCCGGATGGGGGTCCACCGGACGACGGCGTCGACGTACCTGCAAGACCTGGAAAGGGTGGGCATTCTTAGGGCGACGAGGCTTGGCAGGGAGGTCTACTACTTCAATTCCGAACTGATGCGGCTGCTTCGAGGGTAAACGGTTCGGTTGTTCACCTGCCTATGCCGCTCAGGGTCAGGTCCATCCAGAAGCGCGCCAACTCTGACCTGTCTTCCCCACAGGGCGTATGCCCTTGTGCAACGTCATTGCGAATGTTCCGTATGCGTACTGAACGATCGATCAAGTCTTGTTCGCTGCGAAACGCCTGTCGAAAACGCTCATCGAGATCGGGTGAGACATCCGCGATCGCTCGGAGCTTATGCGTAAAGGTCGCGGCGTTCCAGTCGGAAGTTGGGCGATCGTGCGGGCGGAGAAATTCGCTGAGATGCTTGCTGGACGGATCCCAGCGGAGCACAAACGCAGTCAGGATTTTCTCGATGTCTTGTACGAGATCCTTCGGATCGACCCGCGAAGCCAAATCTTGGGCTAGGTCTTGTTCAAGCCGGAGCCGGAACGGGCCGATCTGCAGAACATCGTCCGGTCCCAACGGTTGTGGTCCCGCTTGGATCGACAGCACCGTGCCGTTAAGGACCGTAGCCAAGCGAAATCCCCTGCGAAAGCCCCTCTGCGCCGTAACAGACCAAACCCGCTCGTGCAAGCCGCCAAACCGGAGTTCGACCTGCTTGGGATAAAGGATATTGGATGCCGGATCGAGGAAAGGCTCCATCGACAAGTCTGCCTGCGAGGACGTTCTGCCCAAGACAAAGGCCCTTCGTTCGGATGGAAAAGCAAGCCAACCCAAATGCCGATCATCCCTTGCATCAAAGACCTCGAAGCGCGAGTCAGAGGGCTCAGGATTGAGCGGCGCGACGGTCATAGGCGCAGACCGCAAACGCCTCTTGGCGCCAGGGGCATTCGACTAGACTTCCAAATCCTCTAGCGTGAGTGGAAGATGTCCCAGGTCTTCGATCAGGCTCCTCAAACCCAGCAGAGCTTTATCTTCGGTGAAGAGCCAGACCTTGCAAGGGGTTGTGTGCGTCGCGAGGTCGCGTCCAACTTGAAATGCGAGGAACACATCGGTGGACTGCCTTGCGGACGGACTGGCGACCAACTTGGGCTCACAGCTAGGCAACGCCACCTTCCAAGCGGCATCAAAGCCACCCCGCACGGCGGCCTCCTTGCCGACGATGGTAATCGCAACCTCTTGGTACCCGACCGAGGTTGCCGAAACGAAGTCCGCAGGCAGACTTTCCCGAAGGTGGGAAATGTTTTCGGCGTCGATGTAAATTAAAGTTGAAGCTGTGGTTTGGTCTTTCATTAGTTGAGCAGAGATGAACGCTCGGAATCCTCTTCACGTTCCTGCGCAAGCTTCGCATGCGACTACACGCTTCGCGTCCCAACAGGCGGGGGCGGGGGTGATTGGGAACACCCCCTTTCGTCATGTTCTTCGGGACGGGAGCACAGAGCCGCCCTGTTGTTAACGAGGACGGTGGGTTGGCGGTCAATGATCTGTGCCGTGGCTCCAAGGGGAACCGCCTCCAGAGTCTCCACCCCCGGCCCCTCCTGCATCGCCCGGTGGGAGCGGTGCTTCGTCGGAGAACGGGGCGCCGGGGCGACGAGGAGGGGTGACGCTTGGACGGACGTTTGCCGTGGGGCGAACGATTCGGGTATATTCTCAGATTCGCGATCTTCTGGATCGCGAGGAACACAACCTGACCACGGGTCCGAGCGCGGCCTCCTTCGCCAGAGGGACAACGCGGA
>CAXTOO010000329.1:0-3354 GCA_964245875.1 uncultured Fimbriimonas sp. | reverse complement strand
CGGGCGTTGACGTCCTCTTCGTTGCCGCCCGAGGCGGAGTTCGTCGCCGGGGCGGAGGGCGCGTCGCCGCCGCCCGAGGGGCGGTCGCCGTAGTCGCGGCGGGGGCCGCGGTCGTCGCGGCGGGGCCCGCGATCCCGGTCTCCGCCTCGTCCACGGTCCCGGTCGCCGCCGCGCGGACGGTCGCCGCCCGGCGTGGGGGCGGGGGCGACGGCGGTGGCATTGTCCTCCAGGCCCGCGAGGGTCTGGGCGACGCCAAGGGCGGTGAGGTTCACGCGGCCCTGCGAGTCAACCTCGTGGACCTTGACCGAGAGCTCATCGCCGATGTTGACGACCTCCTCGATCCGACCGAAGCTCTTGGTGGTGAGCTGGTCCTTGGGCACCATGCCCTCCTTGCCGGGCGAGTACTCGACCATGGCGCCGCGGCCCATGATGCGGGTGACCTTGCCCTTGAACTCGGTGCCGACCGGCACCTCCTCGAAGAGCGCCCGGATGCGGTCGATCGCGTCCTTCACGATGGAGCCGCCCGCGCCGCCGACGAGCACCTTGCCGTCCTGCTGGACGTCGATGCTCGCGCCGGTGTCGGCGACGAGCTTCTTGATCGTCGCGCCGCCGGGGCCGATGAGGCCGCCGATCTTCTCGGGGTTGATCTGGATCGTCTGGACGGTCGGCGCGGTGTCGCCCACCGTGGTGCGGGGCGCGGAGATCGCCTCGGTGATGGTGTCGAGGATCGTGAGGCGGGCCGTCTTGGCCTGGTTCAGCGCCTGGGCGAGGACCTCGTCGGGGATGCCGTCGAGCTTGGTGTCCATCTGGAGGGCGGTAATGCCCTCGGCGGTCCCGGCGACCTTGAAGTCCATGTCGCCGCAGAAGTCCTCCATGCCCTGGATGTCGGTGAGGACCTTGAAGACCTTGCCGTCGGACATGAGGCCCATCGCGATGCCCGCGACGGGGGCCTTGATCTGGATGCCCGCGTCCATGAGCGCCAGGGTGGAGCCGCAGACGGAGGCCATCGAGGTCGAGCCGTTCGACTCCAGGACCTCGCTCTGGAGGAGCAGGGTGTAGGGGAAGTTCGGGTCTTCGAGCGGGATGACCGGGAGCAGGGCGCGCTCGGCGAGGGCGCCGTGGCCCACCTCGCGCCGGCCGCGACCGCGCAGGGGACGGACCTCGCCGACCGAGTAGGGCGGGAAGTTGTAGAAGTGCATGTAGCGCTTCGGCCCCGTCTCCTCCAGGCCGTCCATGGTCTGCGCCTCGTTGGGAAGGCCGAGGGTGGCGATGGTGAGGACCTGGGTCTGGCCGCGGGTGAAGAGGCCCGAGCCGTGGACCTTGGGCAGGATGCCCACGAGGGCCTCCAGGGGGCGGATCTCGTCGAGCTTGCGTCCGTCGGGCCGGTTGTCCTTCTTGATGACGAGGTCGCGTACGACGCCCTTCACCACGCCGTCCGCCGCCTCGTGGAGCTGCTTGGCGAGCTCCGGCTGGTCGGCGTAGTCCGGCTTCATCTTGGACACGATGTCCTTGATGATGTCGTCGAGGGCCGACTCGCGCATCGCCTTGTCCTTCGCGCCGAGCATGGCCTTCTCGATGTCCTTGCCGAACTTCTTCGAGATGGCCTTCTTGAGGCCCTCGTCGATGGTGTGGAGCTTGACCTCGCGCTTGGGCTTGCCCGCGTCCTCGGCGAACTTGGCGAACTCCGCGACGATGACCTTGACCGCGTCGTGGGCGAACTTCAGCGCCTCGATCATGTCCTCTTCGGTCAGCTCGTTCGCGCCCGCCTCGACCATCGAGAGGGCGCCCGCGTGGCCCGCGACGACGAGGTCGAGGTCGCTCGCCTTGATCTCCGCGTTGGAGGGGAACAGGACGAGCTCGCCATCGACGCGGGCGACCCGGACGCCCGCCACGGGGTACTTGAAGGGGATGTCGCTCACCGCGAGGGCGGCGCCGGCGGCGCAGATCGCGAGCACGTCGGCGGGGGCGTCCTGGTCGTAGGCGAAGGGAAGGGCGATGACCTGGACGTCGTTGCGCAGGCCCTTGGGGAAGAGCGGGCGCAACGGTCGGTCCATCAGTCGCGAGGTGAGGACGGCCTTCTCGCTCGGGCGTCCGCCGCTCTTGATGAAGCCGCCGGGGATCTTGCCCACGGCGTATTTTCGCTCCTCGTAGTCGCAGACGAGGGGAAGGAAGTCGATGTCGCGTGCGTTCTCGGACATGGTGGCCGAGGCGAAGACGACGGTCTCGCCCATCCCGAGGAGCACGGCGCCGCCGGCCTGCTTGGCCACGCGGCCGGACTCGAGGCTGAGGGTCTTTCCGCCCACCTCGAACTCATGGCTGTGAATCATGTTTGTTTTTTTGCCTTGTTGTAAAACGTTGTTAGGTATACCCCGTAGCGCGCGGGACCCTCGCGCGCCGCCCCGGCAAGCCGCCGTAGAATAGGAGCATGAGCGCGCCGTCCGCCCTCTCGATCTTTCCCCCGACGCCCGCGCCCCGGTACGTCCCCTTCGAGGAGTACCTCGCCGCCGAGCAGAAGGCCGAAGGCAAGAGCGAGTGGATCGACGGCACGGTGCGGGCGATGGCGGGCGTTCGCCCCCGGCACGTCTTCGTCGAGAGCAAGCTGGGCGAGATCCTGCCCGGCCTGCTGGGCGGAGGCGGGTGCGTCTTCCTTAACGCCAGCGTCCAGATCTGGCTCCCCGAACGGAGGGCCTACGTCTACCCGGACGGCGCGATCGCCTGCCCGCCGCGCTTCGCCCCCGAACTCCCCACCGCCGCGCTGACGAACCCGCGCGTGATCTTCGAGATTCTCTCCCCTTCGACCGAGGGCTACGACCGTCGCGGCAAGTTCCGCCGCTACAAGACGGTCGAGGCGTTCGAGGACTACGTGCTGATCTCGACCGACGAGCCGAGCGTGGAGGTTTTCTCCCGCGCCGACGGTTGGAAGCCGAAGGTCTACGAGGGACTGGACGCGGGCACCCTCGTGCCTTCCGCCGGGATCGAACTGCCGCTGGCGGAACTCTACGCCCTCGCCCTGACCGTCCCGGAGTAGGCGCGCGGCGGTCTCCAGACCATCGAGACTCGGGAGAGTCTCGCCACAAAGAAGCCCCGTCGCCTTGGCAAAGGGACAGGACGTTCTCGGGTTCGGCAAGGAACCCTACTTGGGCTTGACTTCGCGGATGCCGAGCTTCTTGATCAGCGCGCGGTACTTCTCGATGTCGGTGCGGCGGAGGTAGCCCTCCAGGCGGCGGCTTTCGCCCCCACCGCCGAGACGTTCGATTCTAGCCCGCCCGCGACGCGCCGATTCGCCCGCTCCTGCCGCGGCTGTCCTTTACCAGGGAGAGGCTCTCGTGGGGCCAGGCCTTCAGACGGGGCGCG
>CAXTOO010000328.1:2483-3379 GCA_964245875.1 uncultured Fimbriimonas sp. | reverse complement strand
GGCGCCTTTGCGGGCGCGGCGCGCGGCTTGCGGGTGCTGACCTTCATCCTGGGTCCTTCGTGCCCTTTCCGTGGGCCGGTCCCAGTATACAGAGGTCTGCGGGGTTTAGAACCCCTGCTCGCTTATGGAAGCAGGGCAGCGTCGCGTTCACGGCCTCCCCTCTGGGGGAGGGGAGGGAGGGGGTGGGCTACGCCTTTCGAAACCCTTCCGCTCTCTCCGCCTCGACGGCACGGATCCTCGCGAGGCAACCATCTGGGTCCGCCCCGATCTCGACGTTCGTGAATCGCAGAGTCAGGATGCCCGCCTCCTCGACCTTCCCGTCCCGCCAAGCGTCGTAAGCCGGGTCGTGCTTCGCGCCGTCGCACTCCACCGCGAGACGGGCGGCGTCGCAGTAGAGGTCGAGGAAGAAGCCGCCGAACGGATGCGAGCGCCGCCAACGGTTCGGACCGGTGCGAAGGCCGCGCCAAAGGATCGCTTCCCAGAGCGTGGAGCGTCGGCGCAACTCGCGGGCGCGCTCGGGACCTCTGTCGCGGCGTTCCATCGCGGGCGAGCGTACACCAAGACGCACCCCCACCCTACCCTCCCCCAAGGGGGAGGCCGTCGTCGTTCGTCCGCCGACAGGATCGGAAGCCCTACGCCGCGAGCTTCAGCTCGACCCGCGCCGGGGCCTCGGGGGCGTAGACCGACACGGACGACGAGGGCACGGCGATCGCGGTGGCGGTCTTCGCGGTCACGCGGAACCAGGCGGGCGCGCCGGGCGCGTAGCCGTCGGCGAGGAAGGTGATGCGCGAGGTCGACGTGAGATACGTCCAGTCCACGCCGTTCGCGGAGCTCTCGACCACGAACGTGGCCGACTTCGGGTTCGCCATCCGGTTCCAGGCGAGCTTGACCGTGCC
>CAXTOO010000328.1:0-2473 GCA_964245875.1 uncultured Fimbriimonas sp. | reverse complement strand
CGCCCACGCGGACGGGCGGGAGGGGCCGCACGGAGCCGCTGCGGCGGGGCGCGAGGTTGATTGCGGCGAGCTGCGCGTCGGTGGCGGCGCTGCGGCTGTAGATGAAGGTCGCGGTGGACTGCATCGTGGCGCGGGCGTCGGCGAGCGCCTCGTCGCGCGCCTGCCGAGCCGCCTTCTCGGCGGCGACGGCGCTGGCGAGGGCGCTCGCCACGGTGGAGAGTCCGGTGGCCTTCGACGCGAGGGCGTCGATCTCGTCCTTCGTCAGGCCGTAGACGTCGCCGGCCTTGGCGACGGTGGAGAGGACGTGGAGATCGTTCTGGATCTCGGTCAGCGATTTGGTTCCATAGGCGTTGCCCATGTCTCTATCGGTCGGTTTTTGGTGCGCGCCTCCGCAGGTTTGGCGTCCAAGATTCCTCCCGACGATTCCAAAGTTCTCGTCTTGGTGTTCGTCGGAGGGAATTTCGAATACGGGCCGGAGAAAAGTAGATTCGCTTTTCCGAACGATGAGGACGAGATTCCCGCGGAAGAATCCATCGCTTCGGAAAGCGCGTTCGGATGGCACAGGTGCAAGGGGATGATCGTGCCCCTGCAACCCGTGAGAGGGTCTCGTTCAATTGAGAAGCGCTAGCCGACCTTCCAACGTCCGCACTAGCATTGAGAAACACCCTCGTCAGGGGCCTATTCGACCTCAGGGCGACACGGATCTAACGGCTTCCAACGTCCGCACGAGCATCGAGAAACACCCTCGTCGTTCGACTTGCCACAAGCACAGTCCCATGTATTTAAAGCTGAGGCTTTGAACGGACGCGGGTCGAAAGCGACCGGCCGAGGCGTGCTTGTGTTGCCCCCCTGCGCGAGGTCACGACCGCAAAAGCGGCACACGATCGCGTTTGGCTGAATGTATTCTGCGCAGTAGGGGCATGGCTTTTTGCTAAGGTTGCTGTTTGTGGACTGGGACGTGTCCGATGAAGTGAAAACTAGGATCAGGGTGCCGATGATGGCCGCGCCGATTGAGATGATTAATCCGTTCTGTCGGTCAGACATCAGACCCATGTTGTTGACCCGCCCGCTGAAGTCACCGGCCGATACCGCGACGGAGGGGTCAAAGAACAAGAAAAAGTAGATCGCGCCGATGATGCCGCCGATCAGTAACAGAACTCCGAATCCACGCACGGGCGATTATAGACCGCCGAACTGTGTGCGTCATCGAAAGCGGCAGAAAGCACGGGTTGCGGGCACGAGCCATCCCTGTACCCGTGGCACCCGGCGTTGCGTTCAGATGTCAAGCGGACGCGGTTTGAGAGGCTATCGCGTACCCACGGAGGGTACGGCTACACGCTCCGCGTTCCTTCGTTCGGTGGGTGTTTAGGCTTCGAGGGTATCCCGTCTATGGACTCGGGCTAGGGTTCGATGGGGTCGCGGAAGACGTTCGTCGCCGTGGGTTTATTGTAGCGGCGTGACTTGTCACGCTCCGGGAAGGCGACGGCTCCGGAGCGTGACAAGTCACGCCGCTACAGGGAGGGGTCATGGTTCCGGGGCGTGACGAGTCACGCCGCTACAGGGAGGGGTACAACCCCCGTATGCCGGAAACCCTCTGGGCGCCGTGGCGCCTCGCGTACATCGAGCGGCCGGAGACGGGCACGGGGAAGGGCGCGAACATCTTCGTGGAGCTGCCCGCGGAAGGGGACGATCGGAAGAACCTGATCCTGCACCGGGGCGAGACGGCGTTCGTGATCATGAACGCGTTCCCCTACACGAACGGGCACCTGCTCGTCGCGCCGTACCGGCAGGTGGCGGACGTGACCGAGCTGACCGATGCGGAGACGCTGGAGATCGGGCAGCTGGTCGCGAAGGGCGTGGCGTGGGTGCGTCGCGCCTACCATCCCGACGGGTTCAACCTGGGCGTGAACATGGGGCGCGCGGCGGGGGCGGGGATCCCGCAGCACCTGCACTGGCACGTGGTGCCGCGCTGGAACGGCGACACGAACTTCATGACGTCGGTGGGCGACGTGCGGGTGATGCCGCAGAGCCTGGACGACAGCTGGCTTCGCCTCGTAGAAGCCTCCAAGGATGAATCTTGAGGAGCTGAAGGGGGCGTCGCAGGGCTGCCTCGCGTGTCCGCTGGCGGAGCGGCGGACGCACGTGGTGTTCGGGGAGGGCGACCCCCTGTCGCCGCTCGTGCTGGTGGGCGAGGGGCCAGGGGAGAACGAGGACAAGACGGGGCGGCCGTTCGTGGGGCGGGCGGGTCAGCTGCTCGACAAGGCGCTGGAGGAGGCGGGGCTCTCGCGGGAGCGGGTGTACATCACGAACACGGTGAAGTGCCGCGCGGCGGACTGGTCCTCGGGGCGTCCGGTGAACCGCCCGCCCACGGAGGAGGAGACGACGGCGTGTCGGCAGTGGCTCGTGCCGCAGCTCGCGTTGATCGCGCCGAAGGTGATCCTCTGCATCGGCGCGCCGAGCGCGAAGAACCTCA
>CAXTOO010000327.1:0-3419 GCA_964245875.1 uncultured Fimbriimonas sp. | reverse complement strand
CGTCTCACAAAGCTCCGGCTCCCCTCTCCCCTCCGGGGGAGAGGGGGGTCCGCCGGGGGATGCGCTCCGGCGCGCCCGAGGTGGAAGGGGGTGGGGGGTCCCAGGAACCTGCGGGCAGGCGGATCGGGGGGTGGGCGAGGAGGCTCTCGAGGCGCAGAAGAGAGTTCTGTTAGACGCTCTAAAACGCGAAGCGTGTAGTCGGAGGCGGAGCCTTCGTGGGGACTTACCGCAGGTTGCGAGCGAACAGGAATCTGGGACCTCTCCGAAGGCTCCGCCTCCGACTACACGCTCCGCGTCCTCTTCGCATCGCCTCTCCAAGATCGCAGACGCTCCCTGTTTGGACTCGTAGAAACCGGAGCATGCTTTTCCCCGCTCTCGTGCCGCTCCAAACCCCGCCCAAGCCGACCATCGTCCTCGTCCACGGCGCTTTCGCCGATGCTTCCGGCTGGGGCCGCGTCATCCCCATCCTCCAGAAGGACGGCTACCCCGTCATCGCGGTGCAGGAGCCGCTCACCGGCCTCGCCGACGACGTCGCCGCCACCCGCCGCGCCATCGCGCGCGCCGCGGGCCCGGTCGTGCTCGTGGGCCATTCCTACGGCGGGCTGGTGATCTCGCAGGCGGCGCTCTACCCCGACTCGCCCGTCAAGTCCTTGGTCTACGTCGCCGCCATCGCGCCCGAGAAGGGCGAGGCGTACCCCACCGTCGCGGCAAGGTTCCCCGCCACCCCGCTCTCCTCCGCCCTCGCGCCCGACGCCGCGGGCTACCTGACCATCAAGGCGGACCAGTTCCGCAGCGCCTTCGCCGCCGACCTGCCGGAATCGCAGACGCGGGTCATGGCCGCGACCCAGAAGCCGATCCTAGGCGCCGCGCTCGGCGCGACCCTCGACGCCGACCCCGCCTGGAAAGGCTTGCCTTCCTGGTACATCGTCGCGAGCGAGGACCGCGCGATCGACCCGGACCAAGAGCGGTTCTACGCGAAGCGCATGGGCGCGAAGACCACGGAGATCAAGGCCAGCCATGTCCCCTTCCTCTCGCACCCCAAGGAGGTCGCCGCCGTGATCGAGGCGGCCGCCGGCAAGTAGACGTGGCCCTCGAACCCCGTCACAGGCGACGAGCCTTCGGGTCTTCTTCGAAAATCAATAAGGTGGTTGACTTTCGGCCCTCTCGAGCGCCTTCCGAGTAAGGATCAACCCTTGTCGCCACACCGTCTCCTCGGTGGAAAACGCGTCAACCTCCCTCCACACAGGTTGGGCTTAAAGGCCCAACCTGCGAAATAGAATTTTTTCGACTACCCGTTCAGTCGTTGCTGAACGTCTTCGGGCAACGGCGGCGGCGTGGTCGGCACGACCGAGATCGTCTTGGGATAGTGGCCCAGGTCGAGTTCGTCCAGCGCCGTGTCGATCGCCTGCAGCTGAGTCCGCGCCTCGGCCAGCGCCTCCAGGAAGTCGTGCGTCCCAACCTCGGGCGAGCGGCCCACGAGGCGGTAGCCGATGAGCTTCATGCGGAGCGAGTCGAGCGTGGTCATGAACACCGCGCTCTGCGCCTCGGTGCGCTGGACGCCCGCCATCACGGCGGCGAAGTGGCCGCGGTACTCCGCGATGTTGCGGTCGGCGAGGCCGTACAGCTCGCGGCTCTGGGGATCGTGGGTGGCCGCGTCCCACACCGGCGGACGGCCCACCATTCCCTTCTCGGTGGCCTCGACCTCGGTGGCCACGATGTCGGCCCGCCGCAGGGCGGTGTAGATCGACGCGCTCACCTGGCGGATGGTGTTCGGCATCTCCGTCATGTCCGCGAGCTGGTCCCGGCGCATCCGCCTCAGGACCTCCTCGAAGCGCGCCATGCGGTCCTCGCACCCGGCCCAGAGCGAGGCCATGCGCACGTGGCTCCACTTCTTCCGCTCCGCCGCCTGCATCGCGACGCCGTAGTGGCCCAGCAGCAGGAAGACCGCCGCCGCGAAGGCGTACGGCGGCTTGTCCTGGGCCTGGACGAACACGACCCAGATCGCGATCAGGATGCCGAAGCTCACCGCGAGCCTGCCGGGGGAGAGCATCTCGCGCACCAGCCGCTGGCGGTCGTGGGCGCGAAGGTCTTCCATCTTCTGTCCTTACGGATGCGAGGGACGGCGCGTGGCGTCCGGCAGGACCCTCTCGATCGAGCGCGCCGCCTGGAGCAGCCGCTCGTCCTCCATCGCGGGCGCCATGAGGTGCAGGCCGACCGGCAGGCCGTCCGCGTAGCCGCAGTTCAGGCTGAGCGCCGGGAAGCCGCCCATGTTGGCGGGGATCGTGCAGTAGTCGAGCAGCTTCATCGCCATCGGATCGCTGTCGAGCGACCCCAATGGGAACGCGGGCACCGGCGAGGTCGGGCCGACGACAAGGTCGTAGCTCCCGAACGTGGCGTTGAACTCCCGGGTCATCAGGGCCCGGACGCCCTGCGCCTTCAGGTAGTAGGCGTCGTAGTAGCCCGCCGACAGGGCGTAGGTGCCGATCATGATGCGGCTCTTCACCTCGTGGCCGAAGCCCTGCGCCCGGGTCGCCTCGACCATCCCGACGTGGCCACCGCCGGTTCCGGTGTCCTGCGCGCGGAAGCCGTAGCGCACCCCGTCGAACCGCGCGAGGTTCGAAGACGCCTCCGCCGGGGCGATGATGTAGTAGGTCGTGACGCCGAGCCGGATCGTCGGGATCGACACCTCGTCGACCGTCGCGCCCTCCCGCCGCAGGATCTCCAGCGCGGCGTCGATCGCGGCGAGGACGCCGGAGTCGGTCGCTTCGCCGAACATCTCCTTCGGCACCGCGATCCGCAGTCCCTTGAGGCTCCCGTCCTCGATGTCCGCCGCTGAGACCGCCGGGTGCTCCAGGGAGGTCGCGTCCAACGGGTCGTGCCCCGTGATCGCCTCCGCGAGAAGCGCGGCGTCCTCCACCGTCCAGCCGAACGGGCCGACCTGATCGAGGCTGGAGCCGAACGCGACGAGGCCGTAGCGCGAGCAGCGGCCGTAGGTCGGCTTGAAGCCGACCAGCCCGCAGAACGACGCGGGCAACCGGATCGAGCCGCCGGTGTCGGAGCCAAGCGCCAGCGGCGCCAACCCGCCCGCGACCGCCGCCGCCGAGCCGCCCGACGACCCGCCGGGCGTCCGCGAAAGGTCCCAAGGGTTGAGAGTCTTCCCGTAGGCGCTCGTCTCCGTGGAGGAGCCCATCGCGAACTCGTCGAGGTTCACCTTGCCCAGGATCGGCATCCCCTGGGCCTTGAGCTTCGCGACCACGGTCGCGTCGAACGGCGGAACGTACCCCTTGAGGATCTTCGACGCGCAGGTCGTCTCCAACCCCTCGGTCGAGAGGTTGTCCTTCACCGCGACGGGCACGCCGGTGAACGGCCCGCCCTCGCCACGGTCCAACGACGACTGGGCAGCCTCGGCCTGGGCGAGC
>CAXTOO010000326.1:0-3457 GCA_964245875.1 uncultured Fimbriimonas sp. | reverse complement strand
TTTGGGGATATCTGGCGTAGAATAGACGACGAGGCGTCTACCTGTTCACGCCTCGCGCACCAAGAGATTCCATGAGCCAGACCGCCGAGATCATCCGCCTCAATCCTGCCCTCCAGGACGTGCCGGAATGGGAGTCGAAGATCGACCTCGTCCGACGCACCGTCGCCGCCGGAGCCTCGGCGGACGAGCTGGAACTCTTCTTCCACCAAGCCCGTCGTGCGGGGCTCGACCCCCTCGCCAAGCAGATTTACTTCGTGAAGCGCCAGGGCAAGGGCGTCGTGCAGGTCGGCATCGACGGCCTGCGGCTCATCGCCGACCGAACCGGCCAGTACGCCGGTTCGGACGACGCCGAGTTCACGGGCACAACCCCGAACGGCTACCCGTCGGCCGCGAAGGTCGTCGTGTACAAGATGGTGGCGGGCCAGCGCTGCGCCTTCTCGGCCACCGCGCGCTGGGACGAGTACTTTCCCGGCGACTCGCAAGGGTTCCAGTGGAAGCGGATGCCCCACGCGATGCTCGCAAAATGTGCCGAGGCGCTTGCTTTGAGAAAGGCGTTCCCCGCCGACATGAGCGGCCTGTACGTCCACGAGGAGATGGAGCAGGCGGGCAACGCGGAGGCGCCCACCGCGCCGCTCCAGGTGGTCGAGCCGGACATCCAGGGCCAGGCGCTGGTCGAAGCCGCCAAGGACGCCTTCACGGAGAAGGGCAACGTGGCGACGAGCGGCGACGGCAAGGAGGCGTTCGGCTACGTGCCGATGCGCTGGCCCATCCCGAAGATGTTCAACGAGCCCGCCACGGAGAGCCAGTCTAAGATGTCGCGCGCGAAGGCGCGGGAGCGCATGCTGGACCTCGACGAACTGGACGACGTCCGGAGCCTCGTGCTGGGTGCCTACGGGGTAGAGGACGACGGCAGCAAGGCGGCGATGAGCCTCTTCATCGACTGGCTGATGAACGCGGACGACGACACGCTCGACCGCGCCTCCGCGGCCGTCGAGGCGCGGCCGCGGCCTGAGATGGAACTCTCCTGAGCCGAGCGGTAGGTCTTAGAACCCCCATAGGACCTATACTCTAAGGAGTGTCCAAGCTCGTCATCGCCATCGACGGTCCCGCCGGCGCGGGCAAGAGCACGATCGCCAAGCTCCTGGCCGCGCGCTTGGGACTCCGGTACCTCGACACCGGGGCGATGTACCGCGCCCTCGCGCTGAAGGCCTCGAGGTCTGGCGTCGTGGGCGAGGAGGCCGCCCGCCTGATCGCGAGCACCCACATCGCCTTCGGCTCCGGCGAGCCGCAGGCCGTCCTGCTGGATGGCGAGGACGTGACCGACGCCATCCGCACTCCCGAAATCGGGGAGGCGGCCAGCGCCCTGAGCCTCCATCCGCCCGTGCGGCGGGCGATGGTCGCCCTCCAGCAGGCGTTCGTGGCCGAGGGCGGCGTCGTGCTCGAGGGGCGCGACACCACCACCGTGGTGGCTCCGAACGCCACGCTGAAGCTCTACATGACGGCGAGCCTCGAGGAGCGCGCCCGACGCCGCACCCGCGAGTTCTCGCAGAAGGGCGTCCAGGCGGGCTTCGAGCGCGTTCGCACGGAGATCGAGCAGCGGGACCATCGCGACATCACCCGCGAGGACTCGCCGCTGGAGGTCGCCGCCGACGCGAGGGTCGTCGAGACCGCGACGCTCAGCGTGGACGAGGTGCTTGCGAAAGTATTGTCGTTTTTGCCGGCGGCCTGAAGGTCGCGATCGAGGCGTCCATCGGCTTTCGGGAGTGCTGCCAGCTCACGCCCGACCAACGGGTGTTGTCGTTGGCGTTGGCGTAGTTGACGATGCTCACGGGCAGCATGAAGCGGCCGTCGACGACGATCTCATAGCGCGCCGGACCCTTGGTGAGCACCGTGCGGTATTGGGTCGTCTTCGTGCCCCCGCGGGTGAACTGCCGCTGTTGGAACGCGCTCTTGTAGCCCTGCCGCCCGGCGTCGGCGAGCAGGCTTTGGAACGGTCGGCTCCCCGCGGCGATGCCGAGCATGATCGTCCGGGAAAAGTTGGTGAACCAGGCCGCGGCGGGACTCGCGTAGGGCGAGGGACGCTTCGTCAAGGGTCCTGGCCTCGGACCGTCGGGCTCCACCGACTTCCCAAACCGCTTGCCGTTCGAGATCCAGCGCTCGCGGACCATGTTTGGCATCCGCTTCGCGTTCACCTCGGGAACCTGCATCCAGTAGACGCCCGGCCCGATCACGGTCGACTCGCATGTCATGTAGCCGTTCTCCTCGCCCCTCTTGTAGAAGAACTGGTACTTCACCTTCGTGTTGCGCATCGTCGCCAGGTTGGCGTCGACCCTCTGGGCGACGGCGGTGGCGGTCGTCGTGGCGGCGGTCCACTGCCCATCGTTTGCGGGCGCGACGGCAAGGTAGGCGACGAGGGGCGTGATCACGTCCCTACTATACGTTCGCGTGGGCCTCGGTTGCCCACAGGCTCAGGTCGAGGTCCGGGAACGGAGAATCCTTCTCCTCGCAGTCGCGCAGGAACAGCCGCTCGTCGGCGGTCATCGCGCTGCCGGTGTGGACGCGGTCGGCGATCCCCGCGAGCCGCTCGAACCGGTCGACGTGGTCGTTGAACCGGATCTCCGCGTAGTCGCGCGCCGACATGGTCGAGATGAGGAACTGCCAGTCGCTGGCCTCGGCCAACAGCACCTCTCGCGCCGCCTGTTCGACGATCCGCTTGGCCAGCCCCGCCGCGTACTCCCGGCACATCTGCCGCAGCTTCCGCTCTGCCGGGTAGAGCCGCTTCCACGTCCAGGCGTTGTCCTCGTTGATCCAGATATAGTGGTAGCCGCCCTCGCCCCACGAGCCCTCGGGGAGGGTGATCATGTGGCGCGCCGGGTCTTCGTCGATGAGGTCGCCGCCGCTCAGCATCTCGATCTCGCCGTCCGAGTGGAGCGCCCTTCCCAGCTCGTACAGGAACTCCGGCCCCTCCCACCACCAGTGGCCGAAGAGTTCGGTGTCGTACATCGCGACCAGTGTGCCGGTGCGGTCCGCCTCGCCCCGGTACCGCGCCAGCACGCCCTTCAGGGTCTGCACCAAGTCCTGCGCGTGCCCGCCGATCTTGTCGAACGCCGACCAAGGGTCGTAAGGCTGCTTCTCGCCGAGGTCGGCCTTGTTGGGCGAGATCCGCCAGTACTTGAGACGCCCCGGATAGAGCTGCTTGTGGAACTCCAGGTAGTGCTCGTCGCCGGGATAGCCCGCGTCGCCGGACCAGACCTTGACCGTCGTCTCCGGATCGCGCGCCATCACGGTCACCCCGGTGGGCAGCACGTAATGCTCGTACTCGCTCCGGGCCTCCTCGGAGGGCGTGAAAAACTTGCTCGAACGCGCGAACATCTCCGCCAGCTGCGGGAAGTTCGCCGCGTAGGTCCCGAGCGGCGTCCCTCCCCGGATCATGTGCGAGTCGGTGAAGAAGTACTCG
>CAXTOO010000325.1:0-3475 GCA_964245875.1 uncultured Fimbriimonas sp. | reverse complement strand
GCGGGCGTGGCGTCGAGCACGGCGTGGGCCTTCTCGCCCCGGCTCACGACGGTGTTCGTCGTCCCGTCCTTGGCCTTGCTCACTCGCGTGAGGACGACGTGGCCGGTGAGGTCGACGCCGTTCGTCGCGTCGCCGGGCGTGTAGACCATTCGGTCGCCCGTGCCGGCGAACGTGCCGTCCGGGTCGCCCTTCGAATTGACGGTCACGTTGCCGGTGAGGGTGGCGCTCTTCAGACCGTTCTCGTCGGCGGTCGGCTTGGTCCGAAGGACCGCACTTCCCCGGTCGCCCTTGCTGACGGTCGTGGTGCTGCCCTTCGCGCCCTTCTCGACGCTGGTAAGGGTCGCGCGACCGCCGACCTGGAGATCCGCGGTGGCCGCGCCGGGCTTGGCGTCGTACTCCGCGCTCGTGCCATCGATCGTGTTCGTGCCCGTGGGAGTGGTCTGCACGACGTCGACCGGTCCCGCGCTCGTCATGTGGCGGACCTCACTCTTGTTCTTGGGATCGAGCTCAAGCCGGACTTTCTGGGCGAAGTGGAACACCAGCCCGCGGGAGGGTAGGGCAAGGACGATCGTCTGCCCCTTCGCGGGGGGGATGGTCACAAAGGTCTTCCCGGGCGTTCGAATGTCGAGCATGCCCCCGACGTTGCCCGACACCGTGTAATGGTCGGCGTTCTGCAGCTTGGCCGAGCCCATCGAGGCGGTGGCGGCAAGGGCCGCGAGGGCGGGAAGCTTGAGCGTCTTGGCGATCATGTCCGGGGTTCCGATGAGGCGCAGGTCGGGCGTGGCCCAAAGCTCGGGAACGCCGGAGAGGGTACCGAACGTTCCGGTCGCGGTGACGCCGCCCGTCGCGCGGACGAGCTTCGCGTCGCCCCGGTACTCGCCGTGAGGCGCGCGCAGGGTCTGCTTGCCGTCGATCGACCGGAGCACCACATGGCCGTCCATGTTCAGACGCTTCGTCTCTTGGACCGCGTCGCCCTTGTCGGAACGGTAGGTGCTGGTGGGCCTTCCGTCTTGGAAGATCTGGCCCGCCGGCTCGACGAGGCGTCCGTAGTCGACGGTGCCGGTCTTGGCGTCGAACCCGCCCTGGGTCCACTTCAGGTCGAAGCTGGGCGGCGATTTCGGGTCCGCCGTCTGGTAAACGGTCGTGTAGCCCGCGCCAAACCCCGCCGACTTGACCGGCGCACCGTGCTTCTTCCCTTCGTCCTTCTTCGCGGAAGCGTCCTTGTGCTTAGAGCAGCCTGCAATGAAGAGAAAAAGGACAAGGGACAAGGGAAGCGCGCTACCCCTTGTCCCTTGTCCCTTGTCCCTTGTCCCTTTCACCCCACCACCGCGAGCGGGACGACGCCCTCGCGGCGGGCGAACTTGCCCCCGTGCTGCCCCGCGAGCTGGCCGCAGGCGGCGGCGATGTCGTGGCCGCGCTCCTGACGCTCGGTGGCGTTCACGCCCTTGCTCTCGAGGATCCGTCGGAAGGTTCGCACGCTCTCCCTCGTCGGACGCGCGAAGCCCTGCTCCGTATCGACCCAGTTGAACGGGATGAGGTTGACCACGTTCGGCACCCCCCGCACGAGCGCCGCCAGGGCGTGGGCCTGCTCCGGCGTGTCGGTCACGTCCTTGATGAGCAGATACTCGATGGTGATCTTGCGCCCCGTCGCCCGACCGTACTCCTTCATCGCCCCCATCACCTCGGCCACCGGCCACTTGTGGTTCACCGGCATGAGGCGGTCGCGAACCGCGTCGAGCGGCGAGTGCAGCGAGAGCGCGAGGTGGATGGGGATCTTCTCCTCCGCGAGCGCCCGAATCTGCGGAACCAGCCCGACGGTGGAGACGGTGATGTGGCGGTGCGAGAGGCCAACCTCGTCGTGCAGGATGCGGATCGCCTCGCGCACGTTCGGCAGGTTCAGGAGCGGCTCGCCCATGCCCATGAAAACGACGTGGGAGATTCTTCGTTCCGTGATTGACTGGAGAAGCAGATACTGGCCGACGATCTCGCCCGCGGTGAGGTTGCGGTCGAAGCCGCCGAGGCCCGTCGCGCAGAACTTGCAGCCCATCGGGCAGCCCACTTGCGAAGAGATGCAGCACGAGACGCGGTCCTCATAGGGCAGGAGGACGCACTCGTACACGGCGTTGTCGCCCCGATGGACGAGCAGCTTCTCGACGCCATCGCTGCTCTTGCGGTGGACCGCCACGTCGAGCGGATTGACCCGGTATCCCTCGCCCAGACTCTCTCGCACGGCCTTGGGCAGGTCGCCCATGTTGTCGAGGTCGCTCTCGGCGCGGCGGTAGAGGTGCCACGCGAGCTGCTTGGCCCGCAGCTTGGCGTCCGCGCGCGGCGACAACGCCTCCTGGAGCGCCTCGCGCGACATCCCGACGAGGGAAGGCTTGGGCGCGTCCATGAGGGAAGTGTACCGTTTGGGCATCTCGAACCCGTTCCTACGTCCGGGTTGCGCTTACGATGGCCGACGGTTGCCTGCGATGGCTCCGCGCCATCGTCAGCCACGTTCGCCATCGTCCGCGCTTTGTTTTGGCAGGATCTCCGCGCCCCGCAGCGTCTGTCCCGGCAGGAAGAGCGGCGCGAACGGCTCCATCTCCGCGAGCACCGCGACCGACCGGTAACCGTCCTCGCTCGGCTGGCGGTGGAGTTCGACCGTTCGCCGTTCGACGTTCACGATCCAGAGTTCCCGCACGCCGTTCTGGGCGTAGAGAAGCGCCTTCCGGCGCAGGACGGCGTCCAACGCCTTGTCCGCGATCTCAACTGTGAGGAGAACCTGCTCGCCGGTGGGCTGCTCGGGAAAGTCGTCGGCATCGCCTTGGACGACCGCGAGGTTGGGCTCGGGACGGGTGCTTCCTCGCAGACGGAGGGGCACCTGGGGCCTTATCGAGTGCTTCTCGCCCGCGTTCAGGACGAGCCACCTGTTCAGCTTGACGATCGCGGTAGCGTGCGGCGCGTTCTGGGGCATCTTCTGGATCAGCAGGCCGTCGATCAGCTCGACAGGATCGTCCGGCCCGAGCGCGCCGGACTCGACCATCGCATCGTACTGCTCGCCTGTAAGGCGATAGAGCGCGTCTTCCGCAGGAGCAGGGGCGAGAAGCGTTGCCGCCATCTTCCCATTGTACGACCGATTTGTGGCGTAGGCGTCCCGCCTGCGTCTCCGCATCCTGCCAGAACTCGCACACGTAGGACTCGTCATGTTCGGCTCGAACGATCCTCTCCGGAATAAAGGGTTTCTCGATCCCGATGCAATGGAGCGTGCGAAGAATGTCATGAAGGAGACAGGAGAGACGGACATCACGAAGGTGCTTCTAAACATGAAGCTCGTTGGAGAACGCGAGATCATGCAGGCGAAGGCACAGGAGATGGGCATGGCGTTCGCTGACCTGGACCGCGTCCGCCCCAACGCTGCCGAGCAAGCCTCGATGCCCGCCGAACTCTCCCGCGAGCTTCGCGCCTTGCCCGTCAAGCGCGACGGGCGAACGCT
>CAXTOO010000324.1:0-3490 GCA_964245875.1 uncultured Fimbriimonas sp. | reverse complement strand
CGGGGTTCGCCCCCGACTCGGTCGTGACGTCCGAGACCCTGATGTCCCTTGACCAGTGGAACTGGAGCGCCCTCGAGTTGAAGTCGTGGACGTCCACGTTCGTAACGGTCATGCCGTCCGTGAGCCCGACCATCACGAGGCCACCGTTGTAGGCCGCGCTCCCTGCCACGCGCCCGTCGAACCCCATGTCCCGGAGGGTGACGTTGCGCATGACGATGGAGGTGGCCAGGGCCACCTTCGCGGTAGCATTGTAGTCACGGGCGGCGGGTCGATCGAGCGTCACCGTCTTCGTTCTGGGATCAATCGCCGCAACGCGCGCCAGTTCTGAGTGATTGAACTGGAACTGGTTGACTCCTGCGCTCGACAGTACGCCGCTATCATCGTAAAGGGCGAGATAGTCGCCCGGCGCGATGCCAGAAGCATCGGCGAGAGTGAGGGTTGTTGCGCCATCCTTCACCGCGGCCACGGGGACGTTCTTGAGCTTGGTGATGCCCCAATTGTTGTAGACCAGGGGAGCGACGCCCACGCCAAAGGCATACTGGAGGGCGGTAGTGCTCCCCCGGAACGTCGTCAGCCTTGGTCCCTGCCCTCGGATGGTAAAATCGTGGGTGCCGCTCGGCAATGCGATCTGGGCGCTGAGGGTGAAGCTGCCCGCGGGAAGGACGTACTCCGATTTGTGCTTGGCAAGTGCGTCCTTGATTCCCTGGTTGATCCAGACCTCGTCTCCCGCAAGTGCGGTCGAGTAGGCCAAACCCATCAGCGCCGCAGACGCCACACGCATTCCAGCAGACCGTTCCCTCCGGAACTCGTTGCATTCCAATCGATCCTTGAAGCTCGTTTTCACCATAGTGGCCAATTACCTCGACGTTACGCGCGCCGGGCAGGTACTTCTACCTTGTTTGTCGCGAGCAACGTCACTCCTTCGGCATTCGAGGAGCTAACTACAGGTGGGTCTTGCGATCTTGTGCCCTAGTCGTCAAGATACGGACCTTCGTACTGGCTTGCGGCCCTTGTCTGATCAAGGTGCGGGAAGAACCGGTGGAACTTGCTGGCGGAACCGGCGCTCGGCGATTCGACCGCCGAGCGCGATTGCCGGACGCTCAACAAGGTGAAAGCTGGCGACGGAGAAGATCCCCGTGAACACGCCCGCTACAATAAACTTGAGTGGCTCGCCTCGGATGGGAAACGCCTGATAGGCAAGATAGATGGCGAAGGTGTGGGTGAGGTAGATGCCGTAAGAATAGGTCGCGATCCGGTGCGAGGTGCCTTTAATCCATCCTGCCGGCAGGTCGCGGTACAGCGTGAGTGAGAGAGCCAGAGCGAGGCAGACGCCCCATCCGAGCGGCGTTTCCGCCCGGAACCTTCCATAGAGCGTCATGTAGACCACGACCAGGATCGTGAGGAACACGGGGAACGCCCAGAACGGAAGCTGGAGGCGAGCGCGCCGGAGACGGTAGGCAAGAACCCCCGCGAAGAAGCAGGGCGCGTAGCCCAAGACCTCCGGCGCGTGGAGTCGGTAGCGGCACAGGTAGGCGAGGATCGCCGCCACGGGCCAGAGGGCCACCATCCGCTTCGCCGAGTAACGACGGGCCAGCACGAACAGGGCGGGTAGAAAAAGATACATCTGCAGCTCGAGCGGCAGCGTCCACAGCGTCCCGATCACGTATGGCCTCCCGACCAGATTGTTGGTGAGTGTGAGATTGGCGAGCAGGGTCGACAGGGTGTCGACGCCCTGAGCGACGAACTCCCCCATGTGGCTCATCGCTGGGGGCAGGGCGAACCAGGCGAGAAGGACGACGAGCGCGCTGAGCGGAAAGACCCGGAAGGCCCTTCGAACGAGGAAGGCCAGGTAGGTGGCCCCAAAGCCCCGTGGCCCGCTTCGCGTCTGACGTTCGAGCGAGAGCATCAGCACGAGCGAGGTGTGAACGAAGAAGGCCATGACCCCGAAGATCCCGATCGCCTGGGGCTGAAACCAAGCCGCAGAGGGATCGCCATGGGCGCTCAGGACGTGCCGCAGGAACACGCAAAGCACCGCGAAGGCGCGCAGAAAGTCGAGATTTGGCGCATCGCGGGCGAAAAGCGGCGCTGGCTGGTCTGCGACCTCGGGGCGCACTTCGGCAGGGATGGTCCTCACGACGAGGAGGGAGCCGCCCTCCGACGCATGCGATGTCCGATCGCGATCGCGGGCTCCTCGATCCATCGGTAACTGGCCGTCGAGACGACGAGGGTGAGAGCGTAGCTGAACAGACCTTGGAGCACCAGCCATGGCAGAGGCGGAAGGGAGACGTGCGCGAACAGCTTCATGCCTACTGCGATGATCATGACGTGCCAGAGGTATGTGGAGTAGCTGACCTTGCCGAGCCAGGCGAGGAGCCGGGACCCGTTCAGCAGGCGGGGCCGGACCAAGACGCCGGCGAACAGGGCCAAGGCCAAAAGCCCGGATACCGCCTTGCCGCGTGCCCAGTAGTGGCCGTACTCGGGGGGACTTGTGAAGACGAGGACGAGCAGGATCGAAGCGTACAGTCCCACCGGAATCCAGGCCGTCCGGCCCGCTTGACCCTCGTGCCAGCGGTAGAGCGCGGTCCCGATAAACGGGATCGTGTACGCGAACACGATCTCGTAAGAACTCATCGGCAGGATACACAGGCCGACGAGGGTGGCCGCGACGGCGAGGTAGGCGAATAGAACCGAGGCGCGGCCCAGGCGGGCGGCGAACAGCACGGATGCGATGGCGTAAAACACCATCTCGATGCTGAGGGTCCACGAGGGGCCGACGATGATCGGCCTTTGGAAGAGGTACGGCATCATCGTTAGGTTGACGAGGAAGTCCGGAAAGCCCGTCGCGCGGGGAGCGTGGGACAGGGAGAGATAGAGGGCGTAGGGGACGAGGACTGCCCAGAAGAGGGGATAGAGCCGCCAGAAGCGGGAGACCCAAAATCCTTTGAGGTTTGCCGATCGCTCCAAGCTCATGGGTATCACGAAGCCGCTGATGCACAGGAAGAGGAGCACACCGAAGACGCCCCAGTGGAAGAAGCGATGGGACGCCGCCTGGAACCCGGGCGAGTTGAAGGCCATGAAGTGCGCCACGAACACCGTGGTCGCGGCGACCCCGCGCAGGCCATCGAGCCAGGTCAGTCTTCCTGAAGACCGTGGGGCGGTTGCGTGGGGTGTGGGGAGGGGGGTGAGCGTCATGACACATGCGAAACGACCGCACGTGCGGAAACAGCAATTCGGATGCCAGTCGGCCCTATCACGATGCTTAGACTACTGAGAACTGTCCTGTAGTGGAAATCCCGAAGGAGCACGGTGAAGTTTGTGCGTCGATTACCGCAAAAACTCCGTTTGACGGCCTAAGAAGGTTCCTGGCATTCGTGAGGACTGTTGAACGCGGCATGGCGCGCCGACAATGACGCCAGAGGCTGTAGGCGTCCAGTACACTAGCCTCGTTTGAGCGCCCACACCACCATCGCGCCCATGAGCCGCAACTCTT
>CAXTOO010000323.1:0-3566 GCA_964245875.1 uncultured Fimbriimonas sp. | reverse complement strand
GGATCGAGGCTGACCGTCTTGGACGTGCAGGCGGGCGCGCTGCCGCGCACCACGAGGTTGTAGGCGGCGCGCTCCGGCGCGACCGGCACGGTGGCGACCGTGCCGCCCATCACTGGTGCATCGGCCAAGGAGACGCCGGGCTCGATCCGGTCGCGCCGTCCGTAGCGGGCGTACACCCAGTCGGTGAGGTCGCCGGTGTCCTTCTGCCAGTCGTTCGCCTTGAGCACGACGGTGATCGCGCGCCAGCCGTCGCGCACTGCGCTGCCCACGAAGCACTTGCCCGCGGGCACGGTCCAGCCGGTCTTGATGCCGTCGCAGGTGGGGTCCTTGGACAGCCGCTTGTTGTGGTTGACCATCCACTCGTCCTTGGTGTTGATGCTCCGGTCGATGTGGGCCTTGTAGGTCTTCACGACCGAGGCGAAGAGGGGGTTCTTCATCGCCTCGCGGCCGATGAGCGCGAGGTCGTGGGCGGTGGTGTAGTGCTGCGGATCGTTCAGGCCGTTGGGATTGTGGAAGTGGGTGCCGGTACAGCCGATGGCCTTTGCCCGGGCGTTCATCATGTCTGCGAACTTGTCGACTGAGCCGGCGAGCTTGACGGCCACCGCGTAGCAGCCGTCGTTCGCGCTGCGGAGCATGAGCGCCGTGAGCATGTCCCGCGCGGTGAGCTTCTCGAAGGGCCGCAGGTGCATCGACGACTCGCGCACGAGGGCGACGTCCCAGGGTGCGGTGATGATCTCGTCGGGCTTCATCCGCTCGGCGAGGAGCAGGCCGGTCATGATCTTCGTGGTGCTCGCGGGGAAGCGGGCCACATCGGGGTTCTTGCTCCAGAGGACCTTGCCGCTCGCGGCGTCGATGGCGATCGCGCTCTGGGCGTCGAGCGGTGCGGGCTGCGCCTCAACCGCCCCGGCCAGGGCGGGCAGGAGGAGCAAGGCCATCGGAAGGAGGAGTCCTTTCATAGCTTCGAACGGTCGCCGGAGTCTACCCACGTCCGTTTTCCGGCGGACGCCCGGTTGTGGGATATGGCGCAAGGCTCGGACGGTAGACAAAGGTCCCCCGCGCGACGGGCCGCGCCGCTACAATGGAGGCGATGAAGCCTGCAGGCCCGCGCTTCGATTTCGCGAAGAACGCCTGGGTGCTGGCCGACGCCTTCAACGTCCGCGCCCAGGGCCGGGAGTTCGTCCTCGCCGCGCCGGAGGGCGAGTCCTCGCCGGGCCGTTGGAACCGACCGGCCTCGGCGAAGACGGGCAGCTCTCCCTGGGTCGTCGCCGCGGTGTGGCTGGTCGTAAGCCTGATCGTCACGGCCGTTGTGGCCGGTTCGCTTCTCCCTACCGTCCCGGTCGTGCTAATCGGCATGATTGCCGAGTCCTACCGGGTGGCCGAGATCGTGCGGTCGGGGAGGCCCACCCGCGAAGATCTCCGCCTCTTCGAAGACCCCGACGACCCCGACGTGTGCCTCGTCTTCCTGACCATCGTCTGCAACGGCGAGAGCGTCGGCACTGACCGCGGCGTCGCGTGGTTCGCCGACGGCTGCCTCCTCTACAGCGGCCACCGCACCTCGTTCGCCATCGGCGGCGAGGACGTGCTCTCGAAAGCCGAGCACGGCACCACCGGCGTCGCCCTTCGCGTCGCGCGCGGCACCGCGTCGATCACTCTCTCGCCCCTCCAGCGACGCGGCGACATCGGCGGTCGGCAGGAGATGCGCTTTCTCAAGGCGCTCTACCATTTCCGCCACCGACCGCCTCAATCTCGCATCCCGCGCCAGTGGCCGCCGTTCGAGCCATGAAGCGCGACGAGCTTTACTACGATTTCGACAGGGACGCCTGGATCGAGACACCCGGCATCCACGCGCACTGGAGCGACCGAGACCTCCTGCCACCGACGCACCCGCCCGCGCCCGGAAAGTGGCTCCGCCCGCCCCGCCGCTTCCGGATGTTCCTCTTGCTGTGGCCCCTGATGCTCCTCACGCAGGTCCTCATGCTTTTGGCCCTCGTGTGGAAGGCGTTCGTTCTCGTTCCTGTCGCCGCGGCGGTCATGGGAATCTTCCAGTTGTTGAACGCCTACCGGTCGCCTCCCTCGGCGGTCGACCGAAGGCTCTTGGAGAACCCCGACGACCTCGACGTTTGCCTCGTCGAGGTCACGATCAACCGCAATGGCAGGACGGTTGGGGTTGACCGGGGCGCCGCGTGGTTTGGCGAAGGCCGGCTGCTGTTCTCGGGACACGCGACCTCGTTCGCCATTGGAGGCGAGGACGTGCTTCCTCGCTCCCAGTGGCACCGCCTCCAGGAGAACCGGACGCACATCCTTCCCCTCCGCGACGCCGGATCACGGACGGCCTTGGTGTTCGAGCCGCTTCATCTTCGGAGCGTGCCCGACGAGCGCCAGCAACGGTTCTTGGAGCGACTGCACGCCTTCCGCAAGCGTCCTCCACAATCGCGCGGACCACGGCAGTGGCCGCCCTTCAAGGCGTAGCCAAGAACCTCTTTGCCGGTTCGGGAAGGAACTGCCGGTCCGTCGGCCCCTCGACCGGAGGCGCGGCCGTGTTCTAGAATAGGAGCGAGTGCTGCCGTTCCTCCTTCCCGCCATCCTCGCGCACTCCCAGGCCGTCGACGTGGCCGCCGCCTACCGGCGGGCCGACACCGTCAACCGCGACGCCGCCGCGCGGGTCGCCATGCTCCGCCTGGAGCCCAACTGGATCGACGACGGGTCGTTCTGGTACCGCAAGGACGAGATCGGCGGTTCGTCCGAGTACATCCGGGTTGACGCGCGAACGGGCGCGAAAACGCCGCTCTTCGACGCGCCGAGGCTCGCGGCGGCGCTAGTGAAGGAGACCGGCAAGACGGTCGATCCCCTGCGCCTCTCCCTTCGCGGCCTGCGGTTCGTCGACGGTGCGATCCGTTCGAGACGGAAGGAGGCGGCTGGGAGCTTGACGCGAAGACGTACGGCCTGAGGAAGGTCGAACGGCGCGCGGAGGGCGTGCGCGCGCCCTGGACGCAGAACCTCTGGGCGGCAGAGGGCGACCCGCTCGGCTCGCCCGACGGACGTTGGAAGGCCCGCATCGAGGGGACGAACGTCGTGCTGAGCTCGAGCGACGGCAAGGAGTCCCCGCTCACCGCCGACGGAACGAGCCTGGACTACTACGCGCGGCTCCGCTGGACCGCCGACTCGAAGCGGCTGATCGCCGTGCGGGTCCATCCCGGAGACCGTAAGAAGGTCTACCTGATTCAGAACGCGCCGCCCGTCTGGGGTCCGGCCCAGTTGCGGACGCGGGTGTACGACCGGCCCGGCGACGCGGTGGACACGTTCGACATCGTGACCTTCGATCCGGAGACGCGAAAAGCGTTCACCGGCGCGGAGCGGGTCGACTACGGCGAGCTTCCGCGGCTCAGGCCCACGAAGGACGGCGCGCACCTCACCTACGAGAAGATGGATCGGGGCTACGGTCGCTGGCGCGTCCTCTCGCTCGACCCTATGAACGACGCGACGACCACGTTAGTGGACGACCATCCGGCGACCTTCGTGGACAGCACCGCGCAGTTCACCGAGTTCCTGAAGGACACGGACGAGAT
>CAXTOO010000322.1:0-3607 GCA_964245875.1 uncultured Fimbriimonas sp. | reverse complement strand
TCCTCGTACACGCGAACCGGCGAGTCGCGAAGGACCGACTCGCACTCGCGCCGCCGGGCGCGCTCCTCCGCGTCGTGGGCGTCGGCGAGGATCGTCTCGACCTGCGCCTTCCGCACGTCGGGATCGGAGGCGTCTCGCAGGAGGCCCTGCACCAGGGCCCAGTAGCGCGCGTCGTCCGCCGCCCGCGCGGTCAGCGCGATGGGCTTGACGAGGTTCAGCACCCGGTTCTCGTAGGCGTAGGGCGCGACGATCGTCTTCACCTGAGGCACCTCGATCGCCGCGTCCCGCCGCGCCCAGCCCTCGAACTCCTTGCGGTCGAAGAACGCCCGCACCCGGTTGCCGAGGCGGCTCCGCCGAGGCGACTCGGGATTGGGGAGCTTCACCAGACGTCCGAACATCTCGTCGAACGTGGCCTGCCGATCCGCGTAGAACGCGACGCCCCGCGCGCGGGTCATGACGATCTCGTTGCCCAGCCGCTCCGACCACGCATCGAGCGCTTCGGCGGAGTCGAAGTCCATGCAGGCCTTGTGGATGCGGCGGTCGAAGGACCGGATCGCGCTCTGGACGTGGGCGACGTCGACGCCCGCGCCGACGAGGCAGCGGACCCGGTCGGCCACGGACACGACCCGCATCAGCGGCTTGGCGTAGCGAGGCCCGACGACGATCAACCCGCAGTTGACCGCCTCCATCCGCCCCCCTTCGGGACGCCATTGCACTAGGCTGTACCAGCCGCTTTCAGCCATCTTCTCTCCCGTCCTCTTCTCTTTCTACGATCCCGAACTGCGTCGGATGCTCCTCTTCGAGCCTCGCGACGAGCGTGGTCCTTAGAAACGTCGCGCGCTCCACGAGAAAGCTCGCGGTTTCAATCCGCACCGTCGAATCTACCCCCCATTCGTCGGGGATCTCCGCCGAAATCTCTAGGAGTTCGTCGTGGGTCGTGGCCGCAAGAACCCCGAGCGCCTTTTCGAGGGACGCTCGCCGGAGGTACGGCACGAACTCTGGGAACAGGCCGTAGACCTCCGGGTCCCGCTCGGTTCCCGTCGGCATCTCGACTCCCGGTCCTCGTGCGAGCGGCAGGAGGAGCAGGGAAAAGTCCATCGCGATCAGGCACGAGAACATTCCGATGCCCCGCTCGGCGGAGATGAAGACGTTGCTCGGGTTCGGCTCGGGCTGCCCCCGGCGGACGATGTGGCGATCAGGATTCCGAAGCCAAGTGTCCAGGACGACCAACCGAACGAGATCGTCTGGTCGATCCAGGCCGTCCAGCCCCGCCCTCGTCTCGTCCCATGTCCCGCCCTTCTCCGCGCGCGTGACGAAGCAGCGACCCGGCTCGGCTAGGCCATGATCGAGGACGATCTGGGCCACGCCATCGTAGTCGAGTTGAACCGTATCGAAGGTGGTCAGCCCCAGGGTTTGCGCGAGTCGCGTCCCGAGCCACTCGCAGGCGAGGCTTTGAGGATTCGCACGGTTTGCCGGGTGCTTGAGGTAGGCCAATCCGGCATCCGTGCGCACCTTGACCGGCTCGGTCGAGGTCGGCAGGACCTCATGCACCTCTTCGACGCGCGTGGGGGCGAAGCCGTTCTCCCGCTTGCCTATCCCCCTTTCCGCCGCCATGCGCGAACGTTTTACCCCTTGTTAGAGGATCGTTAGGCGCACCGATCCTTGAGAACGATGGTCGAGAGGCGCTTGCAGCCTCGCCAAGCCTAGGCGATGAGCCGCCCGCTAACGCCGGGGAACGTGCCGCCGACGAACTCCATGTCCTCCACGCCCAGGATCTTCGCGCCAGCGGACGCCTTCAGGCGGTGGGACGCCGCGTCGTCGCGCCGTCGCGTCAACGGATGGTCCGCCGTGCCGTCGGGTTTCCTTTGCGAGCGCCCGTCGGGACGCGCCCACGGTGCGTCCCGCGGTTCGAGAGCGTTCGCGTTCAGCCCGCTCACCGGTTGCCTTCGTCGCGCATTCGGGCCACGGTCTCGCCCACGAACGCCGCCTGAGCGCCCTCGTGGTTCGCCCAGAGCGGTCGCAAGAGCCCGGCGTCGATGTCGAGGATGTCGATGTGGCGGAACGGATGGACGTTCCTTCGGCGCCCCGTGCGATCCGTGCCCCGAAGTCGTCCCGCAGGGGGGCGATCTCCTCCAGCGTGAACTCCAGCCTTCCGCGAAGCCTAGGCGACACGCCGCAGCCTTCCCGAGCGCAAGAGGAAGTCGCCGAAGCGCGACGGAACGTCCCGCAAGGCTCGCCCAAGGGCCACGTACCAACGGTCGGCGGCGATGCCCCTCACCGCGAGGTCGAGGTCAGAATCGGGTCCGGCGACACCCTCCGCGACCGAGCCGAACACCGAGACCTCAGTCGCCCCCTCCGCCCGGAGGCCCCGCACCGCCCGTTCGAGAACCTCGTCCCAATCGGTCGGCGCGCTCAGGGACTCACCCCGTTCGCCCCTGTCGTGCCGACGCGGGCGAGCTCCGGCAGGAGCGAGGGCAGAACGTGCTTCTCGTCTCCCCAGATAAGGCGGTTGCGCCACTCGGTCCTCATCGCGAAGGGGTTCCTGCAAGGACTCGTTCACCGTCTCGACCGTCTGGAACGGAAGCGCCGAGGCATCCGGCCCGACGCGCTTGCCGCTCGCGTCGTACTTCCCCTCGGGGACCAGCTCCGCCATCCCGTCTAATATGACCGATGACGACCCCACGGACGTGAGGACTCCCAGACTCGCGGCCTCTGAGGTTGACCGCTCCCTACGCCGAAGGCGCGTCGTCGGAGGCGAAGCGTCCGCGTGGGCAGAACGCTCTCCGAAGGCTGACGCCTCCGACGACGCGCTTCGAGTCAGGGAAAGCCTACGCCGCCTTCTGCTCGACGCTCTCCCCTTCCGCAATCCCGCCGTCCTCCAGCGAGAGGGCCACCGTCACCGTCGTGAGCGGCGTCAGCGCCGTCGCCTGCCCCGTCGTCGTCGAGACGAACCTAAAGGCGCAGGCATAGTAGCCCGAGGGTACGGTGACCGTCGACGAGAGCGCGCCCGCCGCGAACGCGACGAACCCCTTCGAGACGTAGCCCCTCGCCCCCGGCTTCCGGTTCTTCCCCTTCAGGGGCTGGACGAGTAGCTCCGTCTTCACGCCGGCGGCGTTCGCCGCGCTCGCCGTAAACGTGACCTGGCCCGTGCCCGCCGTCGTCGAGATCGCGATACCGTCCCCGAGGAAGGCGGTCGTCGGCGGCGCCACGGGCACCGTGCCCCCGGGATTGATCTGCAGGAACTTCGTCGCGAGCGCGTTGTAGGCGCTGATGCCGGTCGAGGTGTACGTCGTCCCCGACACCTTGTTGTGCTTGGTGATCGTGGCGCCGTACGCGTTCCAGGCCGCCGCTTGGCTGGCGGTGAAGTTGGCGAAGCCCTTCGAGCCCTTCGACAGCGCGTTGCGGCTGCCCACCTGCCCATTGCTCCGCGGGTTCTTCGGCGTGGTCCGCGGCGTCGCCACGAGCCCGCTCCGACTCTTCCTGATCACGACCGAACCGTCCTTGCCCCGCAGATCCGCGAAGGCCATGCTGAGTTTTGCTTTCATGCGTCCCCTGGAAGCGGCTTTCTTCTTGCTGGTGTCTCTTCCTGCTCGTTCCTGCTTCCATG
>CAXTOO010000321.1:0-3641 GCA_964245875.1 uncultured Fimbriimonas sp. | reverse complement strand
AGTGGCGGAGCACTCTGCGCTCCTGGCCCAAGGAGACGCCCGCGATTGCCGACCCCGAGTCGTTGGCCGGATGGATGAACGACCACATGGTCGTAACCGGTCGTCTCTAAAGTGCGTTCAGGTACAGCGCGTAGTCTGCGGTGCCGTCGGTCTGGACCGCAGAGCCGACCACATAGAGAACCCCCAAATCAGGTAAGGACGTGACGTTCTGCGCACGCAGGTCAAGTGCCACTGCGCTTCCGTCGGAGAACCGCACCGTTGCCTTCCCCGCGAAAGAACTCGAGGCTGCGACCGTGTCGTACAGCGCGCCATCGACCGTACCCACCCTGCCATCGGCTCGCGTCCAGCCTCCGGTGAGATGGCCCTTGGGCGAGACCTTGAGCCTGACGGCGCTCGTCGTCCCGTTCGCAGGCTGGTACCACTTGCCGGAGAGCGACACGGTTCCGCCCGAAGCACCCCCGAAGATGAGTCCCGTCGTGCGGGGAGCGGGAGCGGCGACCGCCGTTCCTCCCGCCAAGCGGAAATATACGACGTCATAGCCCTCGAATCCGGAAGGGGCGACAAGCGTCCCCGCCAAACCGCCATCGGCCCGCTTCGCGAACGCGCCAGCGTAGTCGTTGGAGAGTCTGACCACGCCCTGGTCGCTGACCGTACCGGTGACAGACGTCGCCGCTCCGCCGTCTGGCATGAAGGTGCCGCCTACCGTACCGTCCGCAACAACGGCGAGCGTGAGCTTGGCCGTATGATGGCTTGTTCCCGCGGAGACTCCCGCGCCGGGAACGGAGTACCCATCGCCAGCGTAGTCGCCGACGTACTCGGCCACCGTCCCGCCGCCGCCCGAGGGCGCAGGATGGAAGCCGTCGCCGGACGGCTTGGACGACCCTGAGCCGCCACAGCCGAGCAGGGCCGTAGCCAGCAGCGTGGCCAGAGCGCAGGAGCGGGGCATCTAAAATCCTCCTGCCGGATTGACATAGATAAAACGATTGGGCATCCCGTGGAGAGAACGATGGTCCGAAGAGGGCAACTGAGTGTTCAGGCGACTTGAACTGGCGGAACTGCGGATCCAATTGCCGATCGTCGAAACGCTCGGCAGCTTTCTATCGTGCAGGTGGGCCTGGAAGTACTCGGCGACTGCGCCCGTTACGTAGGGAGCGGCCATCGAAGTACCCTCCATGTAGCCCCATCCCGTTGCCTGGGGTGCAACGCCCCTATAGCCGTCGCCCGGGTGGGGGTAGATGTAGGCAACCGCGTTGAGGACTCCGGGCGCGACTACATCAATGCCGGAACCGTAATTCGATGCCAGCAGATTGCCCGTGTTGTACCAGCGTCCTCCCAACGAGTCGCATGCGCCGACGGTGATCGTCGACGAGACGTTGCCGGGAGCGAAATTCTTCACATCCTGGTCGTTGTTGCCCGCCGGAGCGATGACGGGGACCCCTTTGTCGATGATCTGGCTCGTGATCTTGCCCAGAAGACTGTACACGGTTTGTCCTTTGTACTTGGGGTCCGGTCCGGTGTACTTGATGCTGGAATCGCTCTTCAGGGACCACGAGCAGTGGAGCACAGCGGGACCCGAAGGAAGGCCAAGGGAAGCGGGGTAGGTGTTGTAGTGGTCTCGAACCCAGATCATGCCGTTGATCAGTCCGTCGTAAGCTCCGTTTCCCTGGGCGTCGACCGTCTTGACGGGGAAGATACTGACCCTTTTAGCCACTCCGTAGGCCGTGCCGCAGATCAGGCTCGTCAATGCAGTGTCATGACAGTTGTTGTCCATGGTCTCCGTGTTCAATGTAATGGAGTTCCACCCAGTCTTCACTCGTCCGGCGATGTCCGACGCGCCCGACCAGACGCCGACACCTACGACGAAGACGTTGACGCCTGTTCCGTCGAGGCTTTTCGTCGGATCGCCCGCCAAGGGAGGCGTATGATAGATGTTGTCGAAGCCGCTCTTCTGGTCGAGGGCATCAAGCCCCCATTGACTGTAGTTGCCGTTGGAGTCTGGGCCAAGGGATTGCGACCCTGAGAGGTCAAGCGTAGCGGGATCGTCGATCTCTATCGTGGCAATGCGCGTGTCGGCACTCATGGCCTGCGCCTGAGCGTCAGTCATCTGAACGGCGAAACCGCCCAGGCCAGAGTAGAGGTGTTGGAACGTTCCGCCGTACTGTGTGCAGAGGCTTTGAGCCGTCGTCTGGGTGTCTGCGTCGCTGATCGGCTGAGTCGGGAACGCGGTTCCCGCCGAGGAAGAACTTGAAGCGCTTAGCGGAGCGTTGTACGGGGGGACACCGCCCTGGGCACCGTCCTCGTTCCCAATCACGTAGCCGTCGCTAAGCCCAACAAGGTAGGGGCGCGCCGGGTCTGCCCCCCCCCCGGGCAGGACGTTGTTCGAGAGGGCGAGAGCAGCGAAGAAAAGGGTCATGGGGTTCCACATCTCACAGATGTGAGTGTAAAGAGCGACCATCACTCTCGAAAGATACACTCGAAAATATGTTTGACCTTTCTTGTGCTGCAACGCGCAACAGAAGGTCCTGTTCTCCTGTCGTTCGCCAAGCGATGCGCCATGGGAAGGCGTCGAGAACATCCCTCGATAGGCCGAAAGTCCGGGCTTTAAGATTTATTAGGGACCGTTCCTTGAAGCCGCGCGTTTAAGCCTTCTGTAATGCAGAAGGCTCTGGCCTTGCTCGCCCTCTCCCTCACTCTCGTCGGCGTCGCCTCCGCCCAATCCAAGATCGAGCACCCGTTCGCCGCCGAGGTGGGTCTCTACGTCCCAACCTTCTCCGACGGAAACACCGACCTCGGCGTGAACGTCGGCCTGGGCTACTCGTTCTACCGGAAGAACAGTCTCGACGTCGCCGCCGTCGCCCGCGGAAGCTTCTTCCACGGCTCGATCGACGGCATTGGCTACGACGCCACCCTCGGCACCTACGGCGTCGACGTGCGCTACCGCCCCGAGGGCCAGAAGTACTTCGTCGGCGCGGGCCTCGCCGCCCCGCAGGTCAGCCTCGACTTCGACGGCCCCTTCTCCGCCAACACGACCAAGCTCGGCTACTCCGTCGAGGCGGGCTACGACTTCACGAAGAAGGTGTACGGCGTGGTGCGCTACCAGGCGACCACCGACGACATCGCCGCCTACCGCGGCGTCACCGTCGGCGTCGGCTACCGCTTCTAGTCCACCCGCAGCGTCAAACACTTCGCACCGCCGCCTGCCTTCATGAACTCGCCCAGCGGCGCGACGTGCGACTCGAACCCCTGCCCGCAGAGCCAAGCCTGCGTCTGCGCGCCGAGAGAACTCGCGACGACGTGACCCTCGACCCCCACCGCGTTGCACGCGAACGCCGCGGCGTCCGCCTCCGACACCGCGAACCGGAGCGCCGCCGGCACCCGCGCCTCGACCGCCGCCCGCGACGCCGCGTCGAACGCGGGCGGGAACCAGATCAGCCGCCCGCCCGGCAGGGGGCAGAAGCAGGTGTCCAGGTGGTAGAACCGCGGATCGACGAGCGCGAGCGACACGACCTCGACCCCCAGCGCCTCGGCCATCCCCGCGTGCGCCAAGGCGTCCGTCCGGAAGCCGTAAGCCCCGAACAGCGTCGCCCCCAGGAAGAGGAAGTCGCCCGCCCCCTCCTGGTGGTCCTCGACCGCCTTGACCC
>CAXTOO010000320.1:0-3706 GCA_964245875.1 uncultured Fimbriimonas sp. | reverse complement strand
CGGACGAGCGCATCGATGGAGATGCTCACCCCGTTGAGGACGGGGAGGGCGCTGTCGGAGAACATCGCGATGCGCAGCCGCTCCAAGGGGTTACTCCTCGGGAAATCGGCCGTGCGTGTCCAAGAACTTGACGACGTTGCTCAGGCGGAAGCGGCGCTGGCCACCGGTGGTGCGGTGGTGCTCCAGCCAGCCGCGGTTCGTATAGCGGCGGACGGTGGCGGGGCAGACGCCGAGGAGGCGGGACGTCTCCTCCAGCGAGAGCTCGGGGTCGAGGAGGCGACGGATAAGCTCCTGGCGGGTCTCCTTGAACTCGCCGCGGTAGTAGTTCGCGGTCACGCCGTCGTCGTAGAAGCGGCAGAGGAATGCCACGTTCTTCGGGAGGTTGGTCCAAACCTGCTGGAGCTCGGGGTCGAGCACGGCGGCGCTGGGCTTCTGCTTCACGCGCCGCGGGCGGGGGGCGCTCATCACCGTCTTGCGGAAGCGGGCCTTGGGCTCGTCCTCGACGGGCTCGTCCACGATCGGCGCGATGGGCGAACGCAGGCCGAGGTAGTCGGCGATGGAGGGGATCTCGACGCTCAGGGGACCGTCGGGAGTGATGGTCCGCCCACGCGCCGGTTCCTCGACCTCCGCGTCGAGAAAGGCGCTTTCGATATAGGCGAGCGGGTCAAAGTTGTTCGTTCTCAATCCTGTGTGCCCTCAGGCTTCCTCTCCGCCGATTGTACATCCAACGCTGCTGGTCCGGCCCGAGGGCGAAGTTTTGAGCAACAATCGCGGACCCGAATTCGAGAAGTCCGACGATGGTTGACGAAATCGCTTCTCGCGGCCTTTGCCCCTATGCCCCTCGTGCTTTCTGCGTTGATAGCTTCCGACCAGCGTCGAAGCGTCGCTCCCGTGTCTGGCTCGACAGACCACTCCGAGAAGGGATTTCGTCAACCACCCTTACCGCGAGAAGCCCGAAACCTGGTAGCGGAAAAGAAAAACCCTACACTGATACCGAACACTTGTTTCAATTGATGCTATCACGACTCGAAGACGTTAGGATGCGTTAGAGCCTCTGATAGAACTCCGGCTCCCCTCTCCCCTCCGGGGGAGAGGGGCCGGGGGTGAGGGGTCTGGGAACCGGAAGGCGAGCGGATCGCGAGGGTGCCGACCGTCTTCGGGACGATCCGCAAGAGTTTTGTTAGACGCTCTTAGATCACCAACATCGAATCGCCGAAGCTTAGGAACCGGTACTCCTCGCGGATGGCCTCACGATAGGCTCCTAGAAGGCGCTCTCTGCCGACCAAGGCGGAAAGCATCATCAGCATCGTGGTCTTCGGCAGGTGGAAGTTGGTGAACATCCCGTCCACGATCTTCCACTCATAGCCGGGGCGGATGAACAGCTTCGAAGTCCGTCGTCCGGTCGCGAGGCGGCGGGGTCCTTCGGCGAAGGTCTCCAGGGTCCGCACGCTCGTGGTGCCCACCGCGACGACGCGGCCCCGGCACCGGGCAACGGCCTCTGCCGTTTCGGGCGGCACCTCGCAGACCTCGCCGTGCATCGCGTGGCGGTCCAGGTCTTCGCTTTCGACGGGCCGGAAGGTGTCCAGGCCGACGCTGAGGGTGACGGTGGCGATCTCGACGCCCTGCTCGCGCAGGCGGTCCAGCATCTCGGAGGTGAAGTGGAGCGCCGCGGTCGGCGCCGCCGCGCTCCCCGGACGATTCGCGATCACGGTCTGATAGCGCTCGGGGTCGGCAAGCGCCTCGTGGATGTAAGGAGGCAAGGGGACCGTCCCGATGGAACGCAATCGCTCTGCGAGCATGGGTGTCTCATCGAAGGTCAGGAGACGTTGCCCGTCGGTCCGCTCGGCCTCGACGGTCGCGCCGAGATCGTCGAAGAGCACGCGGGCGCCCGTGCGAAGCCGCTTGCCGGGACGCATGAGCGCGACGAAGCTGCCGGGCCGTTCCTCCGAGAGCAGGAGCGCCTCGACCTCCGCGCCGGTCGGCTTGCGCCCCATGAGGCGGAGAGCGGAGACCCGGGTGTCGTTCAGGACGAGAAGGTCGCCCTCTCGGAGCAGGGACGGCACCTCGGCGAACCGGCGGTGCTGCGGTGGGCCGCCCGCTTTGGGCAGGACGAGAAGGCGCGAGGCGGCTCGATCGTCGAGGGGCGTCTGCGCGATCAGCGGCTCGGGCAGGTGGTAGTCGTAGTCGCTCAGGCGATCCATTGCAACACCTCCGGGAGGGAGTGGATGACCACTCCCCTCTCCCCTCCGGGAGGGTCCGCCGAAGGAGACCACGATAGACCGTGGAGCGGAGAGTCCTCTGGAGTCGTCTCCCAGGTGGAGAGGGGCTGGGGGTGAGGGGTTCGGTCGATCAAGACCCCCCGTACCCCCGCGTTCTCCGCCGCGCCGAGGTCGTCGGTCGGATCGTCGCCGACGTGGAGGGTCTCGTCCGGGCCGACCCCCGCGGAGGCCATGGCGAGACGGATCATGGTCGGATCGGGCTTCTCGGCGCCGACCACGAGGCTGGCGAAGGCCTCGTCGACAAGGGCATCGAGGCCGTGGGCGGCGAGGACCACGGGAAGGGAGGCGTCCCAGTTTGAGACGACCGCGAGCCGGAGGCCGCGCCGCCGCGCCTCGACGAGGAACGGGATCGTGTCGGGGAAGGGCTCGAACAGCTCCGTTGAGGTCAGGAGCCGCTCGCTCGCGGCGACGACCTCGGACGCAAGGGCGGGATCGACGCCCAACTCGGCGAGCCACGCCTCGCCGAGGCGGACGTACTCCGTCTTGACCTGCCCGTAGTCGCCGGTGCGGTTCGCGGCGAGGATGGCCGGATACCGTTCGCGGAGGAGGGTGCCGTAGACCTCGCCGGCGCGGCGGGGAAGGCAGAGGCCCGCCTCGTGCGCGGACCAGAGGGCGAATCCGACGGGGTCCCACGAGCCGCGCAGGAGGGTGTTCGCGCAGTCGAGGGTCACGAGACGGATGGCCATCGGCAAAAGGGTACCGAGAGGGCGTACATTAGAGGGGCCATGCCGATCCGCGCCGTCGTCCTTCTCGCCTCCGTCGTCCTCGCGCAGGGCGGCGCGACCCTGCGGTGGACGCCCAAGGAGGGCGACGAGATGAAGTACCGGACGGAGGGCACGCTGACGGTCGGCGGCGTGGAGGCGACGATCACGACGCTCACCGACCAGAAGGTGATCCGCGTCGATCCCGACGGCGGCTTCCTGGTGCAGGCGACGCCCTTGGAGAACAAGGTGAAGCTGGGCGGGCAGGAGATGACGGGCCAGGGGGTCGCCTCGCTCACGACCTACAAGGCGAACGGCGAGATCAAGGAGATACGGGGCGACAAGGCGGACGCGACGGGCTATCGGATGGCGAACCTCACGAACTTCCACGCGCCGGCGAAGGCGGTGGCGGTGGGCGACGCCTGGACCTCGGAGGGGAAGGCCGATCCCACCACCGGGGCGGTGGCGTGGCGGGTCGACTACAAGGTCGCGGGACAGGAGACGCTCGGACCCTTCCACGCCTGGAAGATGGACGTCACCGCGCGCGAGACGGAAGGGTCGGAGGGTGGCAAGGCGACGGGAAGCCTCTGGATCGGCGACGACGGGGTGCTGGTCCGTTCGGAACTGACCTGGAGCAGCGTGACGGTGCCCGGAGCGCCGGGTCCGGTGAACGGAAGGGTCACGATCTCGCGGGTGCCGTAGGTCTTTTCGCACGGCCCTTGCGCC
>CAXTOO010000319.1:0-3722 GCA_964245875.1 uncultured Fimbriimonas sp. | reverse complement strand
CATGACCGCCGCGTCCGCCGCCCCCGGCACCACCGCCGTCTGCGTCTGCACCTGCTGGTCGTACTGCTGGTAAACCCACCGCTTGCTCGCGACGTCGGGATACGCCAGAACCTTCAGCAGGTCCTCGTGGAGGTTCACCTCGTACCGAGAAGCATCGAACGAAGCCGCCTGCCGGAACGCCTCCGGCTCCTCCTTCTCCGTCGCGTACGTCGGACAGTGGTCGGTAAGCAACGTCGGGTCCAGCCGCGCCTCCACCTTCCCGTGCCGACGCACCGTCAGCACGCCGTCGTCCGTCACGTGGCCCACGATCTCCGCCTTCGTGCCCCATTTCCGGAACACGTCGATGACCTCCTGCTCGCGCCCCTTCACCGCCACCGCCATCATCCGCTCCTGGCTCTCGCTCAGCATCAGCTCGTAGGCCGTCATGTCCGACTCTCGCATCGGCACCCGGTCGAGATCGATCTCCATCCCGACCCGCCCCTTGCTCGCCATCTCCACCGTCGAGCACGTCAGCCCCGCCGCACCCATGTCCTGGATCGCCACCACCGCGCCCGTCGCCAAGGCCTCCAGCGTCGCCTCGATCACCAGCTTCTCCGCGAAGGGGTCGCCGATCTGCACGTTCGGCCGCTTCGCCTCGCTGTCCTCCCCCAGCGCGTCGCTCGCGAACGTCGCCCCGTGGATGCCGTCCTTGCCCGTCGCCGAGCCGAGATAGATCACCGGGTTCCCCACCCCGCTCGCCGCCGCCGTCGTCACCTCGTCCAGCCGGAGCAGCCCCACGCACATCGCGTTCACCAACGGGTTTCCGCTGTAGCGCGGGTGGAACGCCACCTCGCCCCCCACCGTCGGCACCCCCACGCAGTTCCCGTACCCCGCGATCCCCGCCACCACGTGCTCGAACAGGAACCGGTTCCGCGTCTCAATCGGCCCATCGCCCTCGATCGGTCCGAACCGCAACGAGTTCAGACCCGCGATGGGCCGCGCCCCCATCGTCAGGATGTCGCGGATGATGCCCCCCACCCCCGTCGCCGCGCCCTGGTACGGCTCTACCGCCGAAGGATGGTTGTGCGACTCCACCTTCATCGTGATGCCCAGCCCGTCGCCGATGTCCACCACCCCCGCGTTCTCCAGGCCCTCGCCCTCCATCGCCTTCTTGTACTCGGAGAAGTAGGCCAGGACCGGGCGGCTGTACTTGTAGCCGCAGTGCTCGCTCCACATCACCGCGAACATCCCCAGTTCGGTGTACGAGGGCTCGCGCCCCAGCAGTTCGAGGATCAGGGCGTACTCGCCGTCGTTCAGTCCCATGGACGTGTACACTTCGGGCGTGATGAGGGCGACCATGGGGGCGAGTATATCCGTCGGCCTTCTCGCGCTCCTCGGCTGCGGCGCTCCCCCGCCCACCGGAACCTTCCGCGGCGGGCACCGACTCGCGGTCCAGCCCGGCACCGATCCCGTCGTCGCCGCCCAACTCCAACGGGTCACCCTGCGGATCGAGCCTGACGGAAGGGCAAAACTCGAGGACGCCGGCGTCCCCTGGGAAGGTCGCGTCACCCGGAGCGGCGACGGGCTCACCTTCGAGGTCCTGACCATCGCGGGCATCAACATCGAAAAGCAGCCCGCCGAACTCGCCCGCACCCTTAAGTTCCGCCTCTTCCCAAACGGCGACCTGGGATTCGCCGATGCGATCCTCACCAAGCACTAACGAAGTGCCAATGTCAAACTGTTGGTCCGACCTGTACCCGCGCCGCAGAGCGGTACGCCAACTTTAAACTAAATACTAAATACTAAATACTAAATACCACTCACCATCCACTCCTCACCCCACCCGCAACTCACGCCGCCTTGCGTAGCGGCTCCTCCTCCTCCGCAAGCTCCGGATTGATCCAGAGCGTCAACAGCGGCGACTCCGACTCCTCGATCAGAGGTGCCGTCTTGTAGGCGCGATAGTAGAAGGCTCCCGCGACCGCAAGGTAGCCCACGAGGTAGAACGCGAACATCGTATGGCTCTTTCCTTGAAGAGACCCCTCACGAAGGGGGGTAGGAATACCGGCCTTGGCGGAGGAAGGCTGAAAAGAACCGTCGTCGCCCTCGCCCTCATGGTCGGCCTCGGCGTCGCCCTCGCCCTCCTGAACGTCTTCGCCATCCGCCGCGACCTCGCCCTCGCGACCGGACCCCCGAGCGCCGCCCAGCGCGAGTGGCTCATCGCCGCCGCCGACCGGCCCGACGTCGCCGGGTTCTTCAAGAACCTTCCCCACGAGCGCCGCGTTGCCATGGCCGAGGCGATCGCCCGCTACGACGACGAGCCCCTCGCCAAGCTCTCGGCCATCCTCCTCGCCGACTTCGACGCGGAGGCCCGCGCGAAGCTCGTCGTCGGCCTGAAGCGCGTCGCCACCGTCCACCCCGAGGCCGTCGCCGATGGGCTGAAACAGAAGGGCAGCTTCCAGCAGCTTGGCGTCTTCGAGGCCCTGCGCTCCCAAGGCGAGCGGTCGATCCCCGGCGTCGTCGCGATGCTCGACAACGCGGACGCCCGCCCCGCCGCCGTCGCTTACCTCGCCGCCGCCGGTCCGCCCGCCATCGCCCCGCTCTTGCCACACCTCTCCGATCCAAAGCCCGAGGTCCGCCTCGCCGCCGCCGCCGCCCTCGGCGGCCTTCGCGCCCGGGCCGCCGTCGCCCCCCTCTTGAAGGACCTCGACTCGGCCGCGCCCGCCGACCGTCCGGCTTACCTCACCGCCCTTGCCGCGATTGGCGACCCCAGCACCGCCACTTTGCTGGCGGAGATCCTGCAGGACCCGGCGCGGCCCCTCGCCGAACGCGCCGTCGTCCCTCTCGGTCTCGGCCGCATCGCCGATCCGGCGACCCTCCCTCTCCTCTGGCGCTTCGCCGCCTCGGACGAACCTGTTCTCGCGAGCGCCGCCCGCGCCGCCCTCGCCATCGTCGGCCCGCCCGTCCTTACCATCCCCGACGTTTCACCGGCTCTGCGCCTACAAGTTGCCGCGACTTTCCACGGGTCCGAGGCGGAAGCCGCCATCGCCGACGCTCTCACGAGACCCGAAACCCGCTTCGCCGCCATCTCCGCCGCCGGAGAACGCCCGCGGCTCGTCCCCGCCCTCGCCACTCTGCTTCGAACGGGCAAGGACGACGGCGACCTCGCCGCCGCCCTCGTGGGCGCCCTCGCCTCGACCGAGCCGGGCCGGGAGGCCCTCGCGCCGTATCGAGATGATCCCGCGCTCGCGGGCTTCATCCGCAGGTCACAAACTTGATCTCATCATAGATGTTTAGGCGTCTAGCAAGGGTGTCGGGAGTGTGTCGTTTCGAGCCCGGAGCGACGCCGAGAGCGGTGAGGAAGGGCGGGCTCCGCCGGGAGACCCTCGGCGAGCCTCCTCTCCCTCTCATCGATCTCAGCGTCCCCTCCGAAAGTGGAAGCGCGGTGAGCGCCTGGCCAAAGTGATACACCACCGGGGTGTCGATACTGTTCCAGGTCCCCTACGTCGGCAAGGTGGCGGTCGCGTCACCCCTTCCTTTCGCTCCGGCGAGAGGAAGGGGGCGGGGGTAAGAGAGTCCCGAGATCACCTCAAGAGACTCACGACACAAGCCCTCGCAAAGATCCGAAATCTTAGAGCGTCTAACAAAACTCCGGCTCCCCTCTCCCCTCCGGGGGAGAGGAGGGTCCGCCGAGGGATGCGCTCCGGCGCGCCCGAGGTGGAAGGGGGTGGGGGGTCCCAGGA
>CAXTOO010000318.1:0-3727 GCA_964245875.1 uncultured Fimbriimonas sp. | reverse complement strand
CGATCTCCGGACCAGGAGTGAGCAACAGCTTCACCTACAACGGCCTCGACACGCGGGTCGGGAAGGTGGAGAGCTCCGGGACGAAGACGTTCCGCCGCGATGGCGCGGGGGTCACGGACGACGTGCTCTCCGACGGCGCGGCGGTGTACACGCCCGGTGTCTCGCAGCGGAGAGCGGGAAGCACGACGTTCGACCTTTCGGACCGGCTCGGTTCGGCCACCAAGCAAACCAACTCATCGGCGACCACGACCGCCACGCGGACGTACGACGCCTTCGGGACGCTCGTCGCCTCAAGCGGTACGCCGCGGGGGCCTTTCGGCTTCGCGGGGAGCAGCGGCTACCAGGAGGACGGGGACTCGGGGCTGAAGCTCCTGGGACACCGGTACTACGACGCTTCGACGGGTCGGTTCCTCACGCGGGACCCGGCCAAGGATGGTCGCAACTGGTACGGATACTGCGAGAGCAACCCGCTAAAGACGGTCGATCCGAGTGGCCTCTTCGATCTCGGATTCCTGCCGGATGCGATGAATAGCGCTACAGGAGAGAAGGGGCCGTTGCCGCCGTGGCACCCCGTCCATCAGCCCTATCCGAGCCCCGAAGCGGCGGCGGGAGCCGCTCTAGCGTCAACGATGCTGCTTTCTCTGTTCTCGGGAACTGAGTTTGGGGGGAACGTTTACGAAGGCCTGTCCGGCTTCAAACCCGGATATCCTACACAAGCGGGGCCAACAGGAGGCGATATTCCAAACGGACTTGGGTCAGTAGGAGGCTGGCATACCCACCCATATCCCAACAATCCTCCAAGCCAAACCGATAACGATCGTGCGAGTGCCGGTCGTAGGCCAGAGTTTGTCGGAGACGCCACCGGTAACATGTGGGAGTTGAAGCCAGGAACCTTCAGAAAGCCTACACGCAATCCGCACGCTCCTTACCATGGTCCAAATCTGCATCCGATCGATGGAGGATGGGGTCCATACGGTCCGTTCCTGCCGGGCAGGAGGCCGGGAGGGGGTCGATGACTATTCAAGGAGCGGCATTTGGTAGGGCGGTTGCGCTAGGCATCGCGGCACTGTTCGCGGATCGACGAACGGACTATCCGACAGCACTTCGCTCTGCCAAACGTTTCCAGGGGCTTTACTTCTCAGTGGCGCGCGGCGACACGCGCCGGGTAACCGCCGAACTCGACGCGGGACAGAACGTGAACCGGCCCTACTCTGACGGCGAGACGTTGCTGATGCGTGCCGTCGAAGCTGGCAACGTCCGAATGGTCGATCTCCTGATCCGCCGGGGAGCGGACGTTCGACAGGTTGACAGCGGCGGGTGGACCGCGGTCTGCTTCGCGACGAAGCCTGAGATCGCTCGCGCCCTCCTTCGGGAGGGCGCGGCGGTGGACGGCGCCCCCGGAGGCTGCCCGCCGTTGGTGTGCGCTTCCGTTCGCGCTTCCTTTCCGGTGGTGAAGCTGCTTCTTGACGAAGGTGCTGCGATCGATCGCCCGGACCGCATGGGGACCACACCCCTCATCGGGGCTGTTTGGGGAGGAAAGTCAGATGTTGTGCGGTTACTCCTTCGCAAGGGGGCTGGACGAGACTTTAGAGATCGCCGCGGTCTCACCGCTTTAGACGTCGCAAAGTCTGAGTCAAAGCGTGACATCGCAAGGCTACTGAGCACCTCGCCTTATTAGATCGGCGGATCGCCTGACCAGGGGGCACGGGTTGAAGGAAATCATCGTGCCCTCGAAATCCGGTGCGTGTAGTCCAACTCGTTCACATACAACGGCCTCGACACCCGCGTGGGCAAGGTCGATTCGGGCGGCACGAAGGCCTTCCGCCGGGACGGCGCGGGCGTGACCGCACCCGTTCTCTCCGACGGCGCGGCGGTCTACACGCCGGGCGTGAGCCAGCGGCGCTCGGGAAGCACGACGTTCGACCTGTCGGATCGCCTCGGTTCGGCGGTCAAGCAGACCAACGCAAGCGCGAGCACGACCGCGACGCGAAGCTACGATGCCTTCGGGACGCTCGTCGCCTCAAGCGGCACGCCGCGGGGGCCGTTCGGCTTCGCCGGGAGCAGCGGTTACCAGGAGGACGGCGACTCGGGGCTCAAGCTCCTCGGGCACCGCTACTACGACCCGAGCACCGGGCGGTTCCTGACTCGGGACACCGCTAAGGATGGGCGCAACTGGTACGCGTACTGTGCAAACAGCCCGCTCAGAAACTTGGATGCGTCCGGGCTAAGCTTTTGGGGCTGGGGAGATGATCGTTGGACAGAGTTTTCGGAGTGGTTTAGCGGCAGAGACACTACGGATAAAAACGGCAACCCGGTGCGAATTGGCGGCTGGCCTGCAATCGGCAACAAGGGGGGCAACTTCATGACCGTCGACGGGACTATTCATGCAAACGATGAGGAAGATTATGAGTGGTACAACTCTGATGATCCTAACGCGGGACGACGTCGCGACCACGAGGAGGGTCACATCTACGGCGCGCCCGTAAACAAGAGCGACCTTTTACCATACGCCGTGCTTTGGCCCTACGCGATTGTGGTCGAGATTCTGGACAGGAATTTCGTTGACACCAACAAGCCGCCGTCAGGTGAACCAATCGGACACGACTACATCCCTTATGAAATGTGGGCAGACAGCTATGCCGACCAAAAGGAGGGTAAGTAAAGTTCAAATTGGTTGGCCGAACGATCATGGTTCGGCCGACCGAACGGGCACCTTGACTGTTGGCAATGACAAAGTATCAAGAGAGCGGTTCCGTATTGAAGACGGCATCTGGAGGATGTGCTGCGATTTTAATCGCACTCGGGTGCCTGATTCTGGCCGCCCTTAACCTCACGCACACTACGGACTATCCGGTCTGGATAGACAATCGATCGATCCAGACCGTGTCAGCCGAGTTGTGGGACGGAGGCAGTGTGCCAAGCCGGACGAAAACTCTGAGTCCCGGCTCAACCGTCCTGTTGGGTTCGACTAGAGACCCAGACCGCGCGAAGATCCTTTTCCGCGATACCGTTAGTGGGCAGAAGATCATGCAGAAGAGCGTGCAAGACGGTGTGCATAAGCACCTCAGATATACAATCTTGTATGGGGAGCACACTTGATCTAGGATCTCGACCCTCTCCGATGAGAGTTCTGAGACGACGGCGTACGGCTACGACAACGCGGACCAGCTTACAGGCGAGTCTCGCATAGGCTACTCGGCAGGCTATGCGTACGACGCGAACGGCAACCGGACGGGCAAGACCCTCAACGGGGTGACCGAGTCGTACGCGGTGGACGACGGGGACAAGCTCACTTCGGTGACGCAGGGCGGGACGACAGTGAAGTCGTACAGTTACGACGCGGCAGGGCGTACCCTTGGGGTTACTTCCTCGGCGGGTACTACCACGCTGGGCTACGACTACGAGGGCAGGGTGACCACGATTTCCGGCCCGGGCGTGTCGAACACGTTCACCTATAACGGGCTGGACACTCGAGTGGGCAAGGTCGACCCGGCGGGCACGAGCACCTACCGCCGCGACGGCGCGGGGGTGACAGACGACGTGCTGTCCGACGGCGCGGCGGTCTACACGCCGGGCGTGAGCCAGCGGCGCTCGGGAAGCACGACGTTCGACCTGTCCGACCGGACAGGCACTGCCGCAAGGCAGACGAGCGCCTCGGCCTCAACCACCGCGACGCGGACGTACGACGCCTTCGGGGCGCTGATCTCATGGGCCGGCACGCCGCAAG
>CAXTOO010000317.1:0-3733 GCA_964245875.1 uncultured Fimbriimonas sp. | reverse complement strand
AAGGCCTCCAGCCGCGGGTCGCGCTCGGGTCCCCAGGTCCCAGCCACACGAAGACGAGATACAAGCCGCGGGATGCACCCGTGCCCGTGTCACGCTCAGCGGTCTGCTAGAACCCTCGTTTACAACTTGGATGATTGACTAAACTCCTTCCGGAGGAGGGAGTGAACACACGAAGAACGTTCCTCCGAAAAAAGAGGCCTTGCACACCGTTCAAAGCCGCGAATGGGCGGCATGAGCACGGGCGAGACGCCTGCGCCACAATAGACCGATGGCCTCCACGTTTGGCACCCTGTTCCGCGTCTCGACCTTCGGAGAGTCGCACGGGATCGGGGTCGGCGTGGTGGTCGATGGCCTCCCCGCTCGTTTGCCCATCTCAGAAGCGACGGTCCAAACGGAACTCGACCGGCGCCGACCGGGCCAGAGCCGGATCACTACCCAGCGGAAGGAAGGCGACCGGGTCGAGATCCTCTCCGGCGTCCACGAAGGCCTGAGCCTCGGGACGCCCGTCGCGATGCTCGTGCGAAACGAGGACCAACGCTCCAAGGATTACGACGAGATGCGGGACACGTACCGCCCGAGCCACGCGGACTTCGGCTACGACCAGAAGTACGGCGTCCGCTCACCGTCGGGCGGCGGTCGCGCCTCTGCGCGGGAGACGATCGGCCGAGTCGCGGCGGGAGCACTTGCCAAGGCCTTTCTCGCGACGCTCGAGGTCGAGGTCGTCGCCTGGGTCTCGACCGTGGGCGAACTCTCGGCCGAGGTGGACCCCATTTCCGTCACCGTCGCGGACGTGGACGCGAACATCGTGCGCTGCCCCGATGCCGCCGCAGCGGAAAGGATGCTGGAGCGGATCGAGGCGATCCGCAAGGACGGCAATTCCATAGGCGGCACGATCGGGCTCGTGGCCCGCGGCGTGCCCGCCGGGTGGGGCGAGCCAGTGTTCGACAAGCTGGAGGCCGACCTGGGAAAGGCGATCCTCAGCCTTCCCGCCTGCAAGGGATTCGAGGTCGGCAGCGGCTTTGCGGGCACGTTGCTCACCGGGCGCGAGCACAACGACGCTTATCGTACTAATGACGACGGGCGAGTCACCACAGCCACCAATCGATCCGGCGGCATCCAGGGCGGGATCTCGAACGGGATGCCCATCCTGCTTCGGGCGGCGTTCAAGCCGACGGCGACGATCATGTCCCACCAGGATACGGTGACGACCGGCCACGAGGCGACGACGCTCCAGGGTCGGGGACGGCACGACCCGTGCGTCCTTCCCCGCGCGGTGCCGATGGTCGAGGCGATGGCCGCCCTCGTCCTCGCCGACCACGCGCTTCGGCAACGAGGTCAGAACGGAGCCTTCGATCTACACGGAGGAAGGCCGACCGTGGCGAACTCCTAGCGCTCGTCCGGAAAGTACACGTCGTCGCGAAGCATCAGCCGAATCGCGGCGGCGCCGAGGATGCTGCCGACCAAGGCGATGATACCCACCACGGCGAAGATCACCACGAGGCCGTACCAGCCGTTCAGTCCTTCGTTCATGCTCAAAGCCTACCCGTGTGGCATGATGGAGGGGTCGATGCGCGCGCCGCCGCCCACGTTCTCCGATCCGAAGATCTCCGTCCGGAACCTGGATTTTTCGTACGGGGCGAAGCAGGTTCTCTTCGGCGTGGGGATCGACATTCCCTGCCACGCCGTGACGGCGCTGGTCGGCCCCTCGGGCTGCGGCAAATCGACGTTCCTACGCTGCCTCAACCGGATGAACGACCCCATCGAAGGGGCGCGGCTCGCCGGATCGGTCACCGTCTCAGGGCGCGACGCCTATGCGACGGACATCGATCTCTACGCCTTGCGGAAGGAGGTCGGGATGGTGTTCCAGCGCCCCAACCCGTTCCCGATGTCGATCTATGACAACGTGGCCTACGGGCCGCGAATCCACGGCGAGAAACGGAAGGCGGCCCTCGACGAGATCGTGGAGGACTCGCTGCGGAAGGCGGCGCTCTGGGACGACGCGAAAGACCGGCTCGACTCGCGGGCGCTGGTGCTCTCGGACGGCCAGCAGCAGCGATTGTGCATCGCTCGCACGCTCGCCGTCGCGCCGACCATCCTCCTCATGGACGAGCCCTGCTCGGCGCTCGACCCGATCGCCACGTCGCGGATCGAGGACCTCATGTTCGAGCTGAAGGCGAGCTACACCATCGTGCTCGTCACGCACAACATGCAGCAGGCCCAACGGGCGAGCGACTACACCGGCTTCTTCCTCCAGGGACGGCTCGTGGAGTTCGACACGACGCAGGCCTTGTTCCTCAACCCGCGCGAGCGCGCGACGGAGGACTACATCTCCGGTCGATTTGGCTGAGTCGCCACAATAGAGGGATGGAGCCCGCCGCGCCGCTTGCCGCCCGGATGCGTCCGCGTAGCCTGGGCGAGTTCCGGGGTCAGGGCCACTTGGTCGGACCGGACGCGGCGTTTCGACGTCTGGTCGAGAGCGACAAGCTCGGTTCGGTGATCCTCTGGGGGCCGCCGGGCGTGGGCAAGACGACCCTCGCGGAGATCGTTGCCGCAACCACCGGCGCGCACTTCATCCGCGTGAGCGCGACGAGCGCCGGGGTGGCCGACCTGCGGAAGGCGGTCGACGAGGCGCGCGAGGCGCGCAAGCCATCGGGCGGACTGTTCGCGCCCGCGCCGCGGCGGACGATCCTGTTCATCGACGAGATCCACCGCTTCAACAAGGCTCAGCAGGACGCGGTGCTGCCGCACGTCGAGAGTGGCCTGCTGACCCTCATCGGCGCAACCACCGAGAACCCGTCCTTCGAGGTGAACGCGGCGCTCCTTTCCCGCGCCCGCGTCTACACCCTGAATTCGCTGACCGACGAGGAGATCGACCAGACCCTTGAGCACGCCTTCGCGGACGAGCGGGGACTCCCGGGCGTGACCCTCGACGACGACGCGCGGCAGGCGCTGGTCACTCTCGCCAACGGCGACGCGCGCGCCGCCCTCACGACGCTCGAGGCGGCGGCTTCCGTCGATCCCCACATCACGTTGGAGACCGTCCGCTCGACCGTCCAGCGGCGAGTCGTGAACTACGACAAGAACGGCGAGCAGCACTACGACCTGATCTCAGCCCTTCACAAATGCGTCCGAGATTCCGACCCGGACGCCTCGCTCTATTGGCTCGCCCGAATGCTGGAGGGCGGCGAGGACCCGATGTATCTCGCCCGGCGCATCGTTCGAATGTCCACGGAGGACATCGGCCTGGGCGACCCAAGGGCGTTGCCGCTTTGCGTCGCGGCCCAGCAGGCGGTCCACTCGATCGGAATGCCCGAGGCGGGACTCGCGCTGGCCGAGGCCGTCGTGTACCTCGCCCTCGCTCCCAAGAGCAACGCGGTGTACGCCGCCTACAAGGCGGCGTGGGCCGACGTCGAGGCGACCCGGAACGACCCCGTGCCGATCCACCTGCGCAACGCGCCGACCCGTTTGATGAAGGAACTCGGCTACGGCGACGGGTATCAGTACGCGCACGACGCGCACGACGCGCGGGTCGAGCAGCAGCACCTGCCCGAGGCGCTGGCGGGACGCGTCTACTACGAACCCACGCCGCGTGGCTTCGAGGCACGCTTCCGGCCCGCAGAAGCCGGTGACTAGGGCGTGTCAAGCCTCACTCGACGGGCCTGTAGCCGCGGGACTCCCTCGTGCCCGCGCCGAGAAGCGGTCCGCCAACCCGGCAGATGAGCCTTGACGAGGT
>CAXTOO010000316.1:0-3759 GCA_964245875.1 uncultured Fimbriimonas sp. | reverse complement strand
AACGGTTTGAGGCTCATGTTGCCTTAGCCAGCCTTCGTGCCATGAGGCGGGCCGTGGCGGCCTGCATCCAGGCGGCGCGGTGCGGGCGTTCGCCTCGTAGTCGATCCGCAGCCTCCGGCACTTGACGAGCCAGGCGAAGGTGCGCTCGACGACCCAGCGCCGCGCGACGATCCGGAAGCCCTTTCGCTTCTCCGTCTTGGCGACCTCCACCTCGATCTTGAGGCTCCGACCGGGGTCGGCCATGGGGGCGCCCGCATAGCCGCCGTCGGCCAGGGCCTTCCTCAGCCTCGGGGAGTCCGCGAGGTCGCGCGGCAGGTCCTTGCCGGCCGTGCTCTCCTCCACGTTCGCCGGAACGACGCGGACGCTCAGGAGAAGCCCGAGCGCGCCGACCACGACGAAGCGCTTTCGCTCCTTGACGAGCTCGCCCCCGTCGACGCCAGCGGCCCGACGATCCCCGTCAGGCTCTGCGGTGAGGTCAGCCGTCGGGCCGCTCACGAAGTCGAGCACCTGCGCCGAGTCGAGGCCGGGGCGTTGTCGGCGACTGAGACAAGGGCGGCTACCGCCTCTTCCGCCGGTGCTTCCGGCGCGTCCTCGGAGCGGCATCGTCCGGGATCGCCGCCGGCGCGTCCGTCGTCGCGAGGCGACCCTTGTTCGCGGCGGCCTGCGAGGCCGGGTCGACCTCGCCCTTCAGGACCACGGCGTGGGGCACCGGGCGGGAAGGCTCGGTGGCCGTCGAATGGCCGCTGGCGAGCACGTCCGAGCCCAGCACGAGCGAGGTCGAGAAGCCCGAATCGAGCAACACGGCCTCCCGCAACCCCGCCGCGGCGAGCATCCGCGCGAACTTGCTGCTCGACACCGAGTCTCGCGTGCAGGCGCACACCGGCCGACCCTCCGCGTCGATCCCGAAGGCGGCGCGGCGGCGAGGGTCCTCGATGTCCTTGGAGGCGAACGTCTGGAGCGCCTCCCTCTCCCTCGCGCGCCCGTCGTGCACGAGCCAAGCCCCCGCGAGGAAGGCGTCCGTCGCGTCGGGCATGAAGTCGGTGTACGCGGTGGGGTCGTTCGCGCGGTCGGCGTTGTAGGGCACGATGGCGAACTGGGTCGGCCCCCAGACCAGGAGCGGACGGTTGCGCAGCTTGGGCCAGATCTCCGGGTGAGTGGCGGGCTGCAATGCGTTGTCGTGGACCATCGACGGCCCAATGAGCTGGTTGTCCGTCGCGTTGATCGCCGCAAGCGCGAAGAACGTGCCGTTGATGCCGCCCGCCGCCCCCGTGCGCTTCACGAAGTCGCCCACCGACTCGCGCGCGGGACTGACCACGCTCTCCGGGGCGCCGCCCTTAAGCATCACGAGGCGCGTCCCGTCCGCCTCGACGTCCACGAACTGGACCGGCCCGACCTTCAGGGGGATCTGCGCCACCGCGTCCGCCCCGCCGGCGGCGTCGCGCTCGCACTCGTCCAGCGCCTTCTCCAGCCGGGTGTGGACCCAGCGACCGACGCAAAGCACGTTCGGCGACTCCTCGGCGGGCATGTTGTCGATGGAGAAGGCCAGCGTGTAGCCCGCGTCCTTCGCCTCGCCCTGCACGAGGGCGTCGTTCTTGCCCTCGGGATACGCGAAGTAGTCAACCTTGATCCCCAGGTGCTCCTCCAGGTCCTGCTTGGACTTGGTCATCTCCTCGCTCTGGCGCAGGGAGTCGAGGGTCGGCAGGTCGGGGTGGGTGACGGTGTGGCTGCCGATGGTGATCAGCGGGTCCTTGGCGAGCGTCTTCAGCTCGTCCCACGTCATCTTCGGGTGCGCGCCCTTCTTGTCCCCCACGAAGCCCGTGTGCACGAACATGATCGCGGGCCAGCCGCGCTTCTTCAGGAGCGGGTAGGCGCGGTCGTAAAACCCCTGGTAGTTGTCGTCGAAGGTGAGCACGATCGCCTTCGCGGGCAGCGGCTTGCCGCTCGTGAGGTGCTCGTGCAGGTCGGCGACCGACACGGGCGTGTAGCCGCGCTCGGCGATGGTGTCGAGCCCCTTCTTCATCTCGGCGGTGGTGCAGTCGAACCACACCGAGCCGCGCCCACGGCGGGCGATGACGTCGTGCCACATGATCACCGGCGTCCGCCCGCCCATCGCGGCGAAGCCGATGTCGAAGCCCGCCTTGGGCGCCTCGGTCGCCGCCTCGACCGCAGGCTCCCTCGTGGTCGAGGACTCCTTCGGCGGCACGATCTTGTCCGCGAGCTGCCGCCCGATGCTGTTCGGCCCGCAGCCGACAATGAGGAAGCAAGGGACAAGGGACAGGAGAAAAGCTCGAACGTTCATGGCTGACCTACTCACTTGTCACTTCCCCTCAGTTCGCGCTCGTCCACTCGTCCAGGTCCTTCGCGCCCAGGGGCAAGTAGTTCGCGCCGAGCGGCGGCTTCGGTCGCATCTCGAAAAGCGCCGCGCGAAGGTAGGGAAGCAGCTCCTCGAAGCGGTCGAGGGTGTCGGTGATCTCCAGGAGCCGCTGCTTCACGAGGTCGTCCACCGGCAGCAGGTTCGCGATCGTGAACGAGAGCAGGCGCGGGTCCGGCGGGAAGCTCACCTGAACCGAGAACCGCTGGCGCTCGAAGTACCGCTGGACAAGCGCCTCGAAGGTGTCACGCGCCTCGACCACGACGGGGTCCTGCGGATCGGGGTCGCCGTGCTCCTCGACCGACTGGACGAGGCCCAGCAGGTACGGACGCGAGTCGTCGAACTCGCGCACCCGGAACCGCCGCTCGCCCTGCACCTCGATGTCCATGCGCCCGTCCTCGTAGGTCTCGACCTTCGTGATCCGCGCCACCGTGCCCACCAGGTACGGCTCCGCCGGCTCGCCCGCCTCGTCGCCGTCGCGGATGAGCGCGACGCCGAAGGGGCCTTCCGTGCGGAGGCACTCTTGGACCATAATCCGATACCGCTCTTCGAAGACGTGCAGACGCAGCGTGGCGTGCGGGAAGAGAACGGTTCGCAGGGGGAAGAGGGGCAACTCCTCGAGACTCTCGGACATGCCGCGTAGAGTATACGCCGCCCGGCGAACGTCGTCGGGCGGCTCAGCCGTCTTTAATGGGTGTCGCCCGGGTTGTCGGGCAGGGTTAAGGGGAGTGAAGGTAGATTGACAAGCGTGTCGTTCGGTGAGGACTATGAGCAGCTCAAGCGTGACCTGGAGTCCGCCCAGGCGCGCATCCAGGAGCTCGAGACCGAGCTGAACCGTCCCTCGACGGTCCGGAACACGGGCGAGTCGGCGGCGGAGGTCACCCCGATCAACGAGGCGGACGTCACGCTCCGGCGGCTCGTCCAGCGGATCGCCATGATCCTCCAGGCGGAGAAGATCGTGATCATGTTCTACGATCGCGAGCAGGGCGAGCTCATCGGTATCCCGCCCAGCTACGGCGTGGACGACGCCCACCTGAAGGTCTTCCGGATGCGCGCGACCCACGGCCTCTCCGGCCAGGTCTTCCGCGACGGCGAGGCTATCATCTTCCACGACGCGCTGAACGACCCGCGCACCAAGGAAGACCCCTTCGGGCTCCTCAACGTGTCCAACGGCGTCTCCGTGCCCCTCGTCATCGAGAAGCGCGACGAGGAGAACCGCGTCGTCGACCGCAGCACCATCGGCGTGCTCCACGCCTTCAACAAGCGCCACGGCGAGGACTTCATCGACGAGGACGTGCGCCTGCTGGAGCGCATGGCGCGCAACGTCGGCTCCATCATCGCGAACCTCCAGATGTACCGCGAGGTCGTCGAGGAGCGCGAGGAGCTCG
>CAXTOO010000315.1:0-3795 GCA_964245875.1 uncultured Fimbriimonas sp. | reverse complement strand
CCGCAGCTTGCGGAGCATCCCGATCGCGGCGTCGCCGCGGGAGAGCAGGTCGATTCCCGAGCTTCGCCGGAGCCTTTCGACCCGCTCCTGGAGGGCGGGCTGGTTCGCGTGCCGGACCACGACGCTGAGCTTGAACCCGCTCGCGGTGACCCAGTGGGCGGCGCGCTCCCAGTTCCCGAGGTGGCCGGTGCAGAAGATCGTCCCGCGCCGTCCCTGGATCGCCTCGAAGAAGGCCAGCCCTTCCGGCGAGACCTCCATGGTCTCCAGGACCTCGGCGTCGCTTCGCGAGGGCGAGCGCAGGAGGTCGCCCGCGAGGCGCCCGAAGTGCAGGAACGACGCCCGCGCGGTCTCGACGACCCATGCGTCGGGCCTTTCGGGAAAGGCGAAGCGCAGGTTCTTCTCCGAGCGCGTCCGGTGCTTATTGTCCAACCGGTAGGCGAGGAGGCCGAACCGCTCGCCGAGCCGCTCCGCGCCCGCGGCGTCGCGGCGGGAGAAGCGCTTCTGGGCGGCGTCGAACCACCAGCCTAGGATGCGGTCAGTGCCGCTACCCATCCAGCCGCTCCGAGAGCCACGCCCGGAACTCCGCGGCGGGCTCGACCCTCGCCGAGTGGCGCGCGACGAGGATGCGCCGCCCGTCCAGGTCCGTCCGGTTGCGCAGCTTGACCCAGTCTTTGGCGGTCACGACGACCGGAAGGGCGGGGTCCATACCGTCGAAGAGGTTACCTGCGGTCAGGGGATCGTGGTCCGGCAGGAGCCGCTGGAAGGCGGGCTTCTCAGACAGAGAGGCTAGAAAGCGCGCGGGCTGGCCCAAGGCGCAGAGCACGGCGAAGGGAGAGGGTAGTGGGTGGTGGGTGGTGGGTGGCAAATTCTCCTTCACCATCCACCCCTCACTCTCCACCACCCACGTCTCCTCCACCACGCGGAACCGGCCGGGGAGGACGGCGTCGGCCCGCCGGAGGTTGCGACGCGGCTCGCGGTACGGGCCGGCGGGCAGGCAGCGGCGGTTGACAGGGTCCGGCGGGTCGAGGAGCAGCGAGAGCGTCTTGCGCAGCGGCAGGTGCTGGAAGCCGTCGTCCATGAGCATGACGGCGTTCGGGTGCGCCTCGTGGACGAGCGTGGCCGCCAGGACGCGCCGCCGACCGACGACGAGCGGAAGGTCGGGCGCCTGCATCCGCAGCATCGCGGGCTCGTCGCCCCACTCGGCGGCGTCGAGTTCGCCCGGCGGGGCGAGGCTCGCCGCCTCGGCGCGGGGCGCGCCGTAGCCGCTGCAGGAGACCACGACCTCGCGGCCCATCTCGCGCAGGACGTCCACGAGGTGACGAACGAGGGGCGACTTGCCGCTTCCGCCCGCCTGGAGGTTGCCCACGCAGAGCACCGGTCGGTGCGGCTCGGTGGCCCGCTTCAGGCCGAGGCGGTACGTCAGCAGGTACGCCTGCCAGCCGCCCGCGTAGAGCCAGGAGAGCGGCGTCAGCGCCGCCCGCGCGAGCCTCGCCCCGGGGGCGGGAGATTCCCAGAGGTCGCGCATGGCTGGAGAATTAGAGGGTCGTCGGCAATTTTCCCTTGTCCTCTCTCCTTTTCCCTTTTCCCCTCCGATCCTAGAGTATGCCCGTCGCGAACGCCTCCTCGAAGCCCGCCCCCGTCCCGCCGCGCCCCGACAGCGGTCCCGCCGCGCTGCTGCGCGCGATCGGTCTCTCCGCGGTGCAGGTCGGCCCCGAGGTCGTTGCCCTGCGCACGAGCCCTGTCAAGCGCGCCGCCTAGAGGGGTTCCAAGGTCAGAAGCGAGACTTCGGGCGGCACGTCGACCCGCGTCGGAAAGAGGGTCGTGCCGACGCCGCGGCTCACGTAGAGCGGCGTCGGGGCGTCGGGGAAGAAGCCGTCGACGTAGCGCGAGCCGAGCTTCGTCCGCATCGGCTTGAATCGCCCGAAGAGCCGTCCTTGGCCACCGTGGGCGTGGCCGCTGAGCATCAGCGCGCAGCCCGCAGGCAGGTCCCCGACGAGGTCGGGCTCGTGCCAGAGGCCCACCGCCGGGCCGGAGACGCCCCGCATCGCCTCCTCGGGCCGCGCCGCGCCCTCGATGGCCGAGTCGACTCCGACCCACGTGATCCCGTCCCGCGACCAGCTCTCGTTGCGGAGGAGCCGGACGTTCAGCTCGCTTAGGATGGGCGCGAGGAGCGACGGATCGCCCCGGTGGTAGTCGTGGTTGCCCGGGATCGCCGCGGCCGCGCCGTCCATGAGGCGCAACGGCTCGAGGGTGTCGCCGATCCAGCGGGCGCTGTCCGGCTGCCAGAGGTTCACGTAGTCGCCCACGAGGGCCACGAAGTCGGGCGAGGCACCCAGCGCGAGGGCCACGGCGCGCTGGGCGCGGCGCACCGACCACTCGCCGCCCAGGTGCAGATCGGCGAGGACGGCGATCCGATAGGCCCGGAGCCTTTCCGGCCAGCCCGGCAGGCGGAGAGTGCGGCGCTCCAGGCGCAGATCGTCGGCCCCGTGGAGCATTCCCCGCGCGACGGCGGCGGCTCCCGCCACCGCGCCCGCCGTCCCGGCGGCGAGGGCTCCGATCTGCCAGGGCTTCATCGGGGAAAGTGTATCCCTTTGCGGGGAGCGCATTCCTTGGCGGAGTTTCTTAGTGTTCTTGTCACTATCGTTCGAGGGCGGAGAGGCCCCATTTTCTGTGGATTCGGGGCATTTTGGAAGGGGCCGGGACGTTGGCTCTGATCAACTTTTGGTAGATTTTGAACCTGTATGGGGCAGTTTGGACGGGTTTTTCCTTGTGGATTCCGTGAAATGCGAATTCATGCGCGGTTTTGGCGGTTTTCGGAGGGAGGGCGTTGCGGATCGTCCCGAACCCTAAGGCGTCGGGCGGCGGTTTCGTCAACCGATTTCGGGTCACCTTGCGTGGGTCGCGGCTACACGCCTTCGGCGCTGCTCCACCCCCGGCCCCCACCCCTGCCCCTCCCCCGCGACGAACCACGCGGGGGAGGGGTCTCCGTCAGAACAGGTCGTCGATCGACAGGTAGCGCTCGCCGGTGTCGTAGCAGAAGGTGAGGATGCGCGAGCCGGCGGGGAGCTCGGGGAGCTTGCGTGCGACGGCGGCGAGGGAGGCGCCGGAGGAGATGCCGATGAGCGTCCCCTCCTCCTTGGCCGACCGGCGGGCGTAGTGGAACGACTCCTCCTCCGAGACGGTGATCACGCCGTCGATGGAGTCCACGTGGAGGTTGCCGGGGATGAAGCCCGCGGCGAGGCCCTGGAGCCGGTGCGGGCCCGGCGCGCCGCCGGAGATGACGGGCGACTTCTCCGGCTCGACCGCGTACACCTTGAGGTCTGGCCAGACCTTCTTCAGCTCCTCGGCGCAGGCGGTGATGTGGCCGCCGGTGCCGACGCCGGTGATGATGACGTCGAGTCCGTCGGGGAAGTCGGCGAGGATCTCGGGCACGGTGGTGCGCTTGTGGATTTCGACGTTCGCGGGGTTGTCGAACTGGCTGGGGATCCAGGCCTTGGGCAGGCTCGCGGCGAGCTCGTTCGCCCGCTCGATCGCGCCCTTCATGCCCTTCTCCTTGGGCGTCAGCTCGAGCTTCGCGCCGTAGGCGGCGAGGAGGCGACGGCGCTCGATGGACATCGACTCGGGCATGCAGAGGATGAGCTGGTAGCCCTTGACGGCGGCGGCCATCGCGAGGCCGATGCCGGTGTTGCCGGAGGTCGGCTCGACGAGGACGGTGTCCTTGTCGATCTTGCCCTCGCGCTCGGCGGCGTCGATCATGGCGATGCCGATGCGGTCCTTGATGCTGCCGCCGGGGTT
>CAXTOO010000314.1:434-3838 GCA_964245875.1 uncultured Fimbriimonas sp. | reverse complement strand
GGCTTGGCCCTCCTCCGCCGCCGACGCAAGTAGCCGGGGCGCCTCCTTCCCGGAGGCACCCCAAGGGTCATCCCGGCTTCGCGGAGCAGGGGTTTCGCATGGTTTTGGAACGCGTGAGGCCAGGGTCTCGGCGGGGCCGAGACGAGGGGCGAAATCGGAAAAGCGGGTCGGCGCCGCGCGCCACGTCGCCGTTGGAGGGCGACCGCGCCGAGCCCAAGGGCGGCGAGGTCGGAGGACTCGGGGCGGGTCTTTTCGTCGTTCGTCGTGGGCTTCTCCGGACGGATCCGCTCCCACGGTGGGAGCGGCTACTCCTGGTCCCTCAGGACGACGAAGCGGCGGTAGAGGGCGGGGCTCAGCACGGCGGCCTTGGCGTACCGCTTGGCGCTCGTGTCGGCGTTCAGGAGGTTCGCGCCTTGGTTGTGCTGGGTGCCGAACCAGTCCGCGCTGCCGTCCGTCGGGCTGAGGGTGGGAACGAACTGGCCGTCGTTGCGGGTGCGCACGTCCTCGTCCACGAGCATGAAGGTCGCGGAGGGGAACGGCACCTGCGACTCCTGCATGGTCGTCTCGGAGTAGCCCCCGTTCGGAAGGTAGATGCAGCCGGGGTCCCCGTAGCGGATGCAGTTCGGCCCCGAGAAGTTGTTGTTCATCGTGTAGGTCACGCGCTGCTTGGCCGAGGAGAGCGGTCGCGGGAGCGAGGCGTACTTGTAGGCGCCCGACTGGTCGATGGGACAGCGGTAGATCGCCTCGTTCTTGGCGTAGGCCCAGAGCGCGCCCTTCTTGGGATCGGCGATGGAGCAGAGGTCCAGGGACTGGTCCTGGTGGACGTCGCAGGGGGGGCTGTCGCCGCCCGACCGAGGCGTCTCCCCGCTGAGGACCCACCCGGCGGACGGGTAGCGGTTGCTGTACGGCACGGGGTACGCGCCGTCGAAGTCGCCCAGGTAGATCGCGAAGGCGGTGCCGAGCTGCTTGTTGTTGCTCAGGCACTGCGCGGTCCTCGCCGCGAGCTTCGCCTGTCCGAAGACGGGGAAGAGGATGGCGGCGAGGATCGCGATGATGGCGATCACGACGAGGAGCTCGATGAGGGTGAAGGCGCGGGAGGGACGAGCGATGGGTGAGGGGTGACGGTTCATGGTCCATTCGAGGAGTGGAACCCCGGCTAGAAGCCGGGGAGACGAGGGGCCGGAGATGCCTCCTGGAAGGAAGCACCACGGCTACCTGCGGGCGCGGCGGCGCAGGAGGGCGACCGCGCCGACGGCGAGGGCGGCGAGGGCGGAGGGTTCGGGCACGGGGGCGGTCACGACGAGGCTGGTGCCGGCCACGTTCGCCACCGGGTTGGCGCTCCCGTCGTACAGGTTGGTCGTGAAGATCGGTCCGCTGGCGAGGTTGAACGAGAGCGTGGCCGTTCCGCCGGGCGCCAGCCCCAGGTTGGTGAGCGTCACGTCGAAGAGCCGCGCGGGCATTAGGGCGATGGGCAGAAGCCCCGACGTCGCGGAGACGCTGAGGATGTCGAGGCCGTAGGGCCGGCTGGGACCGGCGGCGCCGTAGCCGCCGTTCGTCTGGGCCATGTTGAGGGCGACGCCCGTCGCGGGGGAGGGCGAGGAGAGACCGAGCCGATTGTCCAGCCTCGTCGCAGAGGACCCTTGGGTGGTCGCGCGGTCGAAGGCCACGAACACCTCGCTGTCGGTGAGGGTTGTCGTGGAGGTGTAGAACACGGAGACCGTGGTGGTGGCGCCGAGAGCGGGGGCGGCGAGGGCGGCGAGGGGCACTCCCGAGGGTGTGCCGAAGGAAAGGACTACGGCGCCATGAGCGGCGGCGAGGGCAGACAGCGTGGCGAGGGACGAGAGGAGGCGCAGGTTGCTTTTCATGGTGGATCTCATGGGAGTGTGCGGATGGTCGAAAGGCTTAGTTGTCACCGATACTGCCGAGTGAGGCGGTGACGATCGCGCGGTCGGCGGCGGTGATGTAACCGTCGCCGTTGAGGTCGGCGTTGTACAAGGCGAGGCTAGAATAGGAGGACTCCCCGAGGTGGGCGGTGATGAAGGCGCGGTCGGTGGCGGAGACCACGTTGTCGCCGTTCACATCGCCGTTGACCAGCGTCGCGGCGAGGCTCGACGGGGCGGACACCGCGACGTTCGGCAGGGTCCTCCGCAGCCAGTGACTGGCTTTGATCGACACGTCGTACGTGCCGATGGCCGCGCCGACCTCGACCATCCCGGACGTGTCGGGATAGGTCGTCGCACTGGACACGACCTCGGTGGTGCCGGGCTTGCGGAACTCGACCGTCACCGGCACCTTCGTCGCGTCGCCCCGGAAGTCGGCGAGACTCACCGCGACGCGCACGGGGGGGCCGTAGACGAGGATCAAGGTCGGGGTGGACCAACCTTGAGACATCGTGGCCGTGGGATTGGTCGCCATCCCGAACAGGACATAGCGCTTTCCCGCCCTCGCCGAAGACATGGCGTCCGTTTGGACGATCGCTCCGGGACCGGTATTCCCCGGGAGCAGGAATGGCGCCCCCCTTAGCAAGCTGAACCTGGACACGTAAGGGCTAAGGTCAGAGGAGTCGCTGGAGAGGGCGAACGGGGACACGTTCAGGCCGCGCCCTCCCCCACCCATCACGGTGGTGCTGAGCCGTGCCGAGACGAGACGCGCGTCCAACGGCCCAACTGGGAGGTCGAACGCGACCATCCAGCTCGAAACGGAGACGTAGGGCGTGCCGCCCGTCCCGATCTCGGCGCCGGGCAGGTTCGGGTTGTAGAGACTGCGAGTGGACATGCCGATCCCCGAAGTGCTCGAGCCGACGCTGGCCGTTCCAGAAATCGAGTTGGCACCGAAATAGTTGCCGAAGACCGGGCTCAGAGTTACGGTCTGCGCGGACGCGGCGGCGGGGACCAGGGCGAGAAGGAGAAGAGAGTTTCGCATAGCGTTCAGTTGTCCCCCACCGACCCGAGGCGGGCGGTGACGATGGCGCGGTCGGCGGCGGTGACGAAGCCGTCGCCGTTGAGGTCGGGATAGGGGGGAAGCGACGTGACGCTCACGCTTCGACCCAGGGCGGCGGTGACGATCGCGCGGTCGGCGGCGCTCACGACGTTGTCTCCGTTCACATCGCCGTTGATCAGCGACACGGCGGGGAGCGAGAGCGGCCCCGTCACCTCCACGTCGTGCAGGGTCCGCCGCAGGAAGGGCAGGGCCTTGAGCGACACGTCATAGATGCCGGTCGCCGCGCCGACCTCGATGACCCCGTCGACGTTGGGGAAGGCGAGCGCCGAGGAAACGACCTCGGTCGTGCCCGGACGACGGAACTCGACCGTCACGCTCACGCGCGTGGGACTATTCCGGAATCCGTCGAGGACGAGGGGGATCCTCACGGGGGGGCCGTAGGTCACGGTCAGGGTGGGGTCAGA
>CAXTOO010000314.1:0-424 GCA_964245875.1 uncultured Fimbriimonas sp. | reverse complement strand
GTTCGAGTTGCTGAAATCGCCGCGAACACCGGTGCTTCCGCCGAGCAGTTGGACCTTGACGTACCGCCCTGCGGCGGGCAGTCTGGGGTGAGCGCCAAACGCGTCGACGCTCAACGAGGTCGCGGTGTCGACGGAGAAACGCTCGACGCTGAGGTAAGCGCTGTTGTACAGGGATGCGCCGGACTCTCGGTAGGCGCTTACCCCCACGCTCCCCAGCCCCGATCCGCTTAGGACGCGCGTGTTCAGGATCGCGGAGACCAGACTCGTGCCGATGGGCGCGTCCGGAAGGTCGAACGCCGCTCTCCAGCCGAAGAAGTACGAGGGCCTGTTCCCCCCCGCGGTAGGCGAGCCGAACAGGCACCCGGTGTTGAGCGTGGAAGAGCTCTCTCTATAGTTGATGTCGTTACCCGAGAGCGAATAGGAG
>CAXTOO010000313.1:0-3902 GCA_964245875.1 uncultured Fimbriimonas sp. | reverse complement strand
GGGAGGAGGCGCTCCGCGCGATCGCGCCCCACCCCTTTCAGGACGACACCGTGAATCCAATCCATCGACCACGAATCCTAAGTCTGCTCGCCAAGCCCGTCGCGGCCCTGCTGACGGCGACCCTGGCGCTCGCCGCGGCGCCCGCCCTGGGCGCGACCCTTCGCCTCATGCCGCTCGGCGATTCCATCACCTCCGGCTTTCAAAGCTCGACCAACAACGGCTACCGGGCCTCGCTCTTCGCCCAGCTCGTCAACCAGGGGAACCCGACCGACTTCGTCGGCTCGATCCGCGACGGCAACGGCTTCGACCCCGACCACGAGGGCCACTCCGGCTACCGCATCGACCAGATCGCGGCGCTCACCGTCGCGGCGGTCAGGACCTACCAGCCCAACGTCGTGACCCTCCACGTCGGGTCGAACGACATGGGCCAGAACTACCAGGTCGGGACCGCCCCGAATCGGCTCGCCTCGCTCATCGACTCGATCCTCGCCGCCGCCCCCGCCGGGACGACCGTCCTGGTGGCGCAGCTCATCCCGAACGCGGACCCCGCCGTGCAGTCCCGCATCAACGCCTACAACGGCGCGATCCCCGGCATCGTGCAGGCGCGGGCCAACGCCGGCAAGCGCGTCGCGCTGGTCGGCATGGGCGCCGTCACGACGGCGGACCTCTACGACGGGCTCCACCCCAACGACAACGGCTACGCCAAGATGGCCAACGCGTGGTACGGCGGGGTGCAGGGCGCCATCTCGCGGGGCTGGGTCACGAACCTGGACTTCGCCGGCGTCTACGAGCTGCAGCTCGCCTCCAACGGGCTGGTCGCCGACGTCTCCGGAGGCTCCACGGGCAACAACGCCCCGATCGTCCAGTGGCCCTACGGCGGCGCCCGCAACCAGCTCTGGAACCTCATCCCGACCGACGGCGGTTACTACCAGATCAAGAGCGCGAACAGCGGGCTCGACATGAACGTCGCGGGCGTGTCGAAAGCGCCCGGAGCGCTCGTCGTCCAGTGGCCGTTCGGGAACGAGGGCAACGACCAGTGGCGCCCGGTGCGGAACGCCGACGGCTCCTGGACCTTCTACAACCGGAACAGCGGCCTCGTCCTGACGAACAACGGCGCCCAGCAGAGCGCGCAGTTCGTCCAAGACACGTACCGCAACGCGGCCAACCAGCGGTTCAACGTCATCCGCCGGTAGGCGCCTCGCCCGCCCTCGCCCCCGGGCGAGGGCCGAGTCTTGGAGGGGCCACCCCGGCGCTTGGGGGTTGTCGAGCCGCGTTCGACGGCCCTGTCGCCGGGGGATGCCCTCGTGCCCGCGTCGGCGAAGCCGATCCTAGGCCACCTTCTTCGCCCGCGCCGGGGCCTTCATCCCCTCCCCTTGGGGAGGGGCAGGGTTGGGGTCGGCGGCGTAGAGAGGGAGTCCTTGGGATCGGAGGCGGGCGGAAAGCGTCACGCCCTCACCCCCACCCCTCCCCAGGGGGGGGCGGTACGCGCGGCCCCAGGCGGCGTTCACCGGGCTCTACGGGCGGACGATCCGCGTCAACCCCGCCGCCGCGCCCCCGGCCCTCCCGCCCGCGCCAGCCATCGAGGAGGCCGTACGCCCGACCGGATCCACCGACGCGCGGGGCGCTCCACGAGCAGGTGCAGGAGGGACGCCAGCGCGAGCAGGGTAAGGAGATAGATCGGGAAGAACGTCTTCGCGTCAAGGGAGACCCCGGTACCCGAGAGCGCCGCCTTGAGCCAGTCGTGGAAGGGCGTGTGGAACAGGTACACCGCGTAGCTCGCCTCGCCGAGGAACACGGGCAACCGATAGCCCGTGAGCCGCGCCAGCGTGCCCTCTCCCGGAGACAGGGCGACGAGCAGAAGGCCGAACGGAACGAGGAAGAGCCCGTTGTGCAGCAACTCCCACGGGACGTGCGGGCGGGCCTCGACGAGCGCCCAGACGGAAACGAGACCCGCGCTAAGAATGCCGCGCCGGAGCCAGGGACGGGCGGCGAGCCGCGTCCCCAGGCTGAGGCGCAGGTACGCCGCTCCGAGGACCACGCCCGCCAGGAAGTCGGGCAGGCGGACCAAGGGGTTGTACTTGAGGAACGCCGTCATCGGCGTCGTGCTGTTGACCGCCGTCTTCAGGCCCGGCTCGCGCAGGAGCAGGAAGGTCGCGGGCGGCAGGAGGGCGAGCAGGACGAGTGCCAGGAAGGACGGCAGCAGCGCCCGCCGGGGTAGCCGCGCCGCGAGGGGCAGCGCGAAGGGAAACAGGAGGTAGAAGAACGCCTCCGCCGAGAGCGACCAGCCCGGCAGGTTCCACGCGCCCACGAGGCTCGGGTGCCACGCCTGGAGCAACCCCAGCCGCAACGCCGTCCCGCCCGGGTCCGAGACGAGGAGCGAGGGTCCGGTCGCAACGAGGCACAGCAGGTAGAGCGGGTAGACCCGCGCGAGCCGCGCCCGCCAGAACGCTCCCCGCCGCAGCTCGCCCGCGTCGGCCCTATCGAGGTAGTTGTAGGCGAGCACGAAGCCCGACAGGAGGAAGAACAGCGACACGCCCGCGTAGCCGACCTTCTGGAGGTCCCGCGCGGGCGCGGCGGTGGGGATGAGGAACTCCCGACCGTGGTGGAACAGCACCACCCACAGCGCCGCGAGGAAACGAAGCGAGGTGAGAGGCTTCACGAACGCGGGGTTCGTGCCTGCGCCTTCTGCCACACGCCGGGTTCCCCGCAAAGGATGTGTCACCACCTTATCCTTCCAACAGCCTGATGGTCTTCAGCGCCTTCCGAGGGTCCCCGCCCTGACTGAGGCGAAAGTTTATCGCTTCGGTCGAGAGAAGAACTGCGGCCGTTACCAATAGAAACGCGACGCTCGCAAGTTCAAGCATCGCAGAGGCGCTACGGATCCTTTGACTTTCGTCATTGATCCGTCTGCTGTAGTGCCTAGCGGCGAGCCAGAACAGGAGGAGGGAGGCAACCACCGAGAGGACCGCCGCCCCATCAACCCAGCAGATGGAGCCGGCGTTGTCCGCGTAGGCCCTTAGCTGCGCGATCCTAAGCCGGCGGGGTAACGGGGTGCTATTGAACGCTACGATCACCACGATGACGGCGGCTAGGGCCACCGGACCGATGAGTCGCAAGGTTCCAGATGTCGATGCCACTTTCATTTATTGCTCCTCTGCCCGGTGGCCCCAATCGGCCACCGGGCGACGCATGCTTTAGTACCCGTTGCGTCCGTTTTCGGCGTCGCACTCCTCCTTCTTCTTGGCCCAGCGCTGCCTGCCATTTGTCCGAATCGATGCTGCACATCTGTTGGCAGTTGTACGCCCAGCAGATGCACAGCGCAAGGCAGGCGACTCCGCAGGGAGGTCAGGGCGGGCAGTCGGGGCAGTCGTACCAAAGTCGTCGAAGAGGCGGCATCCATGTCTACCGTCATATGCCTTGGGGCTAGATCTCTCCGACGACCTTCCGTGACCGGACGTCCCACTCCCCCTTCGAACGCACGAGACCGTACTGGAGGATGATTCCCGCCTGTTGGTGTCGCACGAAATGACCTCGGACCACCACCTGGCCTGTGCCCGATCGATGAGCGCTGTGCAGGTAGCAGAACATGGGATCGGAGCCGCCGAGGTTGAGCCCGCGTAGGTTGAGCAGAGGCAGGTAGGGCGACACCGATGGACTTCCCTCGACTTGGAGGCGCACGGACTTCGGCTTGAGCTGCTTGCCGCCTCGATCCACCAAGTCTTGGAGCATCGCGGCAATCAACCGCCTGGATTGCGGAGCCTTGACGCCCGCCTTGGCGAGCGTCTTCTCGACCCCCACCCGCGTGGGGCCGGGGCCGAGGGCCAGGAGAACCAGCGCCACGGTCGTGAGCACGCTATCCTCTCCCCATGCGAGGCCGCGCCGGGGGGCCGGGATAGATGACG
>CAXTOO010000312.1:0-3971 GCA_964245875.1 uncultured Fimbriimonas sp. | reverse complement strand
CCATTCCCTCAAGGATTCCGGGAAAGATGACCGAGGGATCCTTCAGGCGAAGCGCGGAGGCGAGCACGGCGCGGGAGTCGGTGCCGACCCTCAGGTCGCCCACCGAGTCGAGATCGGTGAGACCGGGCCAAGGCCCGTGAAAGCCGCCGTGGACGCCGCCGCCAAGGAGGAAGGCAGGGGCGGCGCGGCCGTGGTCGGTGCCGAGGCCTGCGTTCTCGCCCACGCGGCGACCGAACTCGCTCATCACCACGACGGTCACGCCGTCAAGCTCCGGACCGAGATCGGTCGCGAAGGCGGCGAGCGCGCCGGAGAGCTCGGCCATGAGACGAGGGTGGAAGCCGTCCTGGCCCACGTGGGTGTCCCACACGCCGTGGTCGAGGCAGGCCGCCTCTAGACCGACGCCCGCGCGCAGGAGCATCGCGACCTGCTGGAGGCCGTTCGCGAGGCCGGAGTCGGGGTACCTCGCGCCGTGCCGAGGGCGGTAGGCCTTCGGGTCGAGCGCGTGGAGGACGTCGAGGGTGGCGAGGGTCTGCCGCCCGGCGATCCCAACCGCGTCCTGCCCGTCGGCGTACATCCGGTCGAGCATCGCCCGGAACGCAGGGCCGCCCGCGAGGCGGAACTGGTCGATCGAGCTCAGCGCCAGCGCGGGCGGGCCTCCCCGCAGCATCTCGGGGAGGGTATCGCCGTGGGCGAGGGCGCGCAGGGGCGACGGCTCCTTCGGCGAGGTCGCGGCGAGATAGCGGGCGAGCCAGCCTCCGGCCGCCCCGCCGCGCTCCATGGCGGCCATCGCCTCGAAGTGGCTGCGGCTACGGTCCTCGCTGCCGACGGCGTGGACGATCGCCATCTTCCCCCCTTCCCAAAAGGGGAGGAGCGGCGCGAGGGCGGGGTGGAGACCGAAGCCGCCCCCCAGGTCCTGCGTCTTGCGCACGGCGAGGGTCGGGCGCGCATCGAAGTAGGCCCGCTCGTGGATCGGGACGACCATGTTGAGGCCGTCCGCGCCGCCGCGCAGGAAGACGTGGACGATGGGATGGGTCGGCGCCTTCGAGAACGAGGCGTCGGCGAGGGCGCTGCGCGACAGCCATCCGACGAGGCCGAGTGCGCCGCCGAGGAGGACGGAGCGGCGGGTGACGACCGTCGCGCTCGTGGTGGGCGCGAGGGAGGCCATCTCTTGGCAGGTCTTTACATCCATTGGAACCCCGGCGAGGCGAGCCACGCCGTCAGGTCGGTTCCGGCGTCGGGCCGCACGGCGGAGGGGTCTTTGGAGCGGATCGAGGTGCCGGCGATGGCGTCGGTGGCGAGGGCGTGGGCGAAGTTCCAGCGGGGGAGCATCGCGCTGGCCCAGGCCTCCGTGCGGACGGGGTAGCCGTCGGGCATGGGCCACTCGTGGGGCGCGTGCCCCATGTCGCGAAGGTGGCCCTGCACGCCGGGGCCACCGTCGGAGTCGGCGTCGGTCGCGCGGAGCGAGGCGACGACGAGGTCGAACGGCCGACGGAGGAGCGGCGGCGCGTCAACGATCTCTTTGCCCGTCAGGATGGGTTTCAAGGTTTCCTTGATGTCGCCCTTCGAGGCGAGGAACGCCCGTTCGACGCGGGCCTGGAGGGCGGACTCGTCGCCGACGAGGCGTCGCACGAGCTTGCGCGCGACGTGCCGCGCGGTCGCGGGGTGGAGGCAGACAATGGACCAGACGGCGTCGGCGTCCCGCTCGCCACCGCCCGCAGGGATGAGGTGGCCGAGGACGGTCTTCTCGCCGTCGTCGTGCCGCGTCTCGTCGAATCGGATGCTGCCCCGCGCGCGCAGAAATCGGTCCTCGATCGTCCAGCCGGAGAGGCAGCGGGCGACCTCCATCACGTCGCGCTGGGAGTAGCCGCCATCGACGCCGAGGGTATGGAGCTCGAGCAGCTCGCGGGCGTAGTTCTCGTTCGGGTGGGCCTTGTCGTTGCGGTCGTTGTCGAGGTAGGCGATCATCGCGGGGGAGCGCATGCTGGCCCGGATCATCTCGGGGAACGAGCCGAGGGCGTGGTTCCTTGCCACGGTTTCGAGGTCCGCTCCCATGCGGAAGGCCGCGTCCTCCTTGTGGGCGTAGACGTTGAGGTGGTCCGACCAGAACTCGGCCATCCGCTCTCGGAGCGGGCTCTCGCCGTAGGTGGCCCTAAGGATCGCCGCGGTTTGGAGGCCCTCGACGATGTGCTCCTTCGGCTCGTCCATGAGATCGATGGAGCCTTGCTGGATGGCGTCGATCCGGTGCAGGAGCAGTTGCAGCCGAGGCTGTTCCGGTTGGTTCGCGGCGAGGAGGCGCTGGACGAGGGCGTCGCGACCCATCGCCTTGGCACGGGCGAGGTCGCCGGGGCGTCCGCCGAAGCCGGCGCGCTCGATCAGGCGTCCTTCGGGCGTCGCGCCGCGCGGTGCGGGCCGCGGCTCGGCGCGCGGGGCGAACCGCGCGGCGACGGGGGCGCAGCCGGCGAGGGTCGCGGTCGCGCCGAAGACGAGGGCCTTGCGAGAGAGGCCCTCACCCCCTCTCCCCTCTCCCTCGGGGGGGAGAGGGAAAGTCGCGTTCGACCCCACCCCTACCCCTCCCCAAGGGGAGGGAGAGCAAGCGTACGGCGAGACACGCCCGACCAGCCCGCGCCCAGCGCGACGACGAACGCGGTCGGGGCGAAGAGGAGCCAGCCCAGCACGGGGAAGAGGCAGGCGGCGACGAGGAAGCCCGCGCCGCGCAGGAAGGCGGGGTACTCGCCCATCTCGGGGGAGAGGAGGGCGATGCGCCGCCCCGCCACGCGCGAGAGGCCCGCGAGGCCAAGGGCCGCGAGGGCCAGAACGGCCAGCAAGAGGAGCGTCGCGAAGAGCTTCGCGCCGGGAACGGGCAGGTTGAAGAGCACGAGGCTGAGCACCCCGGACCCGGCGGGCAGGAGGCCCCGGACGAACGCGCCCTTCGTCGCCGCCGAAGCGCGGCTCGTCTGCTCCGGAAAGAGCAACCCCATCGACACCGTCATCGCCCAAGCCGTCCCACCGATGCCGACGAGAAGCGCGATGACGGCCAGAACGTCTGCAGTGACCATCGTAAGGTCTAGGGTAGCGCGGGTTTTCGCGGCGACGGGACCTTCGGCGCGGCCTTGCGGCGAAAGCCGCCGCCTTCCGCATCGGCTCGAAAAAAGTTGCGTTCGAGTTGCGCCCTTTTCGGGTGGGTCTTTGGTCCTGTTTCTCGTAATTGAGGTTGACGGGCGCTTGTCCTCGTACGCTGGCGACCGTTCGACTGGAGGCGCGTCGATCCTCAGGCGCGTCGCAAGCCCCTCCCTCTTATCCTGCGTTCCGGGTGCGAATTCGTCAACCAGCTCCGTCGGATCTCCCGCGCGGCGTTCGTCATGCGTCGCGCCCCCTACTCGTCCTTGAGAAGGTTCGGCCAATCGCGGGCGGTGTGGAGCACGCGGACGATCTGGATCGTATCGCCCGCGACTTGGTAGAAGGCGATATGGCCGTGGCCTCTTGGATTCCGCTTGACCACGAATTGGAGGAGGTCCGGGTGTTCGGGGACGTTCCTGCCCTGAGCCGGCTGGGCCTTGAGGGTCCCGATCTCGGCCACGAGGAAGTCGGCGTAGTCGGCCGCGTGTCGTGCTCCGTAGCGTTCCTGGTCCACTCCCAGATCTCGGCGAGGCCTCGACGCGCACGACCGGCGTACTCAATTCTCACGCGGCCTTTTCGACCCGTTCGCGCCGAAGCCGCGCCATGTCCTCGCGAACCGTCTCCTCGCTGAAGACCCGCCCCTGCCGGATGTCCTTCAGGCCGTCCTGCAACGCCATCTCTAGCTCTGGACTCATGACGGTGACGTGGCCATCGTCGGCAAGGCCGTCCAGGTAGGACGGAAGGTCGGCGAAGCCTTGGGAACGGGCCTGTTCCGACAGCTTTTGGAAGGTCTCGTCGCGAACGTCGATCTGCGGCATGGTCCGACTATTCTACGCCACGTCATTCGGGTCGGC
>CAXTOO010000311.1:0-4007 GCA_964245875.1 uncultured Fimbriimonas sp. | reverse complement strand
TGCGCCATGTTCACCGTCAGGCCGCGGTCGATCATGCCGGTGTTGGTGATGCTCAACTGGAGCTGGTTCGCGTGGAGCCGCGTCGGCAGCGAGGCCTGCAGCAGCCGGATCTGGCCGGGGTTGAAGTTGCTCACCCCGAAGTTGCGCACCTTGTGCGACTCGTGGAGCTCGTTGAACGCCTCGGCGACCTCCTCCGGCTCGATCAGCGCGTCGGGGCGGTGGAGGAGGAGGATGTCGAGGTAGTCCGTGTCGAGTCGCTTCAGGATGCCGTCCACCGACGACAGGATGTGCTCCTTCGAGAAGTCGAAGTAGCCCTGGCGGATGCCGCACTTGCTCTGGAGGACGAGCTTCTCGCGCTCGATCCCCAGCCGCTCCACCGACGCGGCGAAGACCTCCTCGCACTTGCCCCCACCGTAGATGTCGGCGTGGTCGTAGAAGTCGATCCCCAGGTCGAGCGAGGTCGAAAGGAGTTCGTCCACCGCCGCGGGCTCCATCCCGCCGATCCTCATGCACCCGAGCGCGACCTCGGAAACCTCCAGCGCCGACGTTCCGATCTCCAGCGTCTTCATACGGAAGAGGGTACTCGGAAGCGGGTCGCCGGGTCGCAAGGCCTGAATACAATAAGGCCGTGAAGAGGGGAGAGCCCGTCCGCCACCTGCGATCCCAAGGTTGCGAGATCGACCGGGAAGGGGGGTAATCACACCGTCTTCTTCAACCCGCAAACCGGTCTCCAGACGGCAGTGCCACGACACGGAGACATCAAGCCGGGAACCGTGTCCGCCATCTGCCGACAGCTTGGGATCAGCAAGCCCGCCGGTCGCTAGGCGGCAAGACGAAGCGTCTCGACGAGCGCGTCCGCGCTCTTCTCGCGCAACGCGCGCGCTCGGCTGGCGGCCAGGACCTCGTTCATCGCGTCGATCACCATCGTGCGGGCCTCGTCCTGCGTCGCGCCTTGGCTGATCGCGCCGGGCACTTCGGGGATCGTCGCGAGCCACCAGCCGTCCTCAATCGGCTCCAAGACGAGGGTGAAGGTCGCGTCCATCCTTCCATTGTACGCGACCGTTCCAACCCCCTGGTTCTCCCTGGCGTGGACGATGCCTTCGTTTAGCCCTTGCTTTAGACGTTCTGCAAGCCCTTTCCTCATCGTGCTCCCTTCGTGGCATCCAGCCTCAGTTCTGGTTCCAAACCCGACCGCCCGTAGCGTACAGCGCGAGTTGCATCGCCTTCAGGGTTTGCGCCTGCCGCTCCAGAAGGCTCTGGTTCGTGAACTGCGAGTCCGTTGACGTCACCTGGAACAGCGGGCGGTTGTCGCCCAGGATCGCCCCGTCCGCGCCGGGCTTCAGCTCGAACAATTCCGGTGACTGGTCGAAGAACGCGTTCACCCGCTCGGCGGCGGCGGTCGCCCGCGCCTTCGCGTCCGAGCCCGCGAAGGTCGTGAGCGCCTTGCCCGCGAACACCAGCTCGACCCCGCCGCCCACCGTGTCGCGGCACGTCGTGCGGTACGACGCCGCCACCCGGCTGCGGCGGATCGGCACGTGGTGCTGGTTCATGTAGCCGGTGAGGGTCTGCGCGCGCTCCCGGCTGGGCGGGTGACTCTTGTAGATGCCCCAGTCGAGGCTGTCCTGGAGGGCGTTCTTGCGCGCCAGCTTCTCCATGAAGGTGAGCATCCCGGTGGGGTCGTAGGGGCTCTTGAGCAGGTACTGGAAGCCGCCGTAGTCCGCCGCCTCCTCCGCCTTCACGCTCCAGCCGCTGCCGATGCCCTGCGTCACGAGGCTGCTCACGCCCAGGGTGCCCGCCGCCGCGCTCGCGCCGCCGGTGAGGATCGCGAGGAGCACGAGCGGCAGGGTGAGGTTCTGCAGCTTGCTCTCCTGCCGCTGGAGCGTCGCGACGTGGCGCAACGAGGCGTGCGCGGTCTCGTGCGCGAGGACGCCCGCGAGCTCGTCGTCGCTCTCGATCTCCTTCATCAGCCCCTCGTACACGTAGATGTGGCCGCCGGGGAGCGAGAAGGCGTTCACGTCCTTGCCCTCGATCACGCTGTACTCGTAGGGAAAGGGGTTGAGCCGCTTGTCGCCCCAGAGCGAGACGATCGGCGTCCTGTTCGCGATGTCCGCGACCGTCTTGCCGATCCGCTTCACCCGGTCGACGTACTCCTGGTTTTTGGAGAGCTTCAACTCCTTCAGCACGTCGGCGGCGTACTTCGTGCCCAGCTCCTCGTCGTGCTTGAGGTCCTCCTGGTGCTGCCGCTCGGCCTTCTGCTCCTTCGTCTCCGCCTTGGGCGCGGCCTTCGCCGGGGCTTGGGGCACGAGGAGGGTCATTCCGAGGAGGGTCGCGGCGAGCATGGCGTTCTGTTTAGTACGACGCCTGGGAGCCGTCGGTCGTGCCTGCGAAATCGCGAAGCCTTCCGATGTACGGGTCCTCCCCCTTGGGGGAGGGTAGGGTGGGGGTGCGTTCCGGTCTTCGGGAACGATCCGCTCCAGACTCCATGCCCTCTCTCACCTTCCAAGACCTTGGCCTCGTGCCCTACGAGGAGGCCTGGTCCCTCCAGCGCGCCCTCGTCGAGGAGGTTCTCGCGGGCGGCGAGGAGACGGTCCTGCTCGTCGAGCACCCGCCCGTCCTCACCCTCGGCGCGGCGTTTCACGTGGAAAACCTCCTCCTCTCCGAGGACGAGTACCGCGCGCGGGGCATCGATGTCGTCCGCACCGACCGGGGGGGCGACGTCACCTACCACGGGCCGGGCCAGCTCGTCGTCTACCCGCTCCTCGACCTCTCGAAGCGCGGGAAGGATCTCCACCGCTACCTGCGGAGCCTGGAGGACGCGGTGATCGAAACCGTCGCCCACCTCGGCCTGCCCGGCTCGCGCAACCCCGCGAACACCGGCGTGTGGATCGACAACCGCAAGCTCTGCGCGATGGGCATCAAGGTCCGCCGCTGGGTCACCCTCCACGGCCTCGCTCTGAACTGCGACACGGACCTTGCGCCCTACGAGACCATCGTCCCCTGCGGGGTGCGCGGCGACTACGGCGTCACCTCGCTCTCGAAGGAGCTCGGGCGGCGGGTCACCGTGGACGAGGCGAAGCCGGTCTTGATCGCTAAGCTCCAAGAGACTTTTGGATAGCGTCACCCCTCCTCTTGCCGCCGCGGCGCGAGGTTGACGAACTCGTAGGCTGTTCAACGCGGGCGGGAGGCAGGAGGGGCCGGGGGTGGTGGTTCCGAACCGCCAGCATCCGAAGTCACCGCCCCGGCGGCGCGTTCGCGTTCAGGTCCGCCACCAGCCGCGGACCCTCCTGCGGCCAGTTCGCCCAGGCGTACAGGCAGCCCGCCTCCGAGAAGACCAGCCGTCCGCGTCCGTCGAACTCGATGAACATCGGCTTGCCCTCCTCGGTCTCCCACTTCCGCACTACCTTTCCCGCCGCGTCGAACAGCGTCCAGCACTCGCGCCCCGAGCCGTCCTCCAGGGCCGCCTCGTACAGCAGCCGCCCGTGCGGGAGCTTCTTCAGCCACGCCATCGCCCAGCCCGACGCCTTCAGACGTCCCTCGGACTTGATGCGCTGCCAGCCGCGCCGTTCCAGCCGCTCCGTCCAGACCAGGCCCACCTTGCCCAGCCGCTTGCCGTCGGTCGGCTTCACCCTCAGGTCGGGTGGCGGCGGGACCGCCTCCTTGGGGTTCTGCGGGTCGATCTCCAGCTTCGCGTTCGCGATCCAGTGGCCACCGCCGAAGTAGCTGTTCGCCTGCAGCCACATCGCAAGGGGCTTGAACGAGCGCACGAAGCTCACCGCCGTCCAGCACGGCGCCTCGGCCCCGATCAGCTCCTTCGAGCGCTTCTTCTGCGCGGGCGAGTAGTCCGAGTAGAACCCCACGAGGTACTTGCCGTTCGGGCTCACGTCGCACCGGCGCGTGTACACCCCCGCCCGAATCCACTCGCCCGGTACGACCTCGTCGGTGTCGAGGTTCCAGACGAGCTGCTGCGTGACGGCCGACGGCCCCCGGCGGAAGACGACCGCGAGGTT
>CAXTOO010000310.1:0-4019 GCA_964245875.1 uncultured Fimbriimonas sp. | reverse complement strand
CGAAGGCGGCGGCGAAGCCGAAGGCAAAGAAGGCTTGATCCGCGTCGTCGCCCACGGTTCGCCGGAGTACGACCAGACGGTCGAGCTCCGGCGAACCGTCCTGCGCCGTCCATTGGGGCTCGACTTCACCCCGGAAGGACTGGCGTCGGAGATGGACGACCTTCATCTCGCCCTCTTTGAAGACGACTCGGTCGTCGCGTGTCTCGTCCTGGTCGCCCTTGAGGACGGACGATTGAAAATGCGACAGGTAGCGGTACGGGAGGATCGGCAGGGGACGGGATTGGGCCGTCAGCTTGTTCGCGCGGCTGAGACCCAAGCCACAGGCCAAGGCTTCCTCACGATGACGCTCCACGCCCGCGAGACCGCCGTCCCCTTCTACCTCTCTCTTGGCTACGCCGTCGAGGGTGAACCCTTCGAAGAGGTCGGCCTGCCGCACCGGGCGATGTCGAAATCCCTGTAGCGACGAATATTCGCGCGTTTCGCACACCGCGTCGGCCGAACACGCGGTAGAAAGAAAGGCATGGGCGGCAAGATACGCATCGTTGCGTTCGATTCGTCGGATCACCGCGCGACCTTGTCCCTGCGCCGCGCCGTGCTGAGGATGCCGGACGAAAGCGACTTTACCGAAGAGGAGATCGAGAGCGAGCGGAGCTTCACCCACATCGCCCTCATGGACGAGGATCGGGCGATCGCGTGCCTCGCCCTCCAGCCCCTCGGCAACGGCCTCGTCCAGGTCCACCAGCTCTCCGTCCGGTCCGACCGGAGAAGGGAAGGGCTCGGTCGGCGCATGATGGCCTTCGCGGAAGACCACGCGCGGGGGATGGGTGGCCACACCGTCGTCTTCTACGCCCGGCCCGAGGCGGTGGGGTTCTACATCGCGCTGGGCTATGTTCTGGACGCGGCCTGGTTCGCGGAGCGGGCCATCCCCCCGCAGATGATGGCGAAGCGGCTCTAAAGGGCGCCAAAGGTAGACTCGCGAGCCAGTGAAAGCCATCGCCAAGGTGCGGCCCGAGCCCGGTGTCGAGATCGTCGATGTGCCCGAGCGGAGCCCCGGAGCCGGCGAGGTCAAGCTGAAGCTGGAGGCCGCTTCGGTCTGCGGCACCGACCTCCACATCTGGAAGTGGGACGCCTGGTCCGCCGGTCGCATCCGCCCGCCGCGCGTGATCGGCCACGAGTTCTGCGGCACGGTCGTCGAGATCGGTGAAGGCGTCGAGGGACTCCAGATCGGGCAGTACGTGGCGACCGAGTCCCACGCGACCTGCGGCCACTGCCGCCAGTGCCGCGCGGGCCAGCGCGAGGTCTGCGCGAACACCCGCATCCTCGGGGTTGACATCGACGGCGGCTTCGCCCCCTTCGCCACCATCCCCGCGAGCTGCGCGATGGCCACCGACCGCCGCGTCCCGCCCCACCTCGCCGCCTTCCAGGACGCCCTCGGCAACGCCGTCCACACCGTCGCGGACGGCCCCGTCGAGGGCCAGGCCGTCCTTATCGCCGGCATGGGGCCGATCGGCCTCTTCGCCGTAGGCGTCGCGAAGGCGATGGGCGCGGCGCGGGTAATCGCCACCGAGGTCAGCCCGTACCGCGAGGAGCTGGCGCGCAAGGCCGGAGTCGACCGGGTGATCGATCCCACTCGCGAGGACGCCCTCGCGGAGGTCCTGCGGGAGTGCCCCGGCGGTGTCGACGCCACCCTGGAGATGTCCGGCCACCCCTCCGCCCTCGCCCTCGCCGTCGAGGCGACCCGCCCCGGCGGGCGCCTGAGCTGCCTCGGGGTCTACGGCGAGGCGCGGCAGACCCTCGACATGAACGCGGTGATCTTCAAGGGCCTCCGCCTCCAGGGCATCGTCGGCCGCCGCCTGCCCGAGACCTGGGATCTCATGCACCGCCTCTTCGCCTCCGGAAGGCTGAACCTCGAGTCCGTGGTAACCCACCGGATGCACTACACGGAGTTCGAGCGCGCCATGGAACTGATGGCCGCCGGGCAGGCGGGCAAGGTCGTGTTCGACTTCGAGTGAAGGGTGGGTCGCAAGGCGTCAGACTTTCACGGCACTCCGCACCATTCACTACCCGCCATCGTTCCCAGCGGCACGATCCCCGTCGCCTGCCCGGTGCTCGCCCGCACGATGCGGATCGCTCAGGCGCACGCCCCCGCCGCGCAGGGCACTGTCGCCGCTTCGCCTGCAAACGCCACGAAGGCCTGTGTCCGGTAGGCTCCCGCGCGTTCGGCAGCCGGTGCCGTGCGGGCAGCCGCTGGAACAGCAGCACCGTGGGCACCTCCTTCCGAGTTCGGCCCCAACGCGGAGAACCGCACTCCCTCCCTCTGGGGAGGGGTGGTTCACGTTAGGCTGTCCGGGAACGGCGACGACGGCGGCTCCGCCGGCGCCTCGAACCCGCCGTGGTCCTGGAGGCGCCTCGCCACCAAACCCCGGAAAGCCGCGTAGCCGCACGACGCGTACGGGGAGTTCCAAGAGGCGTTGAGGAAGCTTTCGGCCAACGGACCGATTGAAAGAGTACTGATGTAACGCGTCTTAACAGAACTCTTCATAACTGGCAAAAATCTTATAGATATTCCTGGAAAATTCCTTGGCTTTTACAATGAGCATCGCTTATAGTGGGTGCGATGCGACGACGCTCCGACGACCCTAGACCGCGCCACGACCACGGCGGATCGACAACGGTCCTCGCCAAGTCGGTTGGGAGGGTCGACCGATGAGCGTCGCTCTGCTCGCCGCGCTCGTGGGACTCGCGGGCGGCCGGCCGCAGTTGGGTCCGCCGTTCACGGCGACCATCGAGGAGACCGCGGGAGCGACGAGCGCGTCCCACTTCTGCGACGTCGTGCTGACCGTCTCCTCGGGAGGGGGCAACAACACGGGCTACCGCTTCTTCGTGACGAGCCCCGCGCAGATCGTGGGGGGCCACGCCTGTTCCGTGTCCTACGTCCAGTACGGAACCCCGGAGGCCTCGAGCGGGATCGACGCGGGCCCGTCGTCCACGGTGCGTGTGCGCTTCCCCGCGAGCACCGCCGCCTCGACGCCGTTCAAGATCCTCTACGCCTCCTTCCTCTACTTCCCTCCGGGCACGGACCAAACGGGCCAGCCCACGCCGCAGCATTACGCCGAGTCGTACCGCGCCTACGGGCCGCAGAGCCTGCGGTCGCTCTCCATCGACATCGCCTCGGTGGACCAGCGCAAGACCTACGCGCCGCCCAACAAGGACGGCAGCTACCCGGCGGTCGACGCCAACGCGGACCTTCGCAACGTGGCCTTCGCGGGCTGGGCCTACCGGGGCGGCCTCTTCGTCGGCAACGCGGCGGGCCAGAACGGCGACCAGAGCGGCGTGGCGCGCATCCAGTGCCAGACCTCCGACCCGAACGCCCCGTCGAGCGGCGTCTATACGCTCTCCCTCCTGCACATCGGCCCTCCGGGGTTCTTCCGGAACGCGACCACGCCCTTCGACGGGGGCTTCCCGATCCAGGCCTACGTCCCCAGCGGAAACCCCAGACCGATCGTCCCCATCGGGAGCCTCACCTGGGCCAACGCCCTCGACGTGAACGCGTGCACCACGCGGGGAGGCGCGTTCAGCCTTGCGAACGCGCCGAACAAGGAGTACGTCAACCTCCAGCTCGGATCGGGCTCGCTTCCCTCCCGCATCCTGCTGGCCGCGCCCGTTGGGACGACTGCCCAGTGGCGGTACTTCGTCGGGCCGACCTACGCGCCCACGGGCGGGACGCCGCCCGCGCCGATCTATCCCTACTCCGAGTGCCGCCCCCACCTCTGGGCGCTGGACATCCCGGCCACGGCCCTGGCGTGGAACGGGGGGGGCCTGAACCTCAGCCAGGCCTGGTGGGGAACGTGGGGCTCGGGCGGACAGTGGGGGCCGTGAGGGCCGTGCGCCTCGCCGCGCCGGTCGGCTTTGCCGCCTTGGCCCTCGTCCTCGCGGGCGGAGCGCTTCTGCTCCTCCGGCCCCACGAGCGGGCGAAGCCCTCCCCGGCCCCCTCGCCGCTCGCGGCCGCGAACGCCGAC
>CAXTOO010000309.1:0-4025 GCA_964245875.1 uncultured Fimbriimonas sp. | reverse complement strand
TCGCAGCCTTCCTGTGCCTGGGCCACCTCGGGATCGGGGAACGGCTCCTCATCGGTTCGTCGGTCGCGGCGCTGAACCTGATGGTGTACGGCCACTTGGACACCTAGGAAGTTAGGAGAGAAAGGAAGTTAGGAGCGGCCACCGTTCCTCCGGACCTAACTCCCTGCTATCCTCTATAGCGTCTCCCGTGACCCCCGAACCCCAACCCGGCCGACCAGCATCCCACGTACCCCCGATGGAGCGCGAGACGCGCTACCGTACCCTCTTCGGCGCGATGGACGAGGGGTTTTGCGTCGTCGAGATGCTCTTTGACGCGGAGGGCAAGCCGGTCGACTACCGCTTCCTCGAGTCCAACGACGCCTTCGGGAGGATGACCGGGATCACGGCGGAAGCGGTCCGGGCGGGCCGCTCGGCGCGGGAGCTGTATCCCACCCTCGAGGAGTTCTGGTTCGAGACCTACGGCCGGGTCGCGACAACGGGCGAATCGGTGCGCCTCGAGAACAGGGTCGAGGCGATGGGGAAGTGGTTCGAGGTCCACGCCTTCCGGATCGGCGGCGACGGCAGCCGCGAGGTCGGCGTCCTCTTCAAGGACGTCTCCGAGCGGCGGCGGGCGGAGGTCGAGCGCGAGCGTCTCCTGGCCGAGGCGAGGGAAGGCGAGGCGTTCCTCGCGCTGGTCACCGACCGCCTGCCGGTGCGCATCGGCTACCTGGGGCCGGACTACCGCTACCGCTACCTGAACGGCGCGTACGAGCGCGCCTTCGGCATCCCACCGGGCAAGGGCGCGGGCATGACGGTCGCCGAACTGGCGGGCGAGGAGGTTTTCCGGATCGCGAAGCCGTTCCTCGACCGCGCCCTCGCCGGCGACACCCACACCCAGGAGTTCAGCGTGCCCTACACCTTCGGCGAGCGGCGGGTCGAGGTGCAGTACAACGCCGATCCCGACGACACGGGAAGGGTGAGGGGGGTGGTCATCCACGTTCTGGACGTGACCGAGCGTGCGCGGGCGGAGGCGGAGCGGGAGCAGCTGATCGCCGATCTCGCCATCGAGCGCGAAAGGCTCGAAGCGCTGTTCAAGATGTCCCCGTCGGCGATCACGGTCATCCGGGGCGAAGATCTCCGGTTCGAGTTCGCCAACGACGCCTACCTTCGCCTCGTCGGACGGAGCGAGATCGTCGGCAAGACCCTCTTCGAGGCCCTGCCGGACATCGAGGGGCAGGGCTTCGCCGAGCTGCTGCGCGGAGTCATGGCGACGGGCGAACCCTTCTACGCACGCGAGGTCGCGGCGACGCTCCAGCCGATGGCGGACGAACCCACCCACACGGTCTTCATCGACCTCCTCTACCAGGCGCTGCGCGAGGCGGACGGCACGGTCTCCGGCGTATTCGTCCATGCGGTGGACATCACCGAGCAGGTCCGCGCCCGCCAGATCGTCAGCGAGCGTGAGGAGCTTTTCCGCACCGTCTTCGAGCAGGCCCCCGACGACGCGATCCTCGTGATGGACCGGGATCGACTCCTGACCGCCTGGAACCCGGCGGCCGAGCGCATCACCGGCTGGAGCGCCGGAGAGACGGTCGCCCGGTCCGCCGATCTCATCTTCACCCCCGAGGATCGCGCGGGGGGCACCCCGGTGACGGAGGCCGAGGGAGCGGCGCGCACGGGCAAGGCGATCGACGAGCGCTGGCACATGAGGAAGGACGGCTCCCGCTTTTGGGGAAGCGGCACGATGAACGCCCTCCACGACGCGGAGGGCAGCGTGCGCGGCTTCCTCAAGGTGTTCCGCGACGCGACCGAGCGGTACGTCGAGACCCAGACCCTCGCCTTCCTCAGCCTGCTCACCGAGGCGGTGGTCGACATGAGGGACGCCGACGCGATCCTCGAGACGACGGAGCGGATGCTGGGCGGGTACCTCGGCGCGTCGCGGGTGACGTTCGGAGAGGTCGGCGAGGACGGCGAGACGGTGTCCGTACGGGGAGAATGGGGGCCGGACATGCCGAGCCTCGTCGGCACCCATCGCCTGGAAACGCTCGGCGAACGCATCGTCGAAAGCCTGCGATCCGGCCGCACGAGCTTGATCCGGGAGGCAGAGTCCGAGTTCAGGGGTGAGCCGATCCTGGCGACGCTCCGGGCGATGGAGGTTCGGGCCGCCATCTCCGTGCCGATCCTCAAGGACGGGCGGCTCGCCTCGGTGTTCGTGGTGCATGGGCGAGAGCCCCGGGAGTGGACCGAGGACGAGGTCTCCCTCGTGCAGCAGGTCGCGGACCGGATGTCGGCGGAGATCGAGCGGGCACGGGCCGAAGCCGCCCTGCGGACGAGCGAGGCGCGGTTCCGCCAGCTCGTCGACCTCGCCCCCTCCACCGTCTGGTTCGGCGAGATCGACGGCGGCCTGAGCTACATCAGCGGAGACTTCTACGAGGCGACTGGCCTGACCCCGGAAGAGGCGCTCCCGAACGGGTGGGCGGCGACGATCCACCCGGACGACCTTGCGGGGGTCAGCGAGGCCTGGGCGGCGGCGCGACGGAACGAGACGACCTACGACACGGAGTTCCGCATCCGCTACCGCGACGGCGGGTACCGATGGATCAGCGTGCGCGCCGTCCCGCTGCGGGACCCGGAAGGGAGCGTCACCGGCTGGCTGGGCAGCAACAGCGACATCCAGGCGCAGAAGGAGACCGAGGAGACCCTCAAGGCGAGGGTGGACGCGCGCACGGAGGAGCTCCAGCGCACGGTTCGAGAGGCCGAGGGGTTCAACTACTCCATCTCGCACGACCTCCGGACGCCCCTGCGGGCGATGGTCGCGACCGCCAGCATCCTCCTGGAGGAGCTGGGCGAGGAGCTCGACGAGGAGCACCGCGCGCTCCTCGTGCGTCAGGCGGAGAACGCCAAGCGGATGGGGCGGCTGATCGACGAGCTGCTGCGCCTCTCGCGGCTCGCGCGGGTCGAGGTGGTGCGGCAGCCATTGGACATGAGCGAGAAGGCGCGCTCCGTGTTCGAGGAGCTTTCGGCGCACCACGGTACGAACGGCTGCCGGGTGGAGGTCCAGCCGGGCATGGTCGCCGAAGGCGATCCGGGACTGGTGAGGACGGTCCTCCACAACCTTCTCGGGAACGCGTGCAAGTTCTCGCCGCAGGGCGGGACGGTCCGCGTCCTTCAGGAAGGAAACGTTTTCTCGGTCTCCGACGAAGGGGTGGGCTTCGACATGCGGTTCGCGCCGAAGATCTTCCTCCCCTTCGAGCGTCTGGTGTCCGAGTCGGAGTTCGAGGGCACCGGCATCGGCCTCGCCAACGTGAAGCGGATCGTGGAGCGCCATGGGGGCCGCGTCTGGGTGGAGAGCGTGCCGGGCGAGGGCGCGACGTTCTCGTTCACGCTGGCGGCGTGACTCCCCTCCTCGTCGCCTCGGCGTGGCGTTTCTGCTCTATGCAAGCGCCAACGGTCGATGAGGAGGGGTTGGGGGTGGAGAGGAATCTACACACGCCCCATGATCCGGCGAAGCGCCTCGCGGTTCCGGTGCGCTTACATCCCTCGCCAACCTTAGTGGCCCACACGACCGATGTGAAGACGGGCTAACCGCCAGACTTCGGGCTCGTCCCCGAGGCCTTCGCCGCGACGGCTTCGTCGATTCGCGCGACCCCCTTCCAGACCTGCGCCTTGATCCTCGCGTCGGCCCCCGGGAGCGTGCGCGCGAACAGATACTCTGTGCGCGCGGCCCCAGGATTTCCTACTTCCTCTTGGGCTAGCGCGAGGCGCAGTCGAACCATCGCGTCACGTGGCGCTAGGCTGCTGGCGGCCTTGATGTCGTCGAGGACCTCAGGATTGTTCAAGGCGGAGTAGCGCCACGCGGAGCGAATCAGAAACGCTGTCGCACTCAATGCCGTAACGGAGGCGTCATCGTCGATGGGGAAATGCCAGACCCCGTGCCCGTCCCGGAACGGCCCCGGCTTGTCCGGCGTACCGACCTCGGCCAGCACCATCGCCCTCGCCTCGGCGGTCCGCCCGAGGGCGATCAGCGCGAGCGCCCGCGTCATGCC
>CAXTOO010000308.1:0-4057 GCA_964245875.1 uncultured Fimbriimonas sp. | reverse complement strand
CGGCGCAGGAGGAACGAACGGCGATCCACCCTTCCATTCTGGAGTAGATTAGGGATGGTGCGCGGAACGAAAGATCTCTTTGTAAGGTTCCTCCTGACGCTCGCCCTCGTGCTGGCCGCGCTGCCGCTTCGGGCGAGGGAGACCCCCTGTGCGCCCAAGGCGCGTCCGGCCTGCGCGATGGCGTGTTGCGCGAAGCGCGCAATGCCCGATTGTGGCCATTCGCGTGTTGGCGTGAGACGTGGGGACTCTTCCCACGAGATGGCCAAGGCGAATGGCGCTTGCGGCTGCGAACTGAAGAACGCCCCCGCGCCTCTTCCCGGTGTCGCGAAGGCCGTCCTCTCCGCCTTCGAAGGCCACGCGTTCTTCGCGATTCTCCCCCCGCCGCCCTCTGAGCCGACGCCAGGGTCCATCGCGACCGAGCCGGGGATATTCGGCATCGATTCCGGCCCGCCGCCCGATCCTTCGCATCGCCCGGACGCCTGTCGCGCGCCTCCCGTCGCCCGTGCCTGACCCCTCGTCAACGCACCTACTCGCGATCGGAGAAAAATCCTGCTTATCCCCCTCATCCTGGGCGCCCTCGCGCTCTCTCAGACCACCGCGCCCGCCCCGACCTCCGTCGGCGTCGGCCCCTACCAGATCACCCTGCGCGTCCCGGACGGCGGCCTGTACGCGAACGAGACGGTCGACGTCGAGTTCCGCGTAGCGGACGCCCGAAGGAAGGACCCCATCGAGGGCCTCGCGGGCGTGCCGACGGCCCACCCGACGGCGACAGTGACCATGCCGGAGATGCCCGGTATGCCCGTCCAGCGGCCGCGTATACACCGCGAGGGCGTCCCTGGCGACTACGGCCTGGAGCTGTTCTTCCCTCACGGCGGCGCCTACAAGGTCGCCCTACGCCTCGCGCCCGAGGGAGCGAGGCCCGTGTTCACGACCTTCCGCGTCGAGGTGAAGGACGCCGACACGCACCGCCCGCCTGTGCCCGCGCCCTTTCGCGTTGTCCTCATCGACCCGCCGAAGCGGGCGGGCGCGACGTCGCTGCACCTCGCGATCCAGGACGCCCGCAGCGGCGAGACGGTCAAAGCGTTCGATGTCGCCCACACCAAGCCCATCCACCTCATCCTCGCGAGCAGGGACCTCGGCTGGTTCGCGCACGAGCACCCCGTCCAGCAGCCCGACGGCTCGTTCGTCTGGAACGGGCGCTTCCCGGCGGGCGGCGACTACCTCGTCTTCGCGGACGTCGCGCCCAAGGACCGAGGCTCGCAGGTCCTCGGGACGACGCTCCGCCTGTCCGGGCCGAAGGCGACGTGGCCGAAGGGCCTCGTTCCTTCCCGCACCGCCCATGCCGGAGGCGTCGTCGGGTCACTCGCGGACGGACCGATCCCCGTGGGCCAGACCACCGTCCTCGACTTCCGCCTGACGGACGCCTCGACGGGAAGGCCCGTCGCCGACCTCCAGCCCTACCTGGGCGCGAACGGCCACCTGATGATCGTCCACCAGGACGGCGTGAGCTTCGTCCACAGCCACCCCGCCGACGACGCGGAGGCGACCGCCCTCGCGCGGAAGGGCGAGGTGCGGTTCAACGCGCGCTTCCCGCGTCCAGGACTCTACAAGGCGTGGGCGCAGTTCCAGCGCCAGGGCCGCGTCGTCACCCTCCCGTTCGTCGTCCGCGCCCACTCGTGATCCCATGAACAAACTCTTTCTCCTCTTCGCCCTGATCGTTCCTGCGATCTCCCTCGCCCACCCCGTCCCATGTCCGCTCTGCGGACTCAAGGTCGTCCAGTCCACCGCTTCGCAGGACAACGAGGTCGTCCTCCGCTTCGGCAACAAGCGCATCGAGTACCGCTGTGTTTACTGCGCCCTCGCCGACGCGAAGAAGTACGACGGCGACCTTTTCGTCTACGCGCCCTCGGAGACCAAGGGCAAGCCCGTCGTCCTCGCCCGCAAGGCGAACGTCTGGAGCGTCGTGAGGGTCGAGGGCGAAAGGCTCACGCCCGAGGCGGGCGCGGTGTTCCTCAACGCGTTCGAGGCGCACCCGCAGTGCGCGGCGCTTTCCCGCGCCTTCCACACCACGAAGGGGTTCGATGCCTACCGAGACAAGCCCAAGGGCACCAAGCCCCTGACCCTCGATGCGATGCTCGCGAAGGCGGGCGTCAAGTGAACCCGTGTGCTCTCTGGAGGAAGGGGGCGTTCTTCGCCGCCGTCCTCGGCCTCGCCTCTTTCGCGCTCGCGGACGCCCCCTGCACCCATTGCGGGATGCCCATCCCCCCGAAGGACGAGGTGGAGGTCACGCAGGGCGGTAAGAAGGTCGCCGTCCGCTGCATGCTCTGCGCGAGGGACCTCGCGGGCCAATCGCCCGGCGCGGCGCTCGTCCACGCGCCCACCGAGGACCCCGCCCGAGTCCTCGTCCTCAACTCCAACGATCGGGGCGAGTGGACGTCGAGCGTGCCCGCCGTCGTGTTCCTGGAGGTCGAGGGCGATCACGCGCTGTGCAACCGTTGGTCGCGGGCCTTCACGTCGGTCGCCGCCTTCCGGTCGTACGTCGCCGCGGACCCTGCCTACAAGGACGCCAAGCCGTTGACCCTCGCCGAGTGGTCCGCCCGGCAGGGCGCGGACGCCATGCAGAACATGAAGGGAATGCAGGGCATGAAGGGCACGGGAGGCATGGACATGTCGATGGGAGCGATGCAGGGTGTGCTCGGTCCCTGGAGCATGGCCCGCGAGGGCTCCGGCACGACGTGGCTCGCGGACGAGTCCCCGATGTTCATGAGGATGCTGCCGAAGAAGGGCCGCTACGACCTGATGTACATGGGCAGCCTCAGCCTGAACTACACGGACAGCAATGCGTCGAACGGGCGCGGACCGCACGAGTTCTACTCGAACTCGATGCCGATGCTTATGGCCCGCCGCGGGTTTGCCCGCGGCGATACCCTGGGGTTCCGCGTCATGGGCTCGCTCGACCCGATCTTCAACGGCCAGTACGGCGCGCCGAACCTCCTCCAGACGGGCGAGACCGCGCACGGCCACGCCCTCGTCGACCGCCAGCACCCGCACGACCTCGTCGCCGAGGTCTCCGCGACCTACAGCCGGGCGCTCGGCGGTGGCAACCGCGCGTTCGTGTACGCCGCGCCGATCGGCGAGCCCGCGCTCGCCGGGTCGATGTACCTCATGCGTCCCGGCGGCATGGAGAACCCCGAGGCGCCGATCTCCCACCACTGGTTCGACTCGTCGCACATCACCTTCGGCGTGCTCACCGCCGGCCTCGAGTTGGGCGACCGCTTCAAGGTCGATGCGTCCGCGTTCAAGGGGCGCGAGCCGGACGAGAACCGCTACTCGCCGGACGATCTCAAACTCGACTCCGGCTCCGCTCGATTGACCTACAGCCCTGCACGCAGCCTTTCGCTCAGCGCCTCCTACGCTTCTCTCCACTCGCCCGAAGGGCAGAGTCCTGACGAGGACGAGGCGCGCACCACCGCCGCCCTCTCGTACGGGAAGAAACTCCGTGGCGACGACTGGCTTGCCGCCACCGCCCTCTGGGGGCGCAACGCCCACGAGGGCCACACGAGCGACGCCTACCTCGCCGAGGCCACGCTCTTCCGGAAGGATTGGTCCCTTTACGCCCGCTACGAGAACGTCGCCAAGGACGAACTCGCGGGCGTGCCCGACGGGATTTACCACGTGGACAAGCTCACGTTCGGCGCGACGAAGGACTTCGCCCACCGCGGCGGCTTCGACTTCGGCGTGGGTGCGTACGCGGGCCTCTACAACCTGCCGTCGTCGCTCGATCCTTTCTACGGTCGGTTCCCGGTGAGCCTCGGCGTCTACCTGCGTCTTCGCCCGAGCCGCATGTCCCACGACATGGCAGGCATGAAGATGTGAAAGGCCGAAAGGAACCGCGCTCCTGAACCCGGCTCCTCCCTATGCCGCAAGCGCGCGTCGTAGAGGAACGAAGGGGGCACGCGAAAATCTCCGACGAGCCCTTTGCGAACGCTGACGCGAATTCCTCGCTTGCTTTCGCAAAGGGTTCGTTTGCATCCGGAGGACGCCGGGAGGCTCAGGC
>CAXTOO010000307.1:1657-4085 GCA_964245875.1 uncultured Fimbriimonas sp. | reverse complement strand
CGAAGCCAGTCAAGAGCAAGCGCCGCCATCCCAACAGGGAATTCCATAGCAGGCTCGTCGACCTGTATGCGGGACCGGAGCTTCCATCGGAGCTTGAGGCAGACATGGATGCGGCGGCTCTGGGTGACTCTGCCCTGACCGCCGACACGGCCGCGTTGCGTGGAACCGTGAATCTCCTTCGCAGTGACTCCGCGGAGTTTAGCAAAGAGAGCTATAGGCGCATTCTCGACATCCTGACCATCGAGGGAGAGTCTGCCATTTTACTCGCGCCGACCTTCCCAACAAGCCCTTCGTCCGGCGGGCAGCAGGCTGGTCTCAAATCCAACTCTCCCGCGAAGGGGAATTAAGGCCGTGTTCACCGGCATCGTGGAATCCCTGGGCGAGGTCGCCTCCCTAGGCGCGGGAAGGCTGGAGGTGCGAGCCGAAGACGGCTTCGCGCCCGAAGGGTTCGCGGAGGGCGAGAGCGTGGCGGTGAACGGCTGCTGCCTCACCGTCCTTCCCGGCGACGGCCTGCGCTTCGACCTCTCGCCCGAGACGCTCGACCGTACCTCGCTCGGCTCCCTCGCGCCGGGCGCGCGCGTGAACCTGGAGCGCGCGGTCGTCGCCGGAGGTCGCCTGGGCGGCCACGTCGTGCAGGGCCACGTCGACGCGACGGGCACGTTCGAAGGCTCACGATCCGAGGGCAACTCGGTGGTCATGCGGTTCCGCGCGCCCGCGGGCTACGGGCGCTACCTCATCGACAAGGGATCGGTGGCGGTCGAGGGCGTGTCGCTGACCGTCGTACGCCCGGCGGGCGACGCGTTCGAGGTGTGGATTATCCCGCACACGCTGGAGCGGACGAGCCTGGGTGGCCTGAGGCCCGGCGACCGGGTCAACCTGGAGTTCGACGTGCTGGCGAAGTACGTCGAGCGGCTCCTGGAGGCGCGCCTCGAAACCCCTCTCCCCTCCGGGGGAGAGGGGCAGGGGTGAGGGGTTCCAGGCGGCGGGAGAGGCCCGAACACCCTGTAGGCGCCGGATGCCCTCCTGCCGGCGCGGCGAAGCCGTCTGTTAGCCCTCGGCCGTCAACTCGCCCGCCTTCATGTCGAGCGTGAGGCGCAGGCCGACGAGGAAGTCGAGGCCGAGCAACCCGTCGAACGGGGCGCTCGGCGGCAAGTCGTAGGCGACCACGTCGAAGCGCTCGCGGAATGTGCCGAGAATGGCCAAACCAGGTACCGCCAGCACCGACGTTCGGGCTATGCCACTCACCGCAGTAATCGGGCGGCTCTCCTCTATGATTCGCAGATCGAGGCCAACCTTCTCGAGTACGCGCGGCCTGACGAGGGTCCAACTGGCTCCCGTGTCGAGAAGCAGACGCACCTGCGCCTCCACGGGCGGTCTTCTTAGACGCCATTTTAGGACGATTGGGTTTCCCGGCACAAACCGCAACCTCAAAGAGCCAAGCCCCACCCTTCGGGAAGTTTTTGGAAGCACTCGACCGCGAACGACTTTGGCTTAGCCCGGCCGATCTCGTCATAGACCACGTCGCCGTTGGGATCGTGCGCCAACACGCGGCCCGCGACGATCTCGTCGTTCTCGTCGTTTTCCACGTCAACCAGCGCCACCCACTCCCCGTCGTATCGCACTCGAAGCTCCTCGATCGTCAGCCGCCCGCCCATGCCTCCATAATACGTCCCATGCCCCTGGAGCACCACCCCGGCGCGGCGGGAGCGGACGAGGCCGGACGCGGGCCGCTGGCGGGGCCGCTCGTGGCGGCGGCGGTCGTCCTGCCCGAAGGCTTCGACCTCATGGGACTCGACGACAGCAAGCGTCTCGACGCCGCGAAGCGCGAGACCCTGGAGGCGCGGATCAAGGCGGAGGCCCGCTGGGCGGTCGAGGTCGTGAGCGCCGCCGACGTGGACCGGCTGAACCCCCTGCGCGCGAGCCTGGAGGCGATGGGCCGCGCCCTCGCCCATCTCGCGCCGGAGAGGGCGTTCGTCGACGGGAACGCCGCGCTCAAGGGGCTGCCGTTCCCCGTCGAAGCGGTCGTGAAGGGCGACGGCAAGCTCGCCTGCGTCGCCGCCGCGTCGATCCTCGCGAAGACGGAGCGCGACCGCCTGATGGTCGCATTGGCCGCCGTCCACCCGCAGTACGGCTTCGAGCGCCACTTCGGCTACGGCACGCCCGCGCACCTCGCGGCCCTCCGGGCGCACGGCCCGTGCACCGAGCACCGGCGGACCTACGCGCCCGTACGAGCGTTGATCGAGCAACCGAATCTTCTGTAGTCTTCCGTCGAGATGGTTGACTTTCCCGCCCGTCGCGGCGGAAGAAGACGAACCTATCCGTCTCCGTGTCTCCGTGTCTCCGTGTCTCCGTGTCTCCGTGTCTCCGTGGTGGAATACCCTCCCGAGAACTCGTCAACCAACTTTCTGCAGGTTGGGCCTAAAGCCCC
>CAXTOO010000307.1:0-1557 GCA_964245875.1 uncultured Fimbriimonas sp. | reverse complement strand
AATACCCTCCCGAGAACTCGTCAACCAACTTTCTGCAGGTTGGGCCTAAAGCCCCAACCTGCGAAATAGAAATATTTTCGAGTCCCGAACGCTGTGGTTACAATGGAGCGGTGCGGAACCTGCGGGCGGAGGGCGCGGCGGCGGAAGACCGGGCGGCGGAGTTCCTTCTCGCGAAGGGCTACACGCTCGTGACCCGACGGCGCACGGTGGCGGGCGGCGAGATCGACCTCGTGTGCCTCGACGGCGAGACGCTCGTCTTCGTGGAGGTCAAGGCGCGCCGCGCGCCGGGCTTCCGCCCCGAGGAGGCTCTCGGCGCGACGAAGGCGCGGCACCTGCGCGCGGCGGCGCGGAGCTGGGTCGACGCCTGCGGCGACGAGGGACGGGCATGGCGCTTCGACCTCGTCGCGATCGACGCGCAAGGCTTGAGGCACCACGAGGACGTTCTGAGGGAATAGGGAACATGGTACGGTGGTTCGTCCGCGCGGGTGAAGGGGCTGGCGCCGAAAAACGCAGGCCATCCCAGATGGTTCCCCTTCCCGCCACGGCGCGGAGCCAACGATTGAGAGCGGATTCTCATCGTGAGCGAGAGGGGGAACCGTGGGAGGGTCCGCCGAGGGATGCGCGGAACGCGCGCCCAAGGTGGAAGGGGTACTTTCGACCGCCGCTTGCTTGCGGTGCCTTCTACGCCCCCGCCAGAAACGCCGCGCCCGCGAGGAGGCCCGCCTTCTCTCCCGACTCGTCGGTGTTGAAGTGCTCGTCCTCGAGCTCGATGCACACCGCGCCGTCGTAGCCCGCGTCCGCGAGGATCTCGAAGGCGCGCGTCCATCGCACGACGCCGTGGCCGGGAATCGTGTAGCGCCAGTGCATCGCGCCGAAGCCGCGGCTCGTGCCGAACGTCGCCGGCTGCTCGGTGCCGTACTCGTAGAGCCCTTCGGCCAAGAGCTCGGTGTCCTTCCCGTGCACATGGTAGATCCGGTCGGCGAACTCCGCGACGAACCGGATGGGGTCGATCCCCATCCGGACGAGGTGCGACGGATCGTAGTTGACGCCGATCGCCTTGGAGGGAACGCGCTCGATCATCGCGCGGTAGCCCTCCGGGGTGCAGGCCAGCGCGCCGGGGCCGGGCCAGCCCTCGACGACGAGCCTGCCGCCGTGCCTCTCCAGGATCGGGGCGAGGAGGGTCAAGCCTTCGACCATGAAGCCGAAGTTCTCCGCGCGGCTCTTCGTGGCGTCCTCGGGGAGCATCACCGCGAAGTAGTTGCGGATCCCGTGACCCGCGCAGGCCGCGAAGTACGGCTCGTTCAGGTCGACCGCCGCCTGCCGCTTCGCCGGATCGGGCGAGAGGAACCCCTTCCACTCCTTCAGGTCCGCCGAGCCGACCGTCAGGCCCGCCGCGACCACCTTGGCCCCTTCCGTGTCGGCGTTCGCGCCGAGGTCGACCACGCTCAGGCCGATCTCCACCGCCCAGGCGACGAGGCCCGCCGTGTCCTTCTGCCAGTCGGACCAACCCCGTCGAAAGCCGATGGGGAATCCCCCGGTGCGCGTCTTGAGCATCGA
>CAXTOO010000306.1:0-4093 GCA_964245875.1 uncultured Fimbriimonas sp. | reverse complement strand
CGCCCGGCGCGGATGTCCAGAACATCCAGACCATGACCGCCGACTATCAACGGATCCTGAGCGATGGCACTACGTACCAAGGAGGGATCATCAATGGGGTTCTCGGTCTCGACAAACAAGCCCCTGCAGGGAACCCGAGTTACGCCAACCCGCCTGAAGGGGGATCGTTCACCCTGGAGTTTCGCGACTCTCCGGGAGACTCGGCACTCGGGAATGCCGACCTCATCGGGGTCAGAGTAAAGGCCGACGCTCATCTCTACTTGATGTACCGGCCCGTGACGGGCGGCGCCCAATGGGTCTCCATCGCAAAGCTGGACTGGAGTTTTTACGGCCGTGCGGTCCGAACCGGCTCGACCCCCGCGTGGCAGAACCTGTCGTCCGCCGCGGATAACAGCAACGGCTCGATGTCCGTATGGCGCGTTCATCCCGTTTGGACCGTCAACATCAACCCCTAGGAAGCCATGACGAACCTCATCCTCGCTGCTCTGCTCCCGCTCCAGTCCGCCAGTCCGTCTTGGGACGCAAGGGCCTTCGACCGCCTCGGACTGAAGCCCCTCGCCCACCTTCGCCCCGCGTCTCTTCTGCGGCCCGGGGCCGCTGCGCCTGCGAGAACCCGCACCGGCGCGACCTCCTTAAAGGATGATAAGACCCTCACGACCATCGGTGAGTACGCGGCCTCCTTCCCGCCTGGCGTCACGGTCGCCGGGTCCCACGCGCCAAGCGTTGCTTCGATGGACACGGCCTTAGGGGACGTGCGCCGTGCGATGGCGAAGGGCGACTTCGCCGCCGCGCGACGGGGCTTTGTGCTCGTTCCGAGGCGCGTCGCCGGGCTGAGCGTCGATCCGCAGACGCTGAGCCAGGTGGAGGCCGAGTACTACCAGCGCGGCGCTCTGCTCGCGGACGAGGCCGGCAACCTGCGCGAGACCGCGCGCTGGCTGGGCGCCTTCCTGCAATCGTCCGAGTCGCCCACCTATCGGCGGCTCTACGCGACGACCCTGGTCCGCTTGGGTTACGACGGAGCCGACGTCTCCGCGTACGTCCGGCGAGCGTCGCACGAGGTCTGGGCGGAAACGCTGGAGGGCATCGTGCCCGATCTCGACGCCGCTCCCTTGGCGATGGTCGCGGAGATCGTCGCGGCCTGCGAGTTGGGCAACCTCTCGGATCGCCTCGCGATCCTCCACGCGGAGCGCGCCTTGTCGATCGACTCTCATCAGGCCGGGTCGGCGATCATCCTCTTGCTCAACTATCCCGAGCAAGGCCGGTACGCCGATGCGTTGCGCGTAGGACGGGCCGCGTTGCCGTACGCCCACGGACATGCCCTCAACGTACTCAAGGTCACCCTGAGCCAGGTGATGGCCGGAAGTGCCGCCGCTGCGAGTCGTAAGACGAGTGCCTTGTCCAGTCCTCGCTAGACAAGGACGCTAGAGTTTGTCCCGCACGCGCTTGAACGCGGCGAGGGCGAACTCCAGATCCTCCTGGGTGTGGGCGGCGGAGGGCATGGTGCGGATGCGGGCCTTGCCGCGGGCAACGGTGGGGAAAGCGATGGAGAGGGCGTAGACGATCCTTGCGCGGCACCGCCCGGAAGGCAGCCGCGCCGAGAAGCGTCGGTGCCCTCGTGCCCTAGCCCTCCTTCACCACCCCCAGCACGATGTTCGTGATCGTGCGCACCACGTTCGGCTGGCTCCGAACCGCCACCATCACGAGCGGCACCACCGCAAGGAGCCGGCTTCCCGTTCGCGACGCCGTCCAGCCGCAGCTGAGGCAGGTCATCGATCCTCTCCTAATTCTAAGCCAGTTCGGTAAAGCGGCTCTCGACGATGCTGGCTGAAGACTGCGGTGCTAAAGCCTCTGGCCAAAGCGGCGATAGATCGACGCACTCCACATCGTTTCGCCTTTCGTCACCTCCGCTCTCAGCCCCACCATGCGCGCCGCCTAGAGCCCCAGTTCCCGGTACAGCGCCACGCCCTCGTCCCGGTAGCGGGTCCAGTTGAACCGCCGGTAGGCCCGTTGGTGGCCCTCCCGCAGGATCTCCGCCTGCGCGGCGGGCGGGAGGCGGGCGGCGCGCTCGAGCGCGTCCGCGAGGCCGGGGCCGTCGCCCTCGTCGCACAGCCAGCCCGTTTCGCCCTCGACGATCACCTCCGGGATGCCGCCGCTGCGGACGCCGACGGTCGGGATGCCGCAGGCGTTCGCCTCGATGGCGACGCGGGGGATGGGGTCGTTCGGGCCGCACACGAGCGACGCGTCGTGGCTCGCGTAGAGGGGCCTGGGGTCGACGTAGCCCGGCCAGTCGACCTCGACGCCGAGTCCCGCCGCCTTCTCCTTCGCCTCACGCACGTCGCGCGCGTTGCCCTCTCCTGCGAGGGTGAGACGGGCCGCGATGCCCCGTGCGCGGAGGTGGGCCACCGCCTCGATGGCGTCGTGCTGGCCTTTGCGCGACGAGACCCGGCCCACGACGAGCAGCCTTAGGAGCCGGTCGGTGCTCAGCGGGGCCCGCTCCGGGAGCGGGCGGGTCGCCTCGGCGGGGTCGAGGGGGCCGCCGTAGAGGAGGCGGAGCTTGGCCCGGTCCACGTAGCGGGCGGTCTGCTCCACGATGTACTCGGAGTTGCCGATCACCATGTCCGTCATCCGGTTCATCAGGCGGGAGGACGCCTCCCAGCCGTAGAGGAACCCGGTGCCGGGGATCGTGTCGACCGCCTCCCTCATGTGCCAGACGTGCGGCACGCCCGCCGTCTTCGCCACGAACGCGCCAACCGGCGAGGTCAGGGTGTTCGAGTGGACGAGTCCCACCCCCTGCGCGCGCGCCCAGGCGCCGACGCGCCGCCCGGTCAGGAGGTCGCGCGCGCGGTCACGGATTCGCTTGTACGGCTTTCGCTCGGGATGGCCCTTCCAGCCCTTCGTGAAGATGGGCCTCCAGGGAATGCCCGCCGCCTCAAGCCGAGGCTGGAGGGCGGTGCCCTCTTGGAGCGCGACGAGCGGATCGTAGCCCCGCTCAGGAAGGCCGACCACGAAGTCGAGCATCGAGAGGCACGCACCGTATTCGTCGTTCGAGCTGAAGACGAACAGGACGCGCGGACGCTCGGACATAAGCGGGAGGATACATCGGCGGTCTGCCTTTCATCGACCCCTCGCATTGCCAAACGCAAGAACCTGAGCCAAATGGGGGACGGTGCCAGGGCTGGACGCGAGGAGGGATCTGGTGGCGAGCGGAGTACGACGGCGGCGCTCGAGGGACTGCCGTTCGCCAAGGGCAGGCGGACGAGGAGCCGGAAGAAGCCCCGCGGCCCCAACGAGGAGGCCGCGCTCGTCAAGGCCAGGCGCCTCTCAGGCTTCCTCTCGATCAGGCGTCTGGGATCGGATTCCTAAGTTGAGGACGACCAAGAGTTTCGGTTGGAAAATCAAGGGAGGCGACGCGCCCTCTCCCCGTTGCCCGCGCCAACGAACCACCGGTCGTCGTGCAGGCACGGGCGCGGGGAACTCCGTGCGCTCGCCGGACCGGGGTTCCCGCGACACGTCGGGTTCCGAGCGGGTGTAAGGTGTCCCCATGACGATCGAGCCCGTGCTCCGCCTCGGCCCGCTGCCGGGCTCCTCGCCCGACGAGCGCTGGCACCTCCTGGAGAGCACGGCGTCCGTGGAGGTGGACCGCCCGCCCGAAGGCGCGCCGGACGGCAGCATGGACGCGCGCATCGGGGGGCTCGCGCGGCGCATCGCGGACGAGGGAGGGGACGAGCCGTCGGTGCTCGTGTTCGTGCACGGCTACAGCAACGACGAGAGGTCCGTGCTCGCGAGGCTGCAGAAGGCGCGCGCCGCCAGCGGGACGGCCGCGCTCGACGGCACCGGGACGTTCTGGGTGGGCTATCGCTGGCCCTCCGAGACGATCCTCTCGCCCTGGCGCACCGTGCTGCCCGGCCTCAACGGCGTCCTCGCCGCCGCGCTGGGCCTGGGGGCGTCCGCGCTCGCGCTGGGCCTGCTCTCCGGGAGGCTCGCCGCCGCCCTTCTCGGGTGGGGCGTCCTCGCGCCGGCGCTCGGCGCGGTGGGCCTGCGGGCCGTCGCGTGCTACCGCGACTCGTGGCGGGCCTCGAACCACGGCGTGCCC
>CAXTOO010000305.1:0-4129 GCA_964245875.1 uncultured Fimbriimonas sp. | reverse complement strand
TGGGACCCGGCGCACGACGAGCCAGGGCGAGGCAGCACGGTAGGCATCGAACGTCGGCCTGGCGCGATGGAGAGGGGGACGACTTGGCCTTGCGCCGCCTCGAAGTTATAGACGCTGAACTCGATCTTCGCCCCGGATCCGATCCCGTCGGAAGCGTTGCCGATGGGGGCACGTACCTTCAAGGGCGGTTCGCTGGACTTGGAAGCGTCGTCGTAGGCGGAGCGCGGGACCTCTAGCCCGACCTCGTAGGTGCCCGCTTTTTCGATCCGCACGGCAAGGCGTTCGACTCTCCGAAGAACAGACCGGCAGCGAGCATCGCGCAGGTCACCGCGGGACGAAGCCTCATTCCATCCACTATGCGTCCGTTCCTGTTGAGTCCGTGCTTGCGGAAGGCTCTCACGCGGGCACGAGTGCATCCCGCGACTACAGGAAACCTCGCGCTGGATGAAAGTTGGCGTACCATAGGGACTCGGGTTCGCCTATGTCCCAGTTCGACCATCACAACGCTCTCGACGACCTGTTCCTGACCCGGCGGGGGCTTTTGGGCCGGATGGGCAACGGGTTCGCGGCCTTGGGGCTGATGGGTCTGCTCAGCACCGAGGCGGGGGCGGCGCTGCAAAGGGCGTCGGTAGGCGACACGAACCCGCTCATGCCGCACAAGCCGCCGCTCAAGGCGCGGGCGAAGCGGGTGATCTTCCTGTTCATGAACGGCGGCCCTTCGCAGGTGGACACCTTCGACCCCAAGCCGATGCTCCAGAAGTACGCGGGGCAGGCGATCCCGCTGCAACTCTCGACGGAGCGCAAGACCGGCGCGGCGCTTCCCTCCCCCTTCGGGTTCAAGAAGCACGGCCAGTCGGGGCTGGAGATCAGCGACCTCTTCCCCCATGTCGCCCAACACGCCGATGACCTGTGCGTGATCCGCTCCATGCACGCCGACGTGCCGAACCACGAGCCGTCGCTCATGCTCATGAACTGCGGCGAGTCGCGGCAGATCCGGCCCTCGCTCGGCTCGTGGACCCTCTACGGCCTCGGCACGGAGAACCAGAACCTGCCCGGCTTCATCTCGATGTGTCCGGGCGGCTACCCCATCCAGGAGACGCAGAACTGGCAGTCCGGCTTCCTGCCGGGGGTGCTCGCGGGCACCTACGTCGACCCGCAGAACACCGACATCGAGAAGCTCGTCGAGAACATCCGCAACGACTACACCCTGCCGGAGGAGCAGCGGGCGCAGCTCGACCTCGTGCAGCGGCTGAACAAGAAGCACCTCGCCGAGCGGGCGAACGACGCGGCCCTGGAGGCGCGGGTCCAGTCGTTCGAGTTGGCGTACCGGATGCAGACGGAGGCGACGGACGCCTTCGACGTGAACCGCGAGTCGCAGGCCACGCGGGACGCCTACGGGCCGGGGGCGTTCGCCCGCTCGTGCCTCATGGCGCGGCGGCTGGTGGAGCGGGGGGTGCGGTTCGTGCAGCTCTACCACGGCGCGGGCCAGCCCTGGGACAGCCACGACGACATCGCGGTGCAGCACGCGAACCTCGCGCGGGAGTCGGACCAGGCGATCGGGGCGCTCCTCACCGACCTCAAGCAGAAGGGGATGCTTGACGACACGCTCGTCATCTGGGGTGGCGAGTTCGGGCGGACCCCGACCGTCGAGCTGCCGACGCCGGGCTCGAACGCGGGCCACATGAACGGGCGCGACCACAACCACTACGGCTTCTCCTACTGGATGGCGGGAGGCGGGGTGAAGGGCGGCCACGTCCACGGCGCGACGGACGACTTCGGCTTCAAGGCGGAAAAAGACCCCGTCCACGTCCACGACCTCCACGCGACGATCCTCCACCTCCTGGGATTCGACCACACCAAGCTCACCTACCGCCATGCGGGCCGCGACTTCCGGCTGACCGACGTGTACGGCGAGGTCGTCCACGACTTGGTCGCGTAGGCTGCGGGCGGGTCGCCCGCGCCACAATGGGGAGTGATCCTCACCTGCACTTTCTGCGGCCGCCCGTACCCCGCCGACCGGCTCCAGACCGTCTGCGCCGACGACGGGCGCCCCTTGCGGGTCGACCTCGATCTTTCATCGGAAACCTTGGACCGAGCGGCGCTGAAGGACCGGGAGCCAACGATGTGGCGGTACCGCGAGGTGCTGCCGCCCTGCGAAGCGGTGACCCTCGGCGAGGGGTTCACGCCGCTCTGGCACGTGCCGAAGTGGGGCGAGCGGTGGTACCTGAAGGACGAGGGGCTGAATCCGACGGGCTCGTTCAAGGCGCGGGGCATGAGCGCGGCGGTCTCGATGGCCAAGCATCTCGGCGCGACGAAGCTGGCGGTGCCCAGCGCGGGGAACGCGGGCGGGGCGATGGCCGCCTACGCGGCGAAGGCGGGGCTGGAGGCGCACGTCTTCATGCCCCGGGACACGCCGCGGGCCTGCGTGGACGAGGTTCGCGTCCACGGGGGGCACCTGCGCCTGATCGACGGGCTGATCAACGACTGCGGCGCGGAGGTGGCACGGCTGAAGGAGGCGGAAGGGTGGTTCGACATGAGCACCCTGAAGGAGCCGTACCGCGCGGAGGGCAAGAAGACGATGGGCTACGAGCTTGCGGAGGCGATGGAGTGGCGCCTGCCGGACGTGATCGTCTATCCCACGGGCGGCGGCACGGGGCTGGTCGGGATGGCGAAGGCGTTCGAAGAGATGGAGCGGATGGGCTGGATCTCGTCGGCGCGTCCACGCTTCGTGTCGGTTCAGGCGGAGGGCTGCGCGCCGATCGTCCGCGCCTTCGAAAACGGCGAGCGGTTCGCGGAACTCTTCCCCAACGCGCACACCGCGGCCTCGGGCCTGAGGGTGCCCAAGGCGGTCGGCGACTTCATCATGCTCGACCTCCTGCGGTCGGGCGGGGGGACGGCGATGACGGTGACCGACGCGGAGATGGTCGCGGCGGCGCGGCGGATCGCGCGGGAAACGGGCGTGTGGGCCGCGCCGGAGGGCGGAGCGGTGCTCGCGGCGGCCGAGCGGCTTTCCGCAGAGGGTTGGATCCGGCCCGGCGAGGTGGTGGTGCTGTTCAACACCGGGACGGGGGTGAAGTACCTGGAGGCGTTCGAGGCGTTCCCAGACTGAAGATGATTCCCCTTGGAGCCGCGGCGAAAAGTCCCCAACTTCCGCACGTTTGACCGTGAGCGGAAGGGGGAGCCGTGGGAGGGTCCGCCGAAGAAGGCGACGCAAAGAGCGCTACGGGAAAGTCCGTTGGCGTCGCCTTCCAGGTGGAAGGGGGTGCTGGCGATCACGGCTCGCCCCCATTGATCGGAGGCTCCACCCCCATCCCCTCCTCATTTTCCTCGCGTTCGAGACTGTCCTCGCCCAAAGGTTTCGCGCCGCAGGAAAACGAGGAGGGGTGACGGGATTACGGCTGGGTCGGGTTGCGGCGCCAATCGTTGTCGTTGTAGGTGCGCCAGGTCTGGTTCAGCTTGCGGAACTTGGCGTGGCCGTCTCCGTAGGCGAAGTTGGCACCGCCGTTGTGGCGCGGAACCGGCCGCGCCTGCTGGCTGGCGTCGGGAAGGTCCTTGTCGTCGATCGTGCCCGGGGTGACCGGAAGAACGTCGGGATTGGTCCACCACTGCTGCGGGTACATGCCGCCACGCGAAGGCACGCCGCTCGCCCGCGCCGCGTCGCCAAGGATGATGAAGTTCGCGGGCGAGGCAAGGCTCGAACCCGTCGTGTCGTCGTTGAAGCCGAAGTCCGGATGGTCGATGTACCACTGGAAGTTCTTCGCCTGGTAGGGCGGCCCCAACTTGGACTCGTTGTGGTTGTTGCCGTAGTCCGTCGTGTACCACTGCTTCGGTCCTTCGACGGGCCATGCGGGGGCAGAAGGGTCTTTGAAGATCGCCTGCGACTTCGTGTAGGGATCGAGCGTGATCCGGTAGGAGTAAGGCGCACGGTCCGCCTTGGTGTCGGGAACGGCCAGCGGCGCGGTGCGCTCCGTCACGAACGGCACGTACCGATCGTCGTTGTCGTTCAGATAGAGCATGTACGCCGTGTCGATCTGACGGACGTTAGAGAGTCCAACCGACTGCTTGGCGGCGGCTTTGGCCTGGGCGAACACGGGGAAGAGGATGGCGGCGAGGATCGCGATGATGGCGA
>CAXTOO010000304.1:2044-4152 GCA_964245875.1 uncultured Fimbriimonas sp. | reverse complement strand
CGGTGCGGGCGAACGCGCGCGCGCCGCTCGCGGCGTCGGCCATGCGGTCGAACGACCCTGAAACGAGTGGCTACCACGGTGCCACTGCGAAGCGGTAGCGTCGTTGAATGAACGATGAAAAGCCGAACGCTTCCGACTCCGAGGGATCAGCAAGACTCGTTCTGACCCAGGCGGAGGGAACGTGTTCGGCGACGTCAGCCTCGAGGACGCGGACGTCGCGCTGGTCAAGGCGACTCTAGTGGTCGAGATCCAGAGATTGCTGAGGCGTGGCGCGCTCGATCGGCGGCAGGTCGTCGGCGCGTTTGGGATCGACGACTCCGCACTCGATGAGCTGCTGCGGGGAAGGACCAAGCCCTACACGATCGAGGGCATGGTGCGGGCGCTCGCGAAGCTTGGGTACAGGACCGAGATGTGCGTCGTTACAGGTGAAGTTCGACCTAACCTTTCGCTTCCTTTGTCTCTAGCCTGAACTTCGACAAAACGCTGATAGGCTCGATCCCCATCGCGTCGCAGAGCGCGAACGTCTCGATGACGTCCAGCCGACGCTCGCCGCGCTCAACCTTTATAAGATAGTTCCTGGGCTTGCCCAGACGATCGCAGATCTCCTTTTGGGTGAGACCCGACGACTCGCGCGCGGCCCGCAGAAGATCGAGCAGAACGCCGTACTCAGCCGAGCGTGGCGTCTCTTGGCTTCCTCTGCTCACATAACGACAATGGAGGGAACAAAGTTCCTATATTGGTAACTCTCAGGGTAGGATCTTCTCCGGGCATGGTCGGTGTCGTCCTCCTGATTCTCGTCTTCGGTGCTTTGATAGCCGCGATCTGGGGGCGCGACACCGCCCAGGGCTGCTTCCGAACCGTCGGCAACTTGTTCTGGATCGCCCTCGCCGTCGGCATCTTCGTCGCGATACCGCCGCTCGGCTTCCTGGTCGCGTTCGTCTACGCCTTCTATCTCCTGATCAAGTTCGGGCGCGCGTACGGCAAGGCCGCGGAGGAGGCCCGCATGGAGAAGCAGTGGGCGGAGGAGTCGAAGGCGCGGCCTACGAGGTACGGGATTCCTGTGTCGGAGACTAAGGCCGAGACCGACGCGAGCGGACCTCCGTCGGGCGCCCTGATCGCGCCCCAGTACTGCAAGCCCAGGCCGAAGGCGCCCACGGCCCTTCCGGGCGCCGGCGCGGACGCCGAGTACTGGGCCACTCCCGTGCGCGAGCTTGGGCGCTCGGGCTACGACGTCGAGGAGCGGCGAAGTGGCTGCCGCGTCTTCCTCTCCGTCTCGGAGTTCGGTCGCGACTGGGTCCCGTGCCGCGCTCCCCTGAAGCCCAGCCCGCGATCTGCCGAAGCACCGCCGACGCCGAGGTGGAGCCCGCCGCGCCAGGGGTCGCGAAGGCCTTGAGCGCGGCGATGAGCCTGCTGTGCTCGTTACGAGCCCAGCTTGGACAGCCACCGATCGAAGAGGTCGCGCGGCACCACGTCGAGCCTTCGCTCCCTGGCCTCCACCTTGTACACGTAGGCTGGGTCCTCGCCCAGCCTCTGCGCGACGGCGTAGGGCGAGAGCCCCGCCCCCTCGCGCGCCGCGCGCACGACCTCCAGGAGCGCGTCGTACTCGGGCGCGTTCAGCGACTTCACCGCACTCTTGGCCACACTACGATGGTCGGGCCTCGGGTATTGTTATCTTAGAAATAATCGAAGCACCATGGGCATCGCCTCCATCCGCCGCCACCCCTCGCTCCAGTTCTGGCCTAGTCGCTGGGAGTGGGAGGACGGCGCGCTCGCCACGATCCTCTTCGCGCGGAGCAGCACGCTGATCGCCATGGCGAAGAGCAACGTTCGAGGCGATCAGTTGGCGGACGACCTGTACCGCTGGGCGGGCGACGAGGGCATCGTGCTCAAGACGCTCTCCAACGAGCAGAACGCGAGGCTGCGCAAGCGGATTCTCGACGGCCAGGCCTGGCTCGAGCTTTGGACCTTATGGCCCTGGGGCTGGTCGCGGGACACCAGCGCCCGTCCGTGCTCAGGGCCCCCGGACGCCCAGGAGCTCGACGCCGCCGCCGCACGGCTGGTGGAGGGCCTTCCCCAGGGGCTGCCGGCCGTGCCCAACCGATGGCTAC
>CAXTOO010000304.1:0-2034 GCA_964245875.1 uncultured Fimbriimonas sp. | reverse complement strand
GGAGGGCGCCTAGATGGTCGCGCCGCCCGAGCCGATCGTCCACGGCGCCGTGGTCGTGGACGGCCAGCGCTTCGACGTCGCGATCCGCTCCGAGTTTCTGTTCGTTGACGCCTTGGCTTGGTTCGAGCACCAGCGGAAGAAGCACTCGGAACTCGCCGAGAGGGGCGTGGAGGAGGGGGACGAGGAGTTCGCCGCCGAGATGAGGGAGGTGGCGGACCAAGTCGCCGAGCTCTTGTGCGCCGGACGCCCGCTGGAGCAGCCCGGAATCTGGCCCGCGATCCGCAACCGCTCGTTCGTCCTGCCCTGGCGCGTGGAAGACGATCCTGCGGCCATCCGCTCTTATCTCAGGTCGCTCGTCGAGTTCGGCGTAGCGTCCGCGGCGGAGAACCCGACGTTCCTCATTCGTTGTGGCGGAGACGACAAGGAGTTCCTCGCGACGGAGCGGTTGAGGGCGCAGCTTCGGTTCGCTCACCCTCTCGCGGCAAAGTTGGTCGACGCAGAGGAAATCCGGATGAGGCTGGCAGGAACATTGGGGGAAACTCGAAAGTGAAGGCTCCTGAGGTCACGGACGACGAGCGTCGCAGGCGGTTGTCTCTCGCCGTTCGGGTCGCCAAGAGGCACGTACGGACGCGCAGGGGCCGCACGACGCGGGAGATCGAGATCATGGCGCTGGCGGCGGTCGGGCACACCGACCAGGAGATCGCGGAGCGGCTCAAGATCCAGGTCGCGACCGTGGGCGCCTACTGGCGAAGGGTGCTGTGGAGGTTCGGCGCGACGACGAGGACCGAGGCGGTCGCGGCCGTGTTGATGTTCGAGATCCTACGACTCCGCGAGCAGATCGTCGACATGAGAGAAGAGAGAAGCGGACAAGCGAACTCGTAGTATTCGTCTCAACCACGCTGCAAGAGGCAAAGTTTGCCTTGAGCCTATTGGCATGTAGGCTCAAGGCTCGCCCAGACCATGTGTTCTCCGTAGGGCAGTCCACCGATCGTTAGCTCGGCGCGACGGCGGTCCCGCTGCGCATGCGAGTAGTGGAGGCTGCCGGTCGTGCGATCTCGACGTCCGTGCAGGACGAGGTCCCGAACCGTGCGGCCGAGAATCCGTTCCACCTCGTCCGCCGCCGTGTGGCGAAGGGAGTAGGTGCTTATCCCCGTTCCCCCGATGTCCGCTCTAGCGATCAGCGACTCGATCATGTCGGTGTAGTCCTTAGGCCGCATCGGTCCCCTTTCGTCGCCCAGCACGTACGTGTTTGAGCGTCCTCTCAGCGCCTCGATCCACTGGACGAACCGCTTGGGGATGCTCAGCTGGCGGAAGTCGACCTCCTTCGTCTTCGTATGAGCGCGCAGATCGAGCTTGCCGCCAACATGCTCGATCGCGCTCGCTTGGACGTGCCACCAGAGGTTACCGGCGGCGTCGCGTTCCAGGTGGCTCCACTCGAGCGCAGTGGGTTCGCTCGGCGGACGCGATCCCACAAGGGCCAAGGCGACGACCGCTCGCTCGCGGTCGTTCTCGCAGACCGCGAGCAGCTTGACCACCGACTCGTTGGTCAGCCGGTGACGGTTTCGCCATCCGTCGCCCTTTCCCTTAGCCTGCTTGACCTCTTCGATCAGTGGCTCGACGACCTCGAAGGGACTGGAGTATTCGGACCATTCGTCCTTGCGTCGCAGCGCTTTCCCTACCAACCGCAAATGGCTGAGCACGTTCTCACAGGTCTTGGCCGTGGGCAACTTGCCCAACCTTGTCGTGCGGGCGGCGTACAGGCCAAACCACTCTTGAATGGACGCCCGACTTACCTCATGGACCTTGGTCGTGCCCAGAGGCTTCCGCCCGGCGAGCGTGGTCGTCTCGACGTCGAAGGCCGCGGCCTCGTAGCGATAGGTTTCTGCGGTGTTGGCTTGGATCGCGCCGTCCCTCAGCTTTCTTCCGACCTCGGAATCGAACAGAGCGGCCACGGTCGGTATCGCGTCGAGCGCCGCCAGCTTAGCTTTCTCGGCTTCGATACGCGCGCGCTCCGCTTCCTTACGGTCGGCACGA
>CAXTOO010000303.1:961-4156 GCA_964245875.1 uncultured Fimbriimonas sp. | reverse complement strand
TCGCCGACTACGTCCTCGCGACGTACGGCACCGGCGCGATCATGGCCGTTCCCGCGCACGACGAGCGGGACTACGCGTTCGCCCGGAAGTTCGGGATCGAGGTCGTGTCGGTTATATCTCCGGATGATCCCTCCTCTGAGGAATGGGATGAAGAAGCGGAACCTCTTCCATTCGTCGCTAAGGATGGATGGCTGATCAACTCCGGCGAGTACGACGGCCTGACCGTCGCGGAGGCGCAGGCGTCGCTCGGCCGCTGGATCGAAGGACACGGCATCGGCGAGCGCAAGACGCAGTTCAAGCTGCGCGATTGGCTTATCTCGCGCCAGCGCTACTGGGGCTGCCCCATTCCGGTCATCCACACCAAGGACGGCGAGCAGCAGCTCGTGCAGGAGTCGGCGCTGCCGGTCGAGCTTCCAATGGTCGACCACTACGAGCCGAGCGGCGACGGCACCTCCCCGCTCGCGCACATCCCCGAGTTCGTGAACGTGACCGACCTCGACGGGCGGCTGGCGCGGCGCGAGACCGACACCATGGGCGGCTTCGCCTGCTCGTCGTGGTACTTCCTGCGCTTCACCGATCCCCACGACGACAAGCAGGCCTGGAGCCGCGCCGCCGCCGACTACTGGATGCCGGTCGACTGCTACGTGGGCGGCGCGGAGCACGCGGTGATGCACCTGCTTTACGCTCGGTTCTGGACGAAGGTGCTGTACGACGCCGGCCTGGTTGGCGTGAAGGAGCCGTTCTCGCGGTTGGAGAACCAGGGGCAGGTCTTGGCCTGGACCGCCTACACCAAGCCCGCCGAAGGCGAGGGCGTCGTCGTGCCGTTCGACGAGGTCGCGAACCACGCTCCGGACGACCTGAGTTGGCGTTGGGCGCGGATGAGCAAATCGCGCAAGAACGTCGTCACGCCGGACGAGATGGTCGAGGCCTCCGGCGCGGACGCCCTGCGGCTCTACCTGCTGTTCAAGGCGCCGTTCAACGCGGATATCGAGTGGGAGAACGCGGGCGTGGAGAACCTCGCCAAGTTCCTCTCGCGCGTGTTCCGCGTGGTCGAGGCGATCAAGCCTTCGTACGCCGCCGACTGGCGCGACCTCATCGTCTTCGAGGAGCCGGACGACGCTTCGAAGCGGATCCGCCGCGCGACCCACGGAACGATCCGCGACGTGACCGGCGACATCGAGCGGTTCGGCTTCAACACCTACGTCTCGTTCCTGATGAAGTTTGTGAACTCGCTGAACGAGCTGATGCCGAAGGGTGAGCCGAGCCGAGGCGAGGCGCTCGCCCTGAGCGAGGCGGCCGAGACGCTGGTCCTCCTGCTCTCGCCCGGTGCGCCGCACTCCGCCGACGAGCTGTGGTCCGACCTCGGCAAAGAGGGCTTCACCTACGACATGGCGTGGCCCGTCTCCGACCCTTCACTCGCGGCGGAGGAGGCGGCGACGATCGCGCTCCAGGTAAACGGCAAGCTGCGGGATACGTTCCCCATGCCGGTGGGCGCGACGAAGGACGAGTTGGAAGCGGCGGCGATGGCGCGGCCCAAGCTCGCGCCGTACCTCGAAGGCGTTTCGGTGCGGAAGGTCATCGTCGTGCCGGGGAAGCTGGTGAACGTCGTTGTCGGCTAAGAAGTATCCCAAGTGGCTTCCACCGGTGGCGTTCATCGGGGCGCTCGCGGTCGCGCTGCTCCTCTCGAACCAGACCGCGCCCCTTCCGCAAGGCGGGGCGGCGATCGCCAGCGCCTCCGAATACCAGGACGCGATGGGCAAGATGCGCGACCTCTCCAAGTCGCGCATCGAGGCGTACGATCAGGGAAAGACGCTCACGTCGGACGACAAGGCGAAGCTCCGCGAGGCGGGCGGGATCGTCGACCGCATGAACACCTACCTGCCGTTGATGGCGTCGCTCCGATTCGTCAGCGGCAAGATCCACCATATCTTGGGCGAAGACGAGGTGGCGGAGCAGATGTTCCGCCAATGCACGTTCGACTACCCGGCCCAGGCTAATGCCCAACCCGCCGAGGCGGCGGCGATCCGCGCGACCGGCGCAGAGGCGGCCTACCAGCTCTCGCTCCTGCTTCTCAACCGGCGCGACTTCAAGGGCGCGCTGGAGCAGGCGGACGCGGCGGTCAAGGCGGTGCCGCAGTCGTCGCTGTACCACACCGCCCGCGCGTCGGCGCTGAACGAGCTGCGTCGCACGGACGAGGCGAAGATCGAGCTGTTCATGGCCCTGCGCCTCGACCCCGCGAACAAGCGCGCGGCGTCGCTGCTGAAGTTCCTGTCTCATTGACCTTGAATACACCCCGTAGTCGCCAGATGGTTCGTGCTGGCGGGCAACCGAGAAGCCTCGGAAAGCTCCCGCCGGCACAAGCCATCCGGCGGACTACCGTCGGAACCCGTTCGTCCCTAATCGAACGGCAGGTCCACGGGAGGGCGGGGACGTTCGGGCTTGCCCTTGGCGCGGGCGGCGGCGCGGTCGCCGCCGAGGGAGCCGACGGCCACCAACAGGACGACGACCCACAGGACGACGGGGGGCAGCAACGCTCCCGTGATCCGAAGCTTTCCGTCGCCGCCGCCGTGCAACAGGGCGAGTCCCGCCCAGACGAAGCACACGAGCCACGCGCCGAGGAAGCCGAAGCCCGCGCCCGTTCGGCCGAGCACGAGGTGACCCGAGCCGGGAATGAAGTACGTCAGGAACTTGGCCGCTCCGAAGCTCGCGACGTGGTCGCCCTGCGTGAGGAAGGGAGAGTCGCTAAGGTTGCGCCGAAGTTGGTCTTCGATGGAACCCGCCGTGCCCACGTTGAACACGAGATAGGCATGCTTCTTCTCAAGCCCGACGTTCTTGGGGTCGAGCGCCATCGCCCGTTTGTAGCAGTCGAGCGCCTCCTTCACCCGGCTGCGGGCGGCGAAGTCATCGCCCAATGCCTCCAGGGTGGTCGGCGCGCCGGGGGCAACCGCGACCGCCTCCTCCAGAAGCTTCGTCACGGCGGTCTTGTTGCCGCGCTGCTTCTCCAGCATGGCCTGGCGGACGAGACGTTCGGCCTTTTCTGCCTGTTCGGGCGTTGGTGGAGACGGCGGCGCCTCAGGGAGTTCAGGCTCGGCCGTATCCACGTTCGTTGGGACGACCGGCTCCGGAATGATCTGCCCGGCCAGAGCATCGACGCGCTCCTGGATAGCGGCGCGAATGTCGCGATCCTGGATCGTC
>CAXTOO010000303.1:0-951 GCA_964245875.1 uncultured Fimbriimonas sp. | reverse complement strand
GCCGCTCGGCCTTTTCGGCCTGTTCGGGCGTCGGCGGAGGCGGCGGGGCTTCGGGAAGATCGCCCTCACTCGCCGCCCCCTCTCCCTCGGAAGGGAGAGGGGATTCTGGCTCGACCACCTGAGCGGCGAGGGCATCGACGCGCTCCTGGATGGCGGCGCGGATGTCGCGATCCTGGATCGTCGCCATCTTCGCCTTCAAGCGCGCGATCTCGGCTTTGGGGTCGCCGACGTCTTTCGGAGGCATCAGGAATCAGACGCGCCGAGGTCCCGCGAAAGTCGCGCCTCGAACCGGAATCGCGACAATCGGCGTTCGCAGCGGGCGCGGCACTCGTCCAGCCCGTTGAGCAGTCCTTGAAGCGCCCGCTGCTCACGGCTGGGCGCGAGCAGGAAATCGATGGGGATGTTCGAGAGGGATGGCAGGGGAAAGTCTTCGAGCGCGTTGTGGAGGAGGGTCTCCTTCACGACCAGCGAGCGACGGAGATCGAGCATCTCGATCATCGTCGCGAGATCCTCGCCGTTCGCGGCGTCCGCAAAGCGACAGATTCTTCGGACCTCGTCGGTCAGGCGCTCGATCCAGGAGTCGTTGCCGTCCGGGCTGCCGTCGAAGGTCGTTCGCGTGGGCGGCGGGACCGGAGGTCGTTCTCCAGCAGGCTTGGTGGGAATCAGAGTGGCGTTCATCGGCTCCTCCACGCGGGCCGGTCAAAGCTTGGCGGTCGGGCGGGGCAAGAGTTATCGTACAACAGGTTTGCCCTGAACGCCAAGAGTTTTGTGGCGGTTTGGGACGAAAACCTCTTTGGACCCCTCGTGAAGAGGGAGCGGTCGACTGAGGCTCCTCAAGGCTTCCGCACCAACGCTGAGGCGGATGAGGAAAGAGCGTGAGAGCCGCTGAGGTTCGGCAAACCCTCGGCGGCTCTCATCGAGGTCCTCTGCGCCCTCCGCGTCCCTTTTCCA